>JAKPXC010000021.1 GCA_029567705.1 Candidatus Cloacimonadota bacterium
GGATTCCAATCCTCCCGGTAGAGATACGTAGCTTCGGAAAGCTACGATACGCCCCGTAGAGGAGGATTCCAATCCTCCAGAAAAAGATACGTAGCTTCGGAAAGCTACGATACGCAAACCCCATCAACTGCAAAAACCCTCTTGACTCCCTCGTCATTTTGCCTATCTTGTAAATAGGCAATCAAAGCATATACAGCAAATACAATAAATGTTTATATAACGGAGTTTACTACATGAATGCAAGAAAACTGAAGGAAGGGATCTACTGGGTTGGGGGAATTGATTGGAACCTGAGGAATTTCCACGGGTATCTCACCCAGAGAGGATCCACTTACAACGCTTATCTGATAATCGATGAGAAGATCACCCTCATAGATAATGTGAAGTATTATCTCTTTGATGAGATGATCGCACGCATCAGCGAGATCATCGATCCCTCTAAAATCGACATATTGGTGCAGAATCACGTGGAGATGGATCACTCCGGAGGCATGCCTTATCTGATGGAGAAGCTTCCTGGCGTCAAGATTTACACCAATGCCAACGGCATCAAAGGCCTCAAGATGCATTATAAAAAGGATTGGAACTTCCAGGAAGTCAAGACCGGCGATGTGCTCAATATCGGGCGCCGCAATCTGCACTTCGTGACCACTCCCATGGTGCACTGGCCGGATAACATGGTGACCTACTGTCCGGAAGATAAAATCCTCTTTTCAAACGATGCTTTCGGCCAACACATTTCCTCTTCCGAACGCCTGGATACAGAGTATCCTCTGGCAATCATCATGGAGGAAGCCAAGAAATATTATGCCAATATCGTGCTGCCCTATTCCAAGCAGGTGCAGAAGGTTTTGGATCAAGCCGCCGGATTGGATGTGGATATGATCTGCCCGTCCCACGGCATTATCTGGACAGAGCACATTCCCCGCATCATGGAAGCCTACAAGGATTGGGCCTACAACGTTTCCAAAAAAGACCGCGCTCTGGTGATCTACGACAGCATGTGGAAAAGCACGGAAATGATGGCTATGACCATCATGGAAGCCTTTGAAAACCTGGGTATCAAAGCCAAGCTGCACAATCTGCAACTCTCCCACATCTCAGATATAATGACCGAGATTATCGATGCGCATTACATCTGTGTGGGCTCCCCCACGCTGAATAGCTCCATCCTGCCCACTGTGGCTGCTTTCATGTATTACCTGAAGGGCCTTTCACCCAAGGAACGGGTTGGGCTGGCTTTCGGCTCCTATGGCTGGGGTGGACAAAGCATACCAATTCTGCAACAGCTTTTGGGTGATCCCAAGGAATGCGGGTTTGATATGCTGGAACCCATAAAGCTGCAATACATACCCTCTCAGGCCGATCTGGAGGCCATGAGAATCAAGCTCGAACAAGATATTAAAACAAAAATGGAGAACTAAAATGATAAGCAAATCCCTTAACAAAGCGATTAATAACCAAATCAACAAGGAACTCTTCTCAGAGTACCTGTATCTTTCCATGAGTGCCTGGTTTGCCAAGGAAAACCTGGATGGTTTTGCCAATTGGATGCTGGTGCAGGCTCAGGAAGAGCACTTCCACGCCATGAAATTCTTTAATTATGTGATCGAACGCGGTGGCGAAGTGGAACTGCTGGCCATAGAAAAGCCTGCCAAGGAATTCAAGAATCCGCTCAACGCCTTCAAAGCGGCCCTGGAACATGAGGGATTCATTACCAAAAGCATAAATGAGTTGATGGATTTGGCCATCAAGGAGAAAGACCACGCCAGCCGCAGCTTCCTGCAATGGTATGTGGATGAACAAGTGGAAGAAGAAGCCAATGCAGACAGGATCGTAAACCAGCTCAAGATGGTTGGCGACCACATGCAGGGTATCTTCATGCTGGATCGGGAATTGGGTCAACGCACCTACACCGAACCAACCACCGCTGTCTAAGCGGAACAATTATGGCGGGAACCAAGCTGTTCCCGCCTTTTTTACACAGGGAGACCATATGAAAGAACTTGAGCCGGGGGATCTGTATCAAAAGATCTTTGATAATGCTGTGATGGCCATAGGGGTTACAAATATGGCAGGGAACTATGTGATGGTGAACAAGGCGTGGTGCAAGTATATGGGCTATTCTCCGGAGGAAGCCAAGAGCTTGAACGTTCAGGATCTGACCGCCCCGGACGAGCTGGATACCAGCGCAGATAACTTCTCCAGGCTCATCAGCGGAGAGCTGGACTATTTGCAACGCAGAAGACGTTACAAGCGCAAGGATGGCAGTATTTTCTGGGCAGAGCTTTATGTTTCCCGCATACATAACGATCTGGGGGAAGTAAGTGGTGTGCTGGGCATCTTCATAGATATTGACAGCGTTGTGGAAACCGAAAAAAGCCAGAGTGAGCTGAATGCCTATCTGGAAAAGCTCTCTGAAGATCTGGAAAACGCTCACAATGCCATGAAGGTGAAGAACCAGGAACTCACTGAAGCCTATGAGCACCTGAACCGTTTATCCCGGCATGATGCCCTCACCGGATTGTATAACCGCAGAACCTTGGATGAAGTGGTTGCCTCTGAAATCCTGAGATCAAACCGCACCAAGCGTGGTTTTGCCCTGGCTATAGCCGATATAGACAACTTTAAGAAGTTCAACGACAGCTTTGGGCATGATTGTGGAGACGAGGTGCTCAGGACAGTCTCGAGGGTCTTCCTGGATAAGATCCGCAAAATGGACTATGTGGGCAGATGGGGTGGCGAGGAATTCCTTTTTATCTTCCCGGAAACTCATTGCAAAGGCGCTGAGATAGTGCTGGACAGAGTGAGGGAAGCCGTTGCAGCCACAAAGGTTGTCCACAACGGCCTTGAACACAGCGTGACAGTTACCATCGGCTTCAGCTACCACAGAGCTCAGCTTCAGGCCGAAGAGATGATCGTGGAAGCAGACAAAGCTCTATACCTGGGCAAAGCAGCCGGAAAGAACCGCGTCGTATGTTATCAGCCGGAATGTCTGGCGGAGTATTATCCTGAAGAGGAGATCGTCTAGCCGTTACTTCCGCTTTTCCATGGCTTTCAGGAAGTCCTTGCCAAAGAGCTTGTTCTGCATTATTATTTTGGCCCCGGTGAAGATTTGCTGAGGACGCATGGCACCTGTTTTAATGCTCTTGATGGCCAAGGGAACCAAGCGCCAGCCCTTGGAAAGATAAATCTGCCTGTAGGCTTTGGGCATGAAGGCTTCCAAATCATGAGGTTCCATACCCAGGGGTTGATACACGCAGTGGGCGATATCGTAATCTTCCCAATTGTAATGCAGGATACGATTCTCTTTCTTTAGTTTATCAAAGAGCTCTGTGCCCGGCAGGGGTGTGAGAATGGAGATCACCAGATAACCCAGCTTGCGGGCTTTGAAGAAATCCAGATTCTTTTGCAGATACTCCGGGGTGTCATACTCATCGCCGGAACCCAGGATCATATACCAGTTGTGGGTCATCCCGATCTTGTCCATCACTGCAATAGCTCTGTCTATATCGTTCAGATCGATATTTTTGTGCATGCGCTCTATCACTTCCGGAATACCGCTCTCTATACCAATGGAAAGCAGAGAGCATCCGGCACGGTGCATCAGGGCAATGAGCTCCGGTTCTTTGGCGATGATGCTCACACGGGACATGGCATTCCAGCGAATCTTGATCCTTTCGGTGATCAGGCGGTTACAGAAATCCGTGAGCCAGGCTTTGTTGACTGTGAGGTTATCATCGTGAAACCAGAATTGATCGAAGCCCCAGCTCATATAGTCCTTGAGATCGGTGATCACTTCATCAACGGTGCGTTGCCGGTATTTTCCGCCGTAGAATGCAGAAATCGAGCAGAAGGAACAGCGGAAGGGACAACCTCGGGAGGAGACCAGCTTGGGGCTGAAGCTAAATTCCGGAGCTACCAGATCGAGAGTGATCCGGGGCAGATGCGCCAAATCGTCCAGGATGGCTATGACCTCATCGTTGAAACAGATGCCATCTTGGCAATAAACCATGCCAGGAATGTCCGGATACTTATTGCCGGCTTCCAGAGCCGCCAGGAGCTTCACAAAGACTTCCTCACCCTCTCCTCTGCAGATATAATGAACGTCCGTCTCCTGGAAAATCTCCTTGTACATGAAAGTGGCATGATGACCGCCGATAACGGTGGGAAGCTCAGGATACTTTTGGCGAATGTGGATCAGGAGTTCCCGTGCCACAGGATAGGTGGCGGTTACACAGGATACACCCACCAGATCGGGCTGATAACGGCGTATGTAACGATCGACGCTCATGGCATCGGCAATCACGACCACTACTTTGTGTCCGGCATCCCGGGCAGCAGCGGCAATAAATAACAAGCCCTGGAGAATCTGATTCCCCGTGCGCAAGGCTTCCAAGCCTCCGGTGTGAGACTTGGGCGAGACAAGCAGTACCTTCATTTGTTCCCCTATCCGGCAAGACCACGATCCTGCCGTTAATTCAATCCCTGCTGATTCGGATTATTCGGTGTGTTCTTTTTCGGCCAGCCGTCTGGAAAGAACCGCCAGCGAAGCGAACATATCCACATTCTCCACGATAATATCGGTGGGAACATGGAGCTTTTGAGGAGTGAAGTTCCAGATGGCCTTGATACCGCTGTGAACCATGAGATCTGCCACAAGCTGGGCAGCTTCCGGTGGAACAGTGATGATGCCTATCTGAACTTTTCTCTTCGGAGCCATCGTAGTGATATCTAGCACAGAATACACAGGAACACCATGAGTAGTGGTGTTGATCTTATCCGGATCGTTATCAAAGGCAGCCACGATGGTAAGCCCGCGTTGAGAGAACTCCTGATAGCCCAGGAGAGCTGAGCCCAGATGACCCACCCCCACCAGATAACTGGAGGAAGTGTCACACCAATTCAGGAGTTCCTCAATCGCATTGGCAAGTTTCTTGATATTATATCCGCTTTGAGGGATGTTGTTGATATTCGTATAGGATAGGTCCTTACGTACCACGGTCTGGTGGAAATCGGTAAAGACTGAGATCTTGGTGGCGGAAACTTCTCTGAGTCCCGCCCGGGCAAATTGCTTCAGGACTTCCAGATATTGTGGAAGCCGCTTCAGAGTGGAGGTTGGGATCCTATCCATGTTTATATGCTCCTATTCTACTGGGAAAGCATTGATAAAGCCCATGTAATGCAAGCTGGAAAGGATGGTGCCGATGATCATAAAGATTACGATCAGGAGCTTGAAGCCATCCTGCGCTTTGAGCATGGAGACAATATCCGGGTTCTTGGAAAGATATGCTGAAGCAGCATAGAACTCTTCCCCAATCAGAGTGTAATCGCAAGTGGTGATGAAGAACGGTATCTGCGTGATGGCATCCGAGGCAGCTATCTGGATAGCGCCGCATTGGTTGCCTGTCTCCGTCATAAGCAGAGCTTCAGCATTGAAGTAGCCCATGTAGAAGATGGTGGCCACCCGGTCACGGATGGTGATGCCGTTGACGGCTGCCGAGAAGGCAAACTGTACATCGGATACGTAGAAGATATCGTTCTGGTTGTAGCTATCGGGTCTGCCGATCTCGCTATATGCAGTCTTGACCACTTCCTGTGCCAATGGCACTACGAAGTAATCCACATGCGGAGAGATCAGACGAACGTCAAACTCGGCAGTCTTGCGGGCTACCTGAGAGAGGATCATCATGGCAGAGATGGTGCAGGGATCACCCAGAGTTCCCCAGCCGGGGACAAACATCACGGGACGCCCCATTTCTGTGGCTCTTCCCACGGCGTTATCAAGCTCGGCCAATCCGGCAATGGGACGAATATAGGGATCCTTGCTGCGGGACACAAAGATGCCGTAGATCACCAGGAAGAAGAGAATCAAGCTGGCTATCAGCGTGATGACCTTGGTATCGTCAAACCATTCATTCTTGGGATAAAACCAGGTGCTGCCGGCTTTGCTGTATATCTCTGATGTGTTGTAGAGCCCACGTCCATTGGTCACCAGCATCTGGTAAGCGTAGCTGCGGAAGTTCTTGTCCCTTTCTCTCAGGAAGACCTTCAGCCAGGCAGCCTTGCCTTTCTTGGTGGCAGCTTCCAGCACAGCGGGATGTTTCTTGGTGAATTCCAAGGTTGCTTTATCAGAGGCCAGCACTTGCCGGATGGAATCTGCCTTGGCCGTATCGATCGTGGTGGCAAAGAGGTTTGTGCCTTCTGCGACTTTGCGCTCCAATTCCTTGATCTGTCCCTCAAACTCCTCTTTGAAGAGAGGAACTTTCAAGGCCGCACCATAGGTGGTGTCTGTATCAACCGTCACGAAGGGATTGAGCTTGAAGCGATGGCTGCTCTTGTCGTAACCCATCAGGGGTTGATAGAGCATATCTTCATAATTGATGGTGTGGGTATACCCGCGGGACATACCACCCATGCGGATACCGGGAACGAAGTTGTAATCCAGCTTGTTTGTGGAAATCAGGTCATAATACAGACGGTTAAGCCTCTGCCCTGCCAGTTCCACTTTGTTGCCGCTGAACCGGCGGTTTGCCTGATCATAAGCCAGATGCTGGATCATCTCGTCTTTCGGATAATCCTTGTCCCCTGTACTCATCACGGCAATACGGACAGTGATATCATTCAGGTTCGCCTTACGTGTAGCAGGCAGTTTCAGGTGAATGATCTGATCCATATAATGCTCTGTGATGGTACCGAGTGCCGCCCCGGATTCATCGAAAAACTGGAATCTGACTTTTTGGATGTTGTAAGCTTCGTTGGCGGAAATCTCATAGTTGATTCTCAGACGGTTGCGGTTGGCATTGGTGTAAGCAGCTTGTGAGATCATCACCAGAGGCTTACCTATGGAGATATAGAGGTTATCGCCCTTGTCATTGCGCTTATCCAGCACCTTGAAATTAGGAAGAGTGGGAATCTCCGAGCTTAAAGCCGTGTGGATTGGCCTGCCCATGCTATAGGCATAAAAACCGTTGTAGTCCATGTATCCCAGCACCAAGGCATAAGCCTCTGTATCAAAAGCTTCTGGCATGCCAAGCTCCGCGAGGGCTACAGTATGATAATAGGTACTGGCTTGGGACATGTTCTGAATCTGGAAGAGAGGACGGGCACTGCCTTTCCACTCTGAAGCAAAGTCCATCTGAGCTTCTGCTTCTGCATTCTTGGCCTGAGCTGCATCAAAAGCAGGTACTGCCGTCTTGGGCAGCAGATATCCTTCCCAGAGAGCTATATCGGTAGCCACTGAGGGAGGATTCCATTCCAGGCGAAGCTCTTTGTTATCGGTCACCAAAACAGAATTGACTGTAGCAGTGGGATCGGGACGATTATCCTCGGGCACCACTTCTTTCACATCTGCAAAAGGTAAGTATTGTCCACGTTCATTGACGCCCAGCACTGTGTAATAATACTTCTGTCCGGCCACAACGTTGGCCAGGATGTATTCAAACTGATTAAGCTTCAAGCCTGCAGTAAAGCTGCTATCGGCTTCCACAAGCTTCTTGCTGTGTTTATAGTAATTCTTGCTGCCCACCATGCCGAGCACGGAATAACGATCCAATATACTCGCCAGGACGGCAGGATCACGGGGAACGCCTTTGAGCAACGGGCTGTTCTCTTTCTGTCCCTTTTCCCGTTTAATCTTGCCGGGAGCCGTCTCAAAATCCACCAGGGTGGGATAGTCTTTATCATAGAAAAAGAGCTCTTCGCTCAAGACTCCCATCTTGGGATCCACTTCCAGATGGCTGAGGAAGAACAGGCTATCGGGATGAACTCCACGATATACATTGTATTGAATGATGCGCTTGGATTTATCCAGGGGTTTCCAGCGCAGAAGCACGCCGGAACCATCGTCGTAATTAATATCCTCGGCAGTGAACTGCATGATCTTGCCTTCTGTAGCCGGGTCTACATTGCGATCCGAGAGCAGAAGACTGAAGATTCCCAGAACTACCAAGGCCAGGATGATCAGGTATCTTTTCATTTCTTTATCCTAAAGGTCTAACCAGATATGGATTCATCAGGATGCCGTGAGCAGCAATGCGCTCACGACATCCCATGAACAGCTATGCTATTTTAATGCGCCAAAGACGTCGTTTACCAGGAACTGGATACGACCAATCAATAGCGAAATACGAGCCATAACGGTGAGTCCGAAGGAGGCACCGAAACCGATCATCATATACCATTTGCCAACATCGACAAACTTGCCATACACGCCTGTGTGAGCCTTCGAGAAGAAGAAATACAGGAGCACGGCAATGGTTCCGATGAAGATCAGAGCCAGGTTTACACTCTCCAGCGGCACCATCGCCTGACGCATCTGCACCAGAATGAAGGTGTGCATGGAAAGAGGCACGCTGGCACCCACACCCATCATGGAAAAGGCGATAGGGTAACGGGAAAGCCAGCTCAGTTTACGGTTGAAACGCAGGATGTAGAATATACCCATGATGGAGGGAATAATCAGGATCCATTGTTGTTTGAGAATCATAGGTTGATACAGGAAGGGAACGAACACACGGGTGTAGGTCAGCACCAATCCGTATCCCAGCGAGATACCCACCAGAAGCTGTTCCGCCATCTGGTAGAAAGGATTGTCCTTGTACAAGAACGAGAAGATACACAGTGTGAAGAAAGCTCCGACCAGGTTACTAAACAATTCAAATGACATTATTCCCTCCTTATTTCTTGGCTTGACGCGACTTGGAGATGAAGTAACCAATGTTGCCCAGGATGATGAAGACGATGATCATAATGTGAGCAACGGACTGAGCGTTCATGCCTATACGGGCTACTTTAAACTTATAGAGAATATTGCGGGTCATGCGGTTCAGATCCTTCCAGGCCAGAGGACCCATCTCGTCCTGCTGAGCTTTGGAGACCTGAGTCACGTCTATCTTGACCTTGCCGTTATCCATGGTTTTGATTGCATCAAAGACAGCCTTCTTCTCCGGATACTTGGCGGTGAAAGCCTCATAATCCGCAGGACTGAAAGTGGCAATGTTCTGAGTGGTGATATTGATCAGCTCCTTAGTGGATTCATCCTGAAGCAGCTCACGGCTGAAGGGACGTCCGGGAACAATCTTGTTGCCATCTTCATCGGTTTGAACCGTGATGGGAGAATCGGGTTCACGATAGGCTCCAAAGACATCAACCAGCTTCTCATATTCTGCAGCACCTTTCAGGCCGGCAAGCATGCCGATGAACTGACCGGATTGCAGGTAAGGATACTGATCGGCAGCCATAACGGCGGTCACACCCACAGCCACGTTCAAACCGAACTTGGGACGGGCGTAAACGATCCAATAGGAACCTGCCACACTGCCGGAGAACTCCACAGCGAGGTTCATTTCACTGTAGTTATTGATCCCCTTCATAATGGGCAAACTCTCGATCTTGCGGCCTTCAGCATCGGTCTTCACGGTAGCGGCGATGTTATCTCCCATACCAATAACGGTAGGCATGGCAAGAGTGCCAGGGATGTAACCAAAGTTACAATAATCCACACCGCTGACGATATTGGGATACTCTTCTTTAACACTGTTGATGGCAAAGTCGATCACCGGAGCACCGGAAGGCAGCCAGGTGAGTGTGAAGACTTTCACATTACGTTCAAAGCAATGTCTGAGGATGGCAATCTCCATGGGGAAAAGCTCCGGCATGGTGGATGCATCGTGATAGAAACTTAGCAGAATAGCTCTGTCTTCACGGCCGGCAAAGCTATCGATCATCTGATACAGATTCTCGGTGGGCGGAGTAGTTACGTTATCCGAATTGTAGGGAATCATGAGCGGAATAACTATGGCAAGAGCCACAACTATATAGATCCACCTACGATCAAGAGCCTGGATTCGTTCAAAAAAGTTCATCTATTCTCCTCCTGATCAATCACCGCCGCCCAGATATGAGCGTTCGATACCAAGTAATATTTTCAGTGTGGTCGCCACACTACCAAGTCCCACGCCCAAAGCTATACCGCGTTTGGAAGCGAGGTTTGGAACGTCCAGAATCCATTGGGAGATATCCGGCAGATGCCTGGAAATTTTTACGCCCAGCGGCACCTGTGCCAGCATCACCACAATAGCTGCCACCAGCAGCACTGTGGCTTCCAGGCTTCTGGCCCGGAAAGCTTTGTAAGCGGCTGAAGCCATGTAGAAGGCCAGGAGAGAGAACATCGTGGAGCTCATGGGCATCTGCATGTTTTCAAACATCCACATAAAGAGGCCACCCTTCTGGGTTCCACCAATAAATCCCGCCAGGGTTGTTACAACAAACCCGGCAAAGAAGAAGAAGCTGTATTGCCACTTGGGAGCCTTTCTGCGTATCTTGGCAGAGTGCATCATGGAAAGGCTGATCACGCCCAAAAGCGCCGCAAAGGGTGCCATGGCACGTGCCCAGGGCAGATAGAATTGATTGTAGAAGTCATCCTGGATGATCTTGTGCGGAGAGAAGGCCCAGAACACCCAGATCAAACCTCCGATCATGACTATCAGTAATGGTACGGTCTTTTTCATTAAAGCCTCGCTTTATTTCGTGGGAAGAATATTATTAAGTGCTGTGATCTGGAAGGTGGAGAGAATACCACCGGCGATGATCACACTGAGAATCAGGAACTTGAAGTAGTCTTGGGCCTTCAGGGTTCCCAAAAGCATTGGTTCACGGTTCAGATAAGCTGATGCGGCATAGAGCTCTTCGCCTATCAGGGTATAATCGCAACTGGTGATGAAGAAAGGTATCTGGGTAACGGCATCGGTTCCTGCCACTTGAATGGCGCCAATGGAGTTCCCGGTTTCTGTCATCAGAAGCGATTCTGCAGCGAAATAGCCCATAAAGAAGTTTGTAGCGGCTCTTTCACGCACCATGATTCCGTTGAAACCTGCCACATAGGCAAATTGCATATCGGTCAGGAAGAAGATATTGTTCTTATCATAGGTATCTGGACGTCCCACTGCGTAGTGGGCTTCACGAACTATTTCCTGAGCGATGGGCATGATGATGTAGTTGTAGCAGGGAACGATCAGCTTGGTATCATATTCCGCAGCTTTCTTGGCAACCAGTCCCAAGATTCCCAGAGAGGCAAGAGTGGCGACGTCTGATAGCCCACCATTACCCATGGAGAAGAGCATGGGACGTCCCATTTCGGTAGCGCGGCCAATGGCATTGTCGATCTCACTGAGTCCTGCGATGGGACGGATATAGAGGCTCTTACCCTGCTTGGCCAAATGCACAAAGACAAAGACCATTGCGGCAAAGAGCAGAGACGTAAAGAGGGTTACCCACTTGTTCTGGTCAAACCAGTTCGAGATCGGGATATAGTAGTTGAAATCCTCTTCTTTAGTTTGATCCAGATCAGATTCCGTGATGGCACCACGACCGTCTGTGCGGGTGATACGATAGGTCTGATAACGGCCATCGGGTTCACGCACTGAACCGATATAGCGCATCCGGGATCTCTGACCCTTGATCTGATTGGCTCGTTTCAGATACTTATTGTTCTGGTAAGCAGCCAGTTCTTTTTGCACACTCTCAAGCTGAGAAGTGATTCTGGGCATCTGAGCAGCGGCAAGGGCTGGAGGAAGGCTATCCAGGGAAGCCTTGGCGGCATTCAGTTCCGCTATCTGATCTTCCAGACCGGAGATGGTCTCCTGCAGGTCTTTGGCGGCTTCAGAGGCAAAGAGTGTGGTGTTCAGAGTGGTCTCGGCTTCTTTATCAAAGACTAAGTCTATGGAAGGAGAAACAAGTGTGAAGCTTCCGCGGTTATCGCCCTTTTGCAGAGCTCTGGCAGTCCGTTTGCCTTCGATGATGGTAACCAGTGAATCACCTTCCACAAAGCGGAATCCGGAAATACCACGGGTGATGGTGGTGGGATAAGGAATCACCACGTCCAGATTGTTATCGTAAGCAGTATTGCTTTTTATCAGAGTGAATTGGGAACCACGCAGGCTCTTACGGTAAACCACATTCTGCAGCCTGGAAACTTCCACGCCATTACGGTAAAGCTGACGACTGGGCATCAGAGACATCATCTGGTCGTCCCTGGCAAGATTCTGCTCTATCACATACTCTTTATTGATCCTGGGCTTCCAATCCATAGTAATCTTCACTTTGAATCCGGACTTGTAATCATAACCAGCCGGCACACGCAACATGATGCTGTTATCCGGGTAGAATTCGTTTATCCGTGCAAAGGATTGGCTTTCACCGGCTTTGAAGAATTCGAAATAGATGTTCTTGACTTTCTGAGTCTCGGCTTTGTTCAATTGATAGTTCACGCGGAGGCGGTTGCCACGGCTGTTGGTGATGCTGGTCTTGGTTACAAAGACAATCGGATCATCCCAGAGCACTGTGAGTCTATCTCCCTTATCGTTGGGCTTATCCTCCACCTTAAAGGTAGGTTTGGGAGGAAGCTGAGCCACGGTGATCGGTCTCACATTTGCCGGAGCGGACATGGATGCCATACCCTGGGAATCGACAAAGCGAATAGCAAAACGGGAAGCCTTCAGCCTTTCCGGGCTCAGACCCTGCTCTGCCAATTGAGTAAGAGGAATCTGCGTATAATTTGGCAAAGCTCCTCCGCCGACTCCTCCCTGAGCGATCACCTGCAAAGCTTCAGCCGGGATACTGTCTTTCACCGCCATCCAGGCTTCAGAGCTCATTCCATCCGGAATCATCACTATCTGATAAGCCTGCAGATCATCTTTGAAGAGCGGGAAGTTCCACTCAAAATTCAGGCTGTTGCCATCTTCCACCAAGCTGCTGTAGAGGCTGGTGGCAGGTTCCGGAGCATTGGGAACCGGCATGCCGGAGCCCACCGGAGCGGGAGTATAAAACTTGTTGCGTTCGTTTACAGCAACTACAGTGTAATAATAGGTCTCACCATTGCGCAGGGCGGCATAGATCATCTGTTGATGCATCTTTACCCCTGCATAGGTGGAGGAATCCGCGGGGTCGGCAGAATTCAGTTTGGTGGCGCGTTTATAAAGATCCGCTTTATCCACGATACTGATCAGATCAAGCTTCTCTGCCATGATTGAGGCAATCTTCTGATCCCTGGGAACATTACGATAGAGCGGGCTATCAGGACCCTGTTGCTTCTCTTTCTTGAGCTTGCCGGGGGATTCGATGTCGATCAGAGGATTGTAGGAAGTATCGTAGTAATACATCCGGTCGGATGCCACACCAGTCTTCACATTCACTTGCACGGAGGCATGATAGAAAAGGGTGTCCGGCGATACTCCACGGTAAATACGGTATTCAATAACCCGTTTGTCCTTGTGTAGGGGTTTCCAGCTCAGGATCAGGCCGGTGCCATCATCAAAAGGCACATCCTCAATCTTGAAGTCCTGGACCACATTCTGACTGCTCGTCTCTTGCTTCTGGGCAATAATCACTGTCACAACAGCAACGAAAACCAAGAGCATAGCGAGGATTAAACGACGTCTGTCTAACCTCATACGCGGTCTCCTATTTTATGATACTTAGATGTTTCTTGGCTATCTTGCATACGATTCAGAGGCAGCGAAATTGTCAACGTCTTTTTTGGTAGAAGCCTTGTACCCAAAAATCCACTTCAGTAAACTAACTGGAGAAACCCGATGTGAGAATTCTTGGCGTTTTGAGCTTAGGGCTTGCAAGGGGGTTGCGGAGTCTTCACCGAGTCTTGCAGGACTCTTCCCGAGCAAAGTGTTCGGGAAGAGTCCTGCAAGACTCGGTGAAGACTCGGCAGCTTATTGGGAATGAATGAGTGACGAGTAACTGGTAAGGAATGTTGCTATTAGTTCGGAGTTGCAGGGAGCTCCGTGGTTTGCTGGACATTGTTTACCTGCTTCATCTGACTCGGTATCACGAAGATATACAGTGCCAATACGACCAGAAATAGAGCCACGCTCAATATAAAGAGAATGATGCTGAATCTCCCCATCCTGCACTTGGCAGGGGTTTCCTTTCCGTTACTCATAATATTCACCTCACAGATATACTGAAATACAGGCCTCTGAGCGGACCAAGGACACCAATTCTCTCTATGATACTGAACCCGAAGCTGGCTGGCAGGGCTGATCGGAACAGAGAGGGCAACAGTGTTATTGAACCTTTTGCGACCATAAGGTCAAGATAAATGCCTATACAGGAATGTCAAGCCTAAAGTGGGCAGGTAAAGAGAGTTTGTAGACACAGGAGTAGTGAAATTAAACTGAGTCAATCCTCTTAGTTTCACGTTCTTGCGTGTGTCAAAGCAGTCGGGAGTGTGATGAAAGCGGAAAATTTATTGACAAACTTCTATGGAGATTTATCCTGCTTTAAAATGAGAAATGATGCTTGAGTTGCTCATTCTACGATGCTTCCAACTGCAAGCATGTCACAGCGTTTACTAGGCAGGAAAGTTCTCTGGAGAGCCGAAATGCCACAGGATAGAGGTTTAAATGATGGAAGACCGTTTTAGTCACTTGGTACAGAATTCTTCTGACTGGATTATGATAATCAGCAGAGAAGGGCAAATGATCTATTCCAGTCCGGCTGGGCTCAAGATTGTGGGGCCTCAACAGATTGAAGTTATGCAGACCCGACACATCCTGGAGCTTGTGCATCCCGATGATCGCGCCCGCATCGACGAGGTTTTTTCCGATCTGGTCCTGAACTCTGGAAAGACCATCACAGAAGAGCTGCGCATCAAAACAGACTTTGGTACTTATATCTGGATAGATGTAGTGGCCTCCAGCCTGCTGAATGACCCTTCCGTGGAAGGTATTGTGGCAAATGTGAGGGATATCACCTCCAGAAAGCAGACGGAAATGTTGCTGGAACGGCAACGTATCTATACAGAATCTTTGTTGAAGGCGATCCCGGACTTGCTGTTTGTGATCGCACCGGATGGCACCATTGCCGATATTAAAGCCGGGCAGGGAGATGAAACTCCCTATCCCGCTCATGAGTACATTGGCAAGAAGTTTTACGATGTCCTTCCCCAGAATGTGGCAGAAGGCTTCCGCATGGCACAGCAGAACCTGCTACAGGGAATTGCTGTGGATTCCTTCAAGTATGAGCTTTGGTCTGGCGATCAGACCCTTGAATATGAGGCCCGTTTCAGTACTCTAGGCGGGAAAATGATGATCGCCCTGGTTCGAAATATCACTCAGATACGCCGGGCGGAGAAGTCTCTCAAGCATCAGAACCGCTTCTTAAGACTCCTCACTGAGATGTCCACAAACCTGGTAAAATCCGTGCTGGAGAATGTGGATGCCGTTCTTGCGGAAGATCTGATGAAAGTGGGCGATTACTTTGGTGCGGACAGGGTTTGCATCAGTGAATTCAATTCAGACGCCAAATTGTTCATCAAGACTCATTGCTGGGATCGAGGAGGAGATTCTTCTGAGGGAGTCCTGTTCTCGGAAATCTCAGCCAAAGATTTACCGCTCAGTTACCAAAAGATACTTGCCGGGGAGATCTTGGTGCTTTCGGAGACTCAAGATTGCCCGGACATGCAGCTTGCGGAAAAGGACTATTTTCTCAGAGCCGGCATCAAGACCCACGTTTCAGTACCGCTCCTGAATGGTGAAGAGGTGCTGGGCTATCTGGGCTTTGAATTCATTCATAGTGAAGCACGCCTCTCTGAAGCAGATATAGATAATCTGTGGGTCTTGGCCAATCTTTTGGCTGAAGCACTTCAGAAGATATCGATTGGGAAGCGCTTGGAATCTGTGTCCGAGATTCAAAACATCCTCAATCGTATAGCCATGCACTATATAAACCTGCCGGTCGAGGAGCTGGAGAGCTCTATCACCGAGTCTCTGGCGGAGCTGGCTGTATTCACCCAGGTAGACAGAGCTTATATCTTTGATTACCATTGGGATAGAGGTATATGCACAAATACCCATGAGTATTGCGCTCCGGGGGTATCCTCCCATATTGCTGAGCTCCAGGCAGTTCCTCTGGCCGAGATATCCGAATGGGTGGAGAATCATAAACAGGGCAAACCTGTCCGCATAGACGACATCTCTCTTCTGGATCCCGAGAGCAGCGTATATATGCTTCTGAAGCCTCAGAATGTAAAAAGCCTCTATACACTGCCTATGATGAATGAAGGCAAGTGTATCGGATTCGTAGGCTTTGACTCTGTGAAGAAGACCTATTGCTACACTGAGAAGGAAAGGCTGATGCTCCAGCTCTTCTCTCAGCTCTTTGTAAACGTGAAGAACCGTACTCTGCTGGAGCAAAGACTTATCAGCGAGAAGGAAAAAGCCGAAGCCGCCAGCCGCGCCAAGAGCGAATTCCTTGCCAATATGAGCCACGAAATCAGGACGCCACTCAATGGCATCATTGGCTTCACAGAGCTCCTCTCTCACACCATTATGAACCCCCAGCAGACTCAATACACCCAGAATGTACTGAACTCCAGCTATAATCTCTTGAGTATAGTAAACGATATCCTGGATTTCTCCAAGATCGAAGCCGGCAAGATGGAGCTTAACCCTGTGGAAACTCCTCTGCCGGAACTGCTTTTGAACATGGTCGATGAGATGGAAGAGAAAGTGGCGCAGAAGGGTCTGGATTTCATCCTGGACTTGCCAAGCGATCTTCCCAAGCGAGTCATTATCGATGCTCCCCGCCTGACCCAGATTCTCAAGAACCTTCTGGAAAACGCCCTTAAATTCACTTCAGCCGGTGAAATTGAGCTGAAAGTGCAGTGCAAGAAAGAAACCGCCAGGCAGTGGGTGCTGGAATTCAGCGTGAGAGATACCGGAATAGGAATCGGCAAGATCCAGCGGGAAAGGCTGTTCAAAGCCTTCTCCCAGGTAGATTCTTCCATCACCCGCAAGTATGGAGGAACCGGGCTGGGCCTGGTGATCTCGAACCATCTGGCTGTCCTGATGGGCAGTGGTATTCTTCTGGATAGCGAAGTTGGCTTTGGTTCACGCTTCTACTTTGATCTGGCATTTGAGAAGTTACCGAAAAACGAAGACGAGAAATACCCTCTATTACCTCTGCCCAAAAGACCCCACAGAGTATTGGTGATAGACGACAATCCCAGGGTCAGAGAGGTTATAAAGCGAGACTTGGCAGACCTCGGCTCGAGCTCCACCTCCTGCGACAACCCTGAAGAAGCGCTCAGTCTGTTGACTCCTGATGCCAAGTTCGATCTGGCTTTGCTGGACAGCGGCCTGAAGAACGAAGAGTCAAAGAAACTACTGGAGACTCTGAAGCAGTTCAATTGCACAGCAGTTCTGCTTCATACCATCCTGGAACCCAAGGATCTTTTGGAAGCCGCACAGCAGGAAGGCTTTGCCTACTGTCTGCGGAAACCCCTCCGTCCCGGAGAGTTGGAACCCATCTTGGTAAATCTTGAGAAAGAAGAAGAGAAGGCAAATGCACCTCAAGCCTTTACTCCCACTGCCAAAGCCCCCGGCCAGGCCCCCAAAATTCTGGTGGCCGAGGATAATTCTTTGAACCTCAGCCTCGTACGGGAGTTACTGAAAAAGGCAGTTCCCGGCCTGGAAATCGCAGAAGCCAGGGAAGGAGAATCTGCAGTTCGTATGGTCAAAGAATTCCAGCCCGATATCGTGCTTATGGATGTGCAAATGCCGATTATGGATGGCGTGAAAGCCACTCAGGCTATCAGGGAGTTTTCGCTACTACCCATTATTGCACTCACTGCCGGTGCGCTCAGCGAAGAACGGGAAAGATGCCTGAACGCCGGAATGAACGACTTCCTCACCAAGCCTGTCTCGGCTACTGAGCTTCAGGACACGCTATACAAATACCTGAAGGTCTCCCAAAAAGCCATCAAGGCAGCAGCCCTCTCCGGAGCTGAAGATCACTTCAATATGGCCAAGCTTCGCACCAATCTCTCCGATGACGATGAAGTGATGCTCAGCCTCCTGCTGATGTCCAAATCCAATTTCCCGGATAAGTTTAGTACTCTCAGCGATCAGATTCGCCAAGGTCAGGGTGATCTGGCCAAGAAAACGCTTCACACCATCAAAGGCTCGGCAATGAATATGTTCTTCATACGCTTGGGAGAAATGGCTAAAACCTTTGAAACCGAGTATAATGAGCTTGGGGCAGAGGAAAAGGTTAGCCGCCTTTCAGAGATGCACGAAGAATGGAGCAATCTCACTCACCTGATCGCAGAAGCCGAGGATATGGTCCGAACTCCTCAATAGAAGCAGTTATACGCCCTGAGTGAGATAGCATTCCCCGCCATCGTTGCTGCGAGGATATCTTTGGAGTTCTATCCGGCTATCTATGCTACATACTGGCAAGAGGTTATACAGCCGGATTGGACTACCAACCGTAGCTACGGCAGTATCGTGGAGTAGTCCCGCTACGCCGGGAACTTTACCCCTTTTTCTCCAGCCAATGGGGATAAGTCCAGCGACTTTTCTTAACATGTGGTTTCATGGTTTTTCCTCCCATCAATCGTTACTTGTTACTCATTTCTCCCGGACTCTTCGCCGAGTCTTGGCCGACTCTTCCCGAACACTTTGCTCGGGAAGAGTCCTGCAAGACACGGCGAAGAGTCGGCGACGAATGAGTGAACAGTGAACAGACAGTGACTAGTGACAAGTAACGAGAGCTGTTGCTTCGCTCTTTATCTCTCCTTTCTCTTTTACTCCTTGTGATGTAGTCTGTTATAGATGGACGATATGGACACGATGGACGGTATGGACAATATGGACAAGTTTTTCCGCTGCTTCGCATATCGCTTTGAGCTGATTTGGCACCCCAGACCGGGTAGCCGACATGAGCTCCAACGAGATAGAACTGGGTAGCCTAAGCTCTTCTCTCCTTTACTCCTTTCCTCTTTGTTGAATCATATTGAGTCATCTCTGTTTTCTCAGCCCGGGTAGCGAAGCAGCGCAGCTCTCGTCACTCGTCACTCGTCACTCTCTGTTCACTGTTCACTGATCACTGTTCACCAAAGAAAAGCCCCGGTTTCCCGGGGCTTTTCATATCTTGCAGAGGGCTGTTACCAGCCGGATCTGCGGTTATTTCATCAGGACCATCTTGCGGGTGCTGCTGTAGCTGCCGGCTTGCATCTTGTAGTAGTAGATACCACTGCCGATGCTGCGGCCGGTGTTGTCGGTACCGTTCCAGACGATGCTGTGGTTTCCGGCTTCACGGCTTTCGTTCATCAGGCTCTTCACAAGCTGACCGCGGGCATTGTAGATATCAATCCGGACAGGACCGGCAGCAGCTGTGCTGAAGCTGATCGTGGTCTCGGGATTGAAGGGGTTGGGATAGTTGCCCAGCAGGCTGGTTTGCAGGCCGGGAACCACGATGTCTTCGTTGCTGACGCTTCCGCCATTGGAATGAACTGTGAAGTCATCCACATAGAAGACAAAGGCGTCATTGGAGACACAACGGATACCGATGTATACCTGCTGTCCATCATATTGAGCCAGATCGTAGATGTATTCTGTCCAAGCGGTGGGTGCTTCCACATAGGTGCCGCCACTGACATACTGGAAGCCCTGAGGAATGATCGTGGCAAGGGTGCTCACGCCAACTCTGAAGCGTTCCAGACCGTATTGGGCGGTGTGGCTCTTGGCATAGAATTTCAGCTTGCTGCCGGTGCCCAGAGTCATTCTGGGGGTAACCATCCAGTCGTTGTTGGGAGGTGTGGTTCCGGCAAAGCTGGCTGCCATCTTGGCACCGCTGTGGGTGGTGATGGTGGTCACAGGAGGAACCGTGGCGGAAGGATTGAAGACCATAAAGGCCATCGGAGCTCCACTGCCGGGGAATTCCACATCGGTAATGCCATAGGTGGTGGATTGATCCACGTCGATCGTCGTCCAGGGATTGAAGACGGTGGCAAAGTCTGTATAGGCTTCGAAATCCGTGCCAAAGAGCACAGGAGGAAGCACGACTTCAACGGTGACTTCAACGGTGGCGGGATCGGATTCACCGGTGGTATGGGTGGCAGTTACACCATAGGTATAGGTGCCATTGGCCACGTCCATATCTGTGTAAGTAGTGACGGCAGGATCGGTGATGGTGCCGAGCAGGACGTTGTCGCGATAGACCTTGAAACCGGTTACAGGACGGGTGGCAGGAACTTCATAGCGTCCCAGAGCCAATTCGCCGGTGCTGATAGCACGGGGAGCTTCGACGATGGGGCTAAGTTCCACGGCCTTGGTGGCTGCGCCAGTCTGGGCAAAGGCCTTCACAGACCAGTTGTAGGTGAGGGTCGGAGCCAGGGCAGTAAGTGTAGTCCAAGCGCCTTGGAAATACATCATATTGCCTTTACCTTCGATCTGCGGACCGTCATCGCAACCGGCAGGATATCCACCCTGGGTGTCGACGCCGAAGCCGTAGTAGAGGTCACCGGTGGTGGGAATCGGAACGGGGGTGTTGAGCACCACAAGGTTCCAATCGCCAATGGTGGGGGCAGTTACGACCTGAGAGGAGACCAGAGTTCCGGCATTGGAGGCGGAGCCGCCGGTCCAGACTTTCACGGTGTAGGTGCAAGCTTCATAGGCAGGCACGAATTTGATCTGAGTAAGGGTGCGTCCGGCATAGGGAGCCAGGTCGGCTTGAGTCCAGCGGTGAGCCACGTCGAAGGTGGCAGCGCTGTTGGTTCCCACGGAGTTGCCCAGAGCTTCTGTGGCCCAGGTGATCCAGTCACCGGTGGCAGGAGGCTCGGGATTGTCCCAAGTGAGGGTTACATCATTGCCTTCCACGCTGGCAGCCAGGTTTTCGGGCATGGCAAGGGCATCGGTCACGACTGCGGTCGCAGGACCGGCAGGGACGGATTCGCCGCCATCGTAGTAAGCAGTGACGGTGTAGCTGTAGTTACCGGCCACAAGACCGTTATCGGCATAGTCTGTGGTGGCAGGGTTGCTGACTGTGGCAATCAGGGTGCCATCGCGATAGACCTTGTAACCAAGCAGGTCACGGGTCACAGTGCGCATAGCAGGAGCCACGGCCTGGGCGATGCCCATCTGACGGGTGTGGTTTCCGGGAGCAGGCTGCAGGTTGGCAAGAATCTCGCCACGGGCTGCAGGTGCGCCAACGTAGAAATCGTCCACCAGGAAGATGAAGGCGTCGTTGGATAGGCATTGGATGCCGATATAGACATTCTGTCCGGCATAGGCCGTCAGATCATAGCTGTATTCTGTCCACTCAATCGGAGCCTGGATATAGCTGGCACCGCTGATGATGGTGAAGTTGGCGGGAGCGGTTCCGGTGGTGGAAACACCAACCTTGAAGCGTTCCAGTCCGTACTGGGCAGTATAGCTCCGGGCCCAGAACTTGACCACATCGCCACCGGCAACAGTGAGCTGCGGGGTAATCATCCAGTCGTTGTTGGGAGGTGTGGTGCTGGCAAATGCCGCTGCCATCTTGTCTCCGCTGTGGGCAGGAAGATCAGTGAGGGCGGGAGTGGTGGCACTTTGGTTGAAGATGATGTAGGCTTGGGCGGCATAGCCATTGGTCCAGGTGATGCCGGTCATGCCGTAGGTGGTGGATTGATCCACATCAACCAGAGTCCAGGGAGCGAAGGCTATGGAGAAGTTTTCATAGGTCTCAAAACCATCCACAAATCCTTCCGGAGGAGGAGGTGTCTCACCCGGGGCATCCCAGTTTAGGGCTACGTTGTAACCGCTCACTGTGGCTGTCAGGTTCGTGGGAGGATCGAGAACGTCTGTAAGAAGCTCCATGCTCACTGTATCAATGTAGAGATAGAACATATCTGTTTCGCTGTAGCCCTTGAAACCAAAGTAGTAGGTACCGGCAGTGGTCGGAGCTAGAGGTAACTGAACTGTCTCATAAGTGATGTTTGTGATGCTCTCGTTTGACCAAAGCATATTGGTCATAGCTTCTGCTGTGGGAGCGGTTCCCCAATAGACAGCAAGTTTCTCAGCATAAGTGGCGCTGGCTGCGCGATACTTGAAAGTAAGCCTGTAGTTTGTATCTGCAGTCATGGCAAAAGGAGGCATCACCAGCCAGTCGTTCATAGGGATTGTGGTGTTGTAACGAATGCGGGCGCTGTTGGGTGCTGTGTCGGCATTACCGGCATAGGTTTCCCAGGCATAGGTATCGCCATTGGCATTGATGGTGGTCCATCCCAGAGGCAGAGCAGGAGGAGTGAGAGTATCAAAGTTCTGCTCGTAAGGATAGGTGGTCACAGTGGGATCTGCCAAAGTGGTGAAGCTCCAGACAGGGCAATCCACGGCATCACCAAACTGATTGTAAGGAACTATCTTCCAATAGTAGGTGGTGCTGTAAGCGAAATCTGCAGGATCATAAGTAGTGGCTGTCTGTGTGGTTCCGTTCACCAGGTTGGTGGGAGGATTGTCTGTACCCAAATAGACTTTGTAACCATCTGTCACGCCACCGCCAACCAGCCAACTGAGGTTGGCATTGGAGGCAACGTTGACAGCGCCATTGGCAGGAGTGGGATTCTGAGCGGCCAAGGGAGGCTCTCCTGCGACAGCCGGAGCAAAAGTGAAGGTGAGGCCGGCAGCAGGGAAGACTGTGGCACTGAGGGTGCAGTTGTTGTTGGCAGCAGTACCGGCAGTGGTGGCAGCCCAATCCGTGGTGGTGGTACGATTGTTAAAATCTGTTACGCTATCTCCACGCAGACCAACCTGAATAGCAGCGGCTGTGGCGGCTGTCACTGCGGTGATGGGTCCGTAAACAAAGGCAACCTTGTTGCCGTTTTCGTGGAGTTGAATCTGGAAATTAAGGACATCGTTCACTGTGGTGGTGGGAACTCTGCGATAGTTCTTCCATTGCACGGTGAAGATACGATTGGGAGCTGTTCCGCTCAGGAGATACATCAACTCACCGGTATCGCGGCTCTTGAGATCGCGGCTCAGGCCGGCAACCAGATTGTTAGAGGCACCTGCGGTGGTGGTGCTGATAGGCACGTTTGAAGTGACGGCGACATCGCCCATCACTACAAAGCCGTTGCAGGCTACGCTAACGGTGGAATAATCCACTCCGTTGTAGTTGAAGACAAATCCCAGAGGGATTGCATTGAAGGTCTCTTGGTCGTTCAAATTTGAACCGAGGACTGTTCCTCCACTGATTTCTGTGTAGGCAGCCTGAGTGGAAGTGAACGAATACTCGCTCACAACAGCAAAGGCGCTGAGCGCTACAAAGCTAAAGATCAGTAGAAGAAGATACTTTTGGATACTGTTGAACATAAGTACTCC
Organism: Candidatus Cloacimonadota bacterium; assembly: GCA_029567705.1. Classification (GTDB taxonomy): domain Bacteria; phylum Cloacimonadota; class Cloacimonadia; order Cloacimonadales; family Cloacimonadaceae; genus PHBP01. The sequence continues at coordinate 23,154 of JAKPXC010000021.1, forward strand.
TTTCTTGTAGTCAAAACTTATATACTTCCATCCGGATCGGCTCCTGCCAACTAACTGCAGCAGAATAGGTATCCGCTTTGAACTTGATTCCCAGCGATATGCAAAACATGCGCCAAAACCGGATATTAACAAGCTAAAAATCACTTCTATCATGTCAAGTTAAACTTTCGCTCCCAAGGCCGGATGAATCCTGCCGGATAAGAGCATTATCACTCACCCATGCTAAGGTTCTTGAGAGTGTTCAGACTGATCTCCTTATCTGCAGTGGGTAGATAAGTGAGCTCGAGTTCGTCACCCGCTGCCGTGAGAGGCAGGAAGCTGCTGAGATTGCTGGTGGCAATATACAACAGGCCAGGCTTGTCCTGAAGGCTGAAGTAGTAGATAGTTCTGCCGTCTTTGACGTCTGAGCCGATCCGGGCCACTCTGCCTCTCAGGGTGTCCGTCACTGCCGTTACTCCCGCCAGAGTACCCACTCTGCTGCTGGCCAAAGCCATCTGATAGCTGTCCCGGGCGGACTTGATGGATTCTCCCACTCCCACCAGAGAGAAATCCCGGACAGACACAAAGCAGAACATCTTCACCAAGCCTGCACTGTCTTTGAGAGTCATGAAGTAAGTGGGCTTGCCGTTCAGATTCACCAGAATCGGGAAGGTGGCACGGTAGCGGAAGTTTTGCACCTTGCCTTCTGCAGAGCTCATGGCGGCATATTCTGTTGCGCCTGAGACCTTGTAAAGATGAGTGCTCTTGTTACGGGTGTCGGTAAGCGTGAAGCCCACCGTTCCTTCATCAGCGCCCACACTGGACATCCCGGTGTAGAAATAGCTGCGGCCATCGTTGCCGTAGATCACGTTGTACCCATCTGTTACAGAAAGCATATCTCTTTTCCCGAAGACGGTATTCCAGAAACCTCTCACATATTTACCCCACCAGGTTAGCTGAGGTATCACAAAGTAAGAAGGCTGCACTCTATCAACCCAGGAAGGGATGTTGCTATCGTCTATACCATCTGCATTGCGCTTCAGGGAATAGTGCTTGATCTCGCCGGTGCCGGCATGGACGGTGACCAGAGCTTCGGCCTCGGGAGCCAACACGCCAATCTTGTGTTTATAGGTAGTGATCGTCCAATAGGGTTCGCCATTGTCATCGAGCTCAAAAGTATCCCCCGCCAGTCCGATGTTTGCGTATCCATTCAGGTAGAGATGACGATAGAGATTCTGTCCAAAATAGGCATTGCGCTGATACTTCACTATGATGGGCTTGTTATTCAGTTCCCGGATGAAGGATACATCCTGAGGATTGGTAGCAGAGACCATGATATAGCCGGGAGTTCCTTCAATGCGGTTGGAGAGCCATTTGAAGAAGCCACTGTGCAAGAGTGGCGCCACCCAGTAAAGATTACCCTTTACCATCTGTATGGTCGGGGTGCCCAAGGTAACCCGGCTGCCCAGGGCAAAGTCGTCCCCCAGCTTCTTTTCTGCCAGAGAAGCAGCAAAAGCCTGATCCACGATCGGCACCTGAGTGAGGTTCACCGGTGAAACAAGATCGGTAAAATTGGTTGATTCCACATTCCCGATCATACTACGGTAACTGCGGGCATGAAAGATCCCGGAGGAAAAGAACGGCACAAGAAACAGCCAAAGTCCCAGCCCTGCCATTATATAGATCACATACCTGCTGATTCTCCGGATAGTCAGAAGTGGAACCAGAACTATGATCAGTGGAACGATCCAAACAGTAAATCTGAAGGACAGAACCGGCTTGACAAAATACAAGATAAAGCCTAAAAGCAGCAGACTGATAACTACTGCCAACCAAGGTTTCATAACAGGAATTTTAAGCTTGATTTCTGTGGCTTTGCTTTGATTCATACGAGCACCTCACACATTTTCTTTAGCAATACAGTGTATTCCTGTGGCTATGCTGCAGCTACCCGGAGTACTGTCAACAAAAAAAGGGCTTTTACCGCCCGTTTTTCTGTAAAGATTTCTGAACTTTTTCCACTCTCGCTCTACTAAGTAGATCGTACCCGCAGCCTGCGGTAATCTCTCCGGCTGATCAACGCCGCAGAAAGCAGGAAGCCTGCTGCCACCAGGAAGACAGCCTGATACCCAAAGAGCCTCATCAAACCCAAGCCCAAGAAAGGTGCCACCAGTCCTCTAATGCCAGTAAGTGTCACATGAACACTCTGATACATCGCAGCATCATCTTTCCCGGCAAAGAAGATACTGCTCATATTCCAGGCGATATTGATGCCCGTCATCGCCAAGCCAAAGATCAGATAGGCCACAAAGATAAGTGTGGTGGCTATCACCTGATTGCCTGCAAAAGCCGCGGAGACAATCACCAGAAGCGGAAAGACCATCAGAGTGGCAAAAGACACAGAGATAAAGCTGAGCGGATGCATACGGTCGTGAAGCTTCCCGATCAGCGGTGAAAGCAGCAGCATGCCCATCTGGGAAAGTATCCCCTTGGAAAGGAAATTGGTCGTGTAGTTCAGCTTCAGAACGTCCACCAGATAAAGCGGTATCACGGGAGTCATCATAATAAAGCCCATACCGTAGATAGAAAAGCTACGCTCAAAGGAAGCAAAAGCAGGATTCTCTTTCAGAAGCCTGAAGGTTCTACGGATGGGATCCAGCAGAACGGTCTTCCAGGGCAACTTCTCCTCTTTATTACAATCCGGCAGAGGAGCTATCTTCACCCGGGAGAGGAAGAAGCAATGGATAAATCCGGCGATACCCGTGGCTGCAAGAATCAGCCTGTAGCTGGATTCCTTGCTGTCCAGCAGCCTCCCGGCAATAAAAGTCACCACAATCGAGATGAGCATGCCCAGCGATTGCGTGTAGCCATAGACTTTGGCCCGGCGGCTGACGTCGATATTACGTTGAAAGATAGAATTCTGAGCAGGGATTATCAGGGAGTTGGCAGAATAGAGCAGGAGCAAAAGCAGAAGATACTGGTGGATTCCCACCATCCACAGAGCCCAGAGCAGGCTCAGCCTGCCAAAAAGTCCTGCCAGCAGAATATAACGGGATTTATTGCAGCTTCGCTCCAGAAAGCGTCCCATCCAGATGGAAAGGAAGTTTGAGACCGGCCAGATCAGGGTGATGATCAGAATCTGCCATTCTGTGGCCAACAGTGCTTTACGGGCGATAATGTCCTGCGTCTGCCCAAAGCTCTGCACAAAGCCGTTAAAAGCTGCCGCTATCAGCAGCAGTACTGCCGTCTGGCGTTCGTCCGGACTAAGCTTTCCCAAGCGCATAAAGAAGCTTTACAGGCGAATCTTCAGATCAGTTATAGGTATTTCCCAGTGCCGGGTATCGTGATCCAGCAGCAGATACCCACTGTGTTCCTTGAGCTTGTTATAGATGTAGCGCTTGGCCTCGAAAGTCTCCTTGCGGTTGACGTCGTAAGCCGAAGTAATGGCAGGAGAAGTATGAAAGCGGGTCGGGATGATATCACCGGGATAGATATAGAACTTGTCTTCCGCCTGAATCTCCACGATCTGGCTGCCAATAGTATGACCGCCCACACGTTTGAGAGACACGCCCGGACAGAGCTCGCACTCATTATCTATAAGTTCCAGCTTCCCTTCTTTTTCCAGAAGAGAAAGCTGCCATTCAAAAGAGTATGCGGCCTGGTTCAAACCATCAGGTTGCCTCGCCATTTCCCACTCTGCCTTTTGAATCCAATAACGTGCCTGCGGGAAAGTGAGCGCATCCTCGGTGCCAAAACCGGTTACGATCCCACCGGCATGGTCAAAATGCAGATGTGTCATCACCACATCCGTGATATCGATATCACGGAAACCAAGTTCCGCCAAAGATACCGGCAGTTGAAAGTCCGAAGGACGGTAGATATCTTTCTGTTTATCAGTGAGGCGGTTGCCCAGGCCGGTATCAACCAGGATGCGGCGGTTCTCAGTGACTATCAAAAGCAGGTTCAAGTCCATCCGCTGGCGGCGACGTTCATCCGTGGATACTTCCTTCCCCCAGATTGCCCAGGGAAGCACTCCCATAAAGGCACCGCCATCCGACCAATAGTGCCCGGCCAGAACTTTGAAGAGCTTCATTTATTCTCCGCTTTCCTTCTTGGGCTGAGGTTTCCGGCGAGGTCTCTTTTTGGGGATAGGAGCTTTGGCTTCCGCAGAAGTTGCGGGTTTCGGAGCAGCCTTGGGCTCTTTCTTCTCAGGAGCTTCTGCCTTGGCAGGAGAAGCTTTGGGGTTGCGGGGAGGCCGTTGATTTCTGGGTTTTGCGGGAGCTTTTTCCGGTGTCTCCGGAGCTTTCGGAGCTTCCTCTGTAGAAGAAGCCTGATTGTTGTTGGCATGCTTGAGCGCATCCTTCTCGGAAAGCCTGGCATGGAAAACCACCACCCGTTTCTTTTCGCCTTCTCCCACGGTGAGGGTCTTGAGGCCTTTATTGCTTTCGATATAGCGATGGATTACCCTGCGATCGGCAGGATTCATCAGTGGCAAAGTGACCGCCTTGCCATTCTTTTCCACAGAGCGAATCTGGGGCATGTATTGGCGCAGGAATTGCTGTTCCCGGCGCTCTCTGTAACCATCCAGGTCAACGAAAACTCTATCAAGATTGCGGTCTGCCTCAAAAGCACGATTGGCTAGGAACTGGATAGTTTCCAGCATGTTGCCGTTTTTGCCGATCAGAAAGCCGGGATCACTGCAACCCACGACGTCCACATAAACGGATTTCCCTTCCTTGCGGGATTTGATACTTGAGAATCCAACGCCCATTTCGGAAAGCAATTTCTCCACAAAGAAGCGGATTCTTTCATGCAGGTCTTCCTGATGAAAACGCAATTTGGCCTGACGTCGGCCGATAAAGCCCAGAAAACCGGAGCTGGGACGCGTGACGATGTCATAACGCAATTCCCACTCGTGTATTTTGAATTCTTTGCAATAAGCGCGGATCACTGCTTCCACGGAAGCTCCGCTACGTTCTATTGTTGTCATTAAAAGTCCTTTGTTCGATAAAAAAGTTTGGTTACTTGGTCACTTCCTGAGTGTGGAAGTGTTTTTGCAGATAATACTGCTGCACGATGGAGAGGACGTTAAATACAGTCCAGTAGAGCACCAATCCTGCCGGCATGCTGCGGAAGATGAAGAACATCATGATCGGCATCATCCAGGTCATCATTTTCTGGCTGGATTGCATGGCTTTTTGTTTCTCGTCCATATTGGCTTCATCCTGCACGGGAGGCCGCATCATCCGGCTTTGCAGGATCATAAATACACCCATCAGTATGGGCAGCACCATGAATTTATCCGGCTCAGATAAGTCTTTGAGCCAGAACACGAAGCCGGCATTACGCATATCCAGCGAGTAGCGCAGCACGTTGTAGAGAGAGATAAAGATCGGCATCTGAATCAAGAGAGGCAGACAGCCGGAGAAGGGGGACGCACCATTCTCTTTGTAGAGCTTGGATAGCTCCATCTGCATCATCTTGGGATCATTCTTGTACTGAGTTTGAATGGCTTGCACCTGAGGCTGAATCCTCTGCATCTTGATGCTGGCATCCATCTGTTTGTGTGTGAAGGGATGTAGCAGCACTTTCATGAGGATGGAGAAGATGATGATGACCACTCCATAATTAGGAATCAGCTTGTGCAGGAACTTAAGCAGCCAGGCAAAGATACCCGCCAGCCAACGCAACCAGGCTGCACCGCGTTCGGCGATATTATCCATGGACTTGCCGTAAGTCTTGAGGATGTCGTAATCTGCAGGACCGGCAAAAATCAGAAAGCTTTGGCTCCAATCCGAGCGCGCCAGCCTTTGTTTGGAGATCAGCTTGAAAGCCGGAGAAGCGTTTTCCTTGGAGATAAAAGCACTGTAGTCACTGGTAATGACAGGCTCATTCTCACGTACAGCAATGGTGAAATACTTGCTGCGGATAGCTGCCCAATCAAAACCGCTGATCTGGCTGGTGGGCGGCTTCTTCTTCAGGGAGTTTACAGAGACTTTCTGTAGCTGAGCATTGTAGATCAAGAACTTATAATCCTGAGCCTTGCTGCGTAGATACTCTTCGCTATCGGCAATACCGCTGGAAAAATCATGCTCCAGGCCAATGATGCCGGGAACTTCCTGAAGGTTGATATCCAGCTTGATGCCATAGCTGTGGTCCAGACTGTAGGTCTTGGCAACCGTGGGAGCATCCTGAGCTCCCAAATAGAAAGTGACAGAAGTGGAATCCGGTGCTACAGTGTAGGCAAAGACCTGTGTGTCCAGAGACCGGGTGGCTCCGACGGAAAGGATAGTGGTGCCGGCAATCCGGCTGTCAGAATTGATCAGGCGAACCTGTTCTTCATCGTTGATCTTGAATTTGTTCAGCTCCACTTGAGTGATCACTGCACCACGGGTGGAGAAGCTGACTTGCATCAGGTCGTTTTGCAAGCTGATGGTCTCTTCGCTTGCCGTGGGACTTGCCAGACTGTCCAGAGGCGTCACCGCTGCGAGCTGCCCGGGCTCGGTGACCTCGGAACTGTCTGTAGGAAGCTCGGCAGGAGTCTCAGCCGCAGCCTGACGGCTTTGTTCCTGTGCCTGAGCTTTGCGTCTGGCTTGGGGACGCCAGACGAACTGGTCAAAGACCAGAAAGAGAGCTAGCATGGCTAGTAGGGCATAAAGTGTTCTCTTATCCACTTTTCCTCCTTAGGGAAGTGGGTCGTAACCACCCTTGCAAAAGGGGTTACAGCGCAAAATTCGGGTAAAACTTAGCCAGAATGCCCGTATAAACGGGTACTTGCGAAAAGCCTGCGCAGCATAGTTGCTGCAGCTTGGCTGGAAACGACAACTGGCCGGAAGTGCCGGAGATATCGCCATCTGGTAGAAACCGATCAATCCGAGAAAGATGCGGTTTAAAACTTTCTTGCTCCTGTGGGAAGCTTCTGCTTCAAAGAGCTGACGATCTGCCCGAGCTCGGCACATAGCTCCTGCCAATCCAAAGACCCCACGCCCAATCTTGCCACCAGATTGACCTTACAAACCGGTAAATCTTCCTGCTGGCGGAACCAGGCTTTGATTCTGCGTTTAACGAGATTGCGGGTGACCGCCTTGCCGATTTTTTTCCGGACAGTGATCCCAAGCTGGAAATCTGTCTCACCGGGCAAGACCGGAACATAAAAATGCGCCGTCCGTACTGAGAATTGAGCTTCTGTAAAGCGTTGATATTCTGAATGCCGCTTGATCCAGCTCAGCATTGCTCATACACTGATTACTTTTCTTCCTTTGGCGCGACGACGGGCAAGAACCTTTCTGCCATTGGCAGTGGCCATTCTGCTGCGAAAACCGTGAGTATTCTTACGGCTGCGGTTAGAGGGTTGATAGGTACGTTTCATTATATAACTCCTTGAAATAATCGTATTTTTCTTTAGAATGCCAGAGTTTTTTATGCGCCATGGATGTCAAGGTCTTTGTGCTTCACCCTGATACCTTTGGTTGGATCACCTTTTTGGGGCATCTGGACAGAACGTCCCGGATGATCTGTATGTGGAAGCGGCATCTTGCCGCTTGCTTCCATCTCCCCAATAAGCTGCCGACTCTTCGTCGACTCTTGCAGGACTCTTCCCGAGCAAAGTGTTCGGGAAGAGTCCTGCAAGACACGGTGAAGACTCGGCGACAAATGAGCAGAGAAGGGGGCTTCGCTGATCTGCAATTATGGACACAATGGACGGTATGGACAGTATGGACTAAATGGACACAATGGACGAGATGGATACACAAACCTGTCTCTTGGAATGGAGTCTCTTTTACTCCTTTCCTCTGTTTTGAAAAATCCCTCTGCTTCTCTGTGTATCCTGTGGAAAAATGTGGTGAAGCGGCAGCAGCTCTCGTCACTCGTCACTCGTCACTCGTCACTTGTTACTCGTCAGTTCCTGTTCACTATTCTTGCTATATTCCCAGCTTCTGGCACGCCATGTGGGCTGCATCCTGGTGGGCATTCTTTTTGGAATTGCCTTTGCCAACTCCCAGGATCTGGCCGTTGCTGCGAACTTCCACCACAAAGGTTTTGTGGTGTTCGGGGCCTTCTTCACCCACGGTTACATAGTTTGGCGGGCTCTGATTGCGGGATTGCATGTATTCCTGCAGAATGCTCTTATAGTTCACCAATTCGTTGCGGGTAACCGTGGTTTCATAATCCACCAGGATATTGTTCTTGATAAACCGGGTGGCTGCCGCAATGCCGCTATCCAGATAGATGGAGCAGATCATGGCTTCCATGGTATCGGAGAGGATGGAGGGCTTTCCGGCTCCACCGGAGCTCATTTCTTCCGGACTCAGGAGAATGTATCTGCCCAGCTCGATGGCATTGGCTTTGAGAGTCAGATAGGTCTCCGAAACGATCTTGGATTTGAGCTTGGAAAGCTTGCCTTCCTGTTCGTCCGGATGCTTGGAAAAGAGCTCTTTACTCACGATGAAGCCCAGAATGGAATCGCCCAGGAATTCCATGCGTTCAAAGGGAGAAGGGCTTTTGTGGTCGTTGAATTTGCGCCGCAGATAGGATTTATGCGTGAGAGCGGCTTTGAGCAGAGTGAGATCGTGAAAGTTGTAATCTATGCGTTTCTGTAGTTGAACCAGGCTTTTTTCCCATTTGGGATACTGCTCGGAGAGCTTCTTGCCATTGATGTAATCGACAATTTTGGCTATAATAGGATTCAAAATTCCTCTATTAAAGCCCTGCAGCCCGGGTTGACGCTCCGGGCTGAGGGACTGATAGTTATATTGTTAGGCTTGGTATTTCTTGAAGACTACGGCGGAGTTGTGCCCCCCAAAACCCAGGGAATTGGAAAGCGCCGTGCGGATATCCAGCTTGCAGGCAGCATCTGTGTTATAATCCAGATCGCATTCGGGATCGGGATTCACCAGATTGATGGTGGGGTGAACCACGCCTTCCGCCAGGGATTTGGCGCAGACGATGGCTTCGATTCCCGCTGCTGCACCGAGCATGTGCCCAACCATGGATTTGGTGGAATTGACCTTTATCTTATAAGCATGCTCGCCAAAGACTTTCTTGATGGAAGCGGTCTCGCCTTTATCATTCAGAGGCGTGGAGGTGCCGTGGGCGTTCACATAATCGATGTCTTCGAGTTTGAGCCCGGCATCATTGATCGCCATCTGAATGGCTCTGGCACTGCCTTCACCGTCTTCGGTGGGAGCTGTGATGTGATAGGCATCATCTGTGGCACCGTAACCCACCATTTCGGCATAGATCCTGGCTCCACGGGCTTTGGCGTGTTCCAGTTCCTCAAGAATGATGAAAGCTGCACCTTCAGCCATCACAAAACCATCCCGCTCCTTATCAAAAGGACGTGAAGAGGTGGCCGGATCGTCGTTGCGGGTGCTGAGAGCTCTCATGGCGGAGAATCCACCTACGGCCAGAGGAGTAACGGCTGCTTCGGCTCCACCGGAAACTATGATGTCCGCATCACCGTATTGAATGGTGCGGAAAGCTGTGCCGATGGCATGATTGGCACTGGCGCAAGCGCTGGTGATATTGAAGTTTATCCCTTTGAAGCCTTGCTCGATGGCAATGTGAGCGGCAGCGATGTTGGCAATCATTTTGGGAATGAAGAATGGAGATATTCTGCGGGGACCCTGAGTGTGGCACTTGATGGTCTCCTCTTCAAAAGTGAGGATTCCGCCGATGCCTACTCCACTGATCACGCCAACCCGTTCCGGATTGTAGCTTCCGGGCTCCAGAGCGGCGTCCGTCACTGCTTCACGGGCAGCAACCAGGGCAAACTGAGTGTATAGATCGAGCTTCTTGATCTCTTTATGATCAAAGTGATCAGCAGGGTTAAAATCCTTAACTTCTGCCGCAATATGTGTGGGTAAAGTGGAGGCGTCAAAGCGGCTGATCAAACCGATTCCGCTTTTTCCGGCCAACAGAGCTGCCCAGGTATCCTGAACATTGTTTCCGACCGGTGTAATGGCTCCCATACCTGTGATTACGACTCTCTTCTTTGTCATTAAAAACCTCTCTAATTTGGCTTAGTGGGTCATAAGTTAATAGGTTAAAAAACCGAGCCCCTTTGGGGTGTAAACTTGCTAACCTGTTAACTTAAAATGTAGTGATAAAAGTGAACCAATCCTGATACCTGAATAGCTATCAGGATTGATTCGGTTTGCTTAGTTCTTAAGCGAGTTTCTCTTTGAGATAGTCGATCGCGGCACCGACGGTACGAAGGCGATCTTGGTCTTCATCGGGGATGGAGAGATTAAACTCATCCTCGAAAGCCATGACGAGCTCGACCGTGTCCAAGGAATCGGCGCGAAGGTCTTCAATGAAGCTTGCTTCCGGGACTATCTGGGATTCTTCAACCCCGAGTTTGTCCATGACGATCTGTTTGACTTTGGCTTCAATATCCATTATTCCTCCTATGTTATTGAAGTGGTATTTATGGTTATTGTAACGGATACTCCGTTGTGTTTTAGTGCATTGTGAGGCCACCATCGACAGCGATGGTCTGACCGGTGAGGTAGCTGCTGTCCTCGCTGGCGAGGAAGATACAGACTCGGGCAACGTCGTCTGAGCTGCCCATTTTGTTCAAGGGGATCACTTTGGCGTATTCAGCACGAATTTCATCCGGCAAGGTGGCGGTCATCTCGGTCTCTATGAAACCGGGAGCCACGGCATTGACGCGGACGTTGCGGCTGGCGAATTCTTTGGCACAGCTCTTGGTGAAGGCGATCAAACCGCCTTTGGAAGCTGCGTAGTTGGCTTGCCCGGCATTACCCATGATGCCGATCACGCTGGAGATATTGATGATGGAGCCTTTGCGCTGCTTCATCATGTGTTTAAAGGCTTTCTGGGTGCAGATGAAGCTGCCCTTGAGGTTGATATCCAGCACCAACTGCCACTCTTCCTCCTTCATGCGGAGCATGAGGTTGTCCCGGGTGACCCCGGCGTTGTTGATCAGGCAGTCAAGCTTGCCGTGTTCCTTCACGATGGTGGAAAAAAGAGCGTCCATGGCAGCGCTATCCGTAACGTTTCCGGTGTAACCAAAGGCTTTGTGTCCGGCCTCACGGAGCTTGGAAACTGCAGTCTCCACAGCTTCAGCCGAGAGATCGAGAATCAGCACTGTGGCACCACTTGAAGCAAAGCGCTCGGCAATAGCAAAGCCAATGCCCCGGGCACTGCCGGTGATCAATACTGAATAGTCTTCAAATTTATACATAAGTCATTCCTGAATCATTCATTACTTGGAAATAAACTCAAGAACTGCATCCAGTTCCTCAGCTTTATCAAGATTAATGCACTCCAAATCTTTGTCAATATTCTTTATCATGCCACTCAAGACTTTCTGTGGCCCAAACTCCACAAAGCGGGTCACACCCTGAGCTTTCAAGTAGTGAATTGTATCCACCCAAAGCACCGGCGAGATGATCTGCCTGCCCAGTTTCCCCCTAATCTGAGCGGGATCTGTGGAAGGCAGGGCATCCAGATTGGAGACCACAGGAATACTGCCTTGGTTGAACTGCAGCTTCTGCATCTCCTCACCCAACCAGGTGCTGGCGGAATCTATCATGGGAGTATGGAAAGGACCGCCCACCACCAAAGGCAGAGCACGCTTGGCACCCTTGGCCTTGGCAAGCTCCATGGCAGCCTGTACACCTGCCTGAGAACCGGAGATCACGGTCTGAATGGGAGTGTTGAAGTTCACCGCACGCACCAGACCGGAGGCTTCCGCTTCGAGGCAGACAGCTTTCACGCTTTCGGAATCCAGCCCGATGATAGCAGCCATGGCAAAGGGAGCATCACCCACGGCTTTGATCATAAATTCTCCCCGCTTGTGCACGATATGCATGGCGTCCTGCCAACTGAGCACTCCGGAGGCCACCAGAGCAGTGAATTCTCCCAAAGAGTGTCCGGCCACGAAGTCCGGTACCAACTGGCACTTTTCCTGGAAGTACTTCAGAGCGCAGATGCTGTGAAAGAGAATAGCAGGTTGGGTGAAACGGGTTTCTTTGAGCGCTTCTTCAGGACCGGTGGTCATAATGGATTTGAGATCAGTACCATGCTCACGGTCAAAGCTGTGCAAGACTTCCAGATATTCTGGCCTGAGGGACACGTAGTCCATTGCCATTCCGATGTATTGAGCTCCCTGTCCGGGAAAAACAAACGCTGTCTTCATATCTCTTTACCTCAGTCTAAGTTCTTTTAGTATCTGGCCAAAATGCTGCCCCAGGTGAGCCCTGCTCCAAATGAAGTGAGCAGGATAATATCTCCCCGGCGTATCTTCTTGTTGCGAATAGCTTCATCGGTAGCCAATGGGATAGTGGCGCTGGAGGTGTTGCCATATTTTTCTATGTTCACGATTACTTTGGACATTGGTACCTTCATCTTGTCTGCCAAGCCTTCAATGATACGCAGATTGGCCTGATGAGGAATCACCCAATCCACGTCTGCAGCTGTGAGATGATTGCGCCTCAGCAGTTCGTCACTGGAAGCGAACATGCTTTTTATGGCATTCTTGTATATCTTATTGCCTTCCATATAGACTGTATGGAGGTGTTTATCCACTGTTTCGTGAGATGCCGGCATGCGGGAACCACCTGCCTGTTGAATCAGGAGATCTCCCTGGCTGCCGTCAGCGCAGATCACTGCATCGATGATGCGTGAGATATCGCTGGATGTGGCTCTAGAGACAATAGCCGCCCCGGCACCATCACCAAAGAGAACGCAAGTGTTGCGGTCCTGCCAGTTTGTGATCTTGGTGAGCACATCCACGCCCATAACCAGCACGTTCTGCCTGCTACCGCTTTCCACAAACTGCCGGGCAGTTTCCAAAGCATAGACAAAGCCCGTGCAGCCGGCGGAGACGTCGAAGGCAGGGAAACCTTTGAGGCCCAGCTTTTGCTGTACGATGCAGGCAGTTGAGGGGAAGGCATGATCGCCACTGATGGTGGCGCAGATGATCAGATCGATATCCCGGTAACTGACGGTAGATGCTTCAATGGCATTGATTGCAGCCTTGATGGCCAGATCACTGGCGGCTTCTTCTTCCGAGCAATAATGACGCTCAAACATCCCGGTGCGGGTGCGGATCCATTCATCCGTGGTTTCGACTATCTTTTCCAGATCGAAGTTGTTGACAATCTTCTTGGGGGCATAACTGCCAAAGGATGAGAATTTTGCATGGTATAACATTACAAGCTCCCAAAATACTGCTTTGAGTGCTCAACAAATCCGCTCTTGGAAATCTTGGCAGCAAAGCGTATAGCATTCATCATGGCTTTGGAATTGGATCTGCCATGCGAGATCACACTGGTGCCATTGAGGCCCACAAGCAGGGCTCCGCCATACTCGGTGTGATCCAGTTTCTTCTTCATATAGGCATACACAGGATAGGAGAGCAAAGCACCCAGCTTTGCCACCCAGTCTTTGTTGAACTGCTCTTTGAGGATGGCAAAAATACTGAAAGCAGCACCTTCCACCGTCTTGAGGATCACATTGCCCACAAAACCATCGCAGACGATCACGTCCGTCACTCCGCTCAGAACGTCCTTTCCTTCTATATTACCGATAAAATTTAAGTCTTTGGAAGCAGCCAGAAGTTTGTGCGCTTCCTTGGTGATGCTATTGCCCTTGGCGCTCTCTTCCCCGATATTGAGTAGAGAAACCCGGGGACTGTCCAGCTTGAAGAAATACTGGGAATAGAGCCTGCCCAATTGGGCAAACTGCAAGAGATGCTCTGCCTGGCAATCTACATTGGCTCCCACATCCAGGATGATCTCGTGATTCTGCTGGGTGGGAAACTGGATGGCGATAGCCGGGCGCATCACATTGGGAATCCTGCCATAAACAAAAAGAGAAGCAGCCATCACAGCACCAGTGTTTCCGGCACTCACGACTGCTTCGCTCAAACCTTTGTGGTGATGCTCGATGGCTCTCACCAGTGAGCTGTCTTTCTTGGTGCGGTAAGAGCTGGAGGGTTCATCCTCCATGCTAACCCGCTGGCTGGCATGTACTACAGAGATTCTGGATTTGTCGTAATAAAACTTCTCCAGATGCGATGAGATGATACTCTCATCCCCTACTAGAACTACTTCATCGCAATAATCTTCTTTGATTGCGAAAACAGCGCCCTCAATCTCCGGCAGCGGTGCATTATCGCTGCCAAAAGCATCGACCGCTATGCGCAAGTTTATTCCTTGGTGTCGATTATCTGTTTTCCGTTGTAGGTGCCGCAGTTTGCACAAATATGGTGGCTTCTGGTGGATTCGCCACACTTGCTGCAGATGCTGAAGCTGGGAAGCTTCAAGGCATCGTGGGTTCTGCGTTTGTCACGACGGGTCTTCGAAGTTTTCTTTTTTGGGACGACCATTATATTCTCCTGTATGGTAAGGCAGCAAGCTCTGGTGCATTAAATCCGGACTATTCCGAAACAATCCCTGCTGCTTCATTCCACTAATTATTCTTTTCTGAAGTACCAAGGACTTTCGAGGCGGCTTTTTTGTCAATCAATTTCCATCAAAGCAGCTTCTTAGCGCTGCATACAAATCCTGATACAGAGCCCGTAGAAAGGTAAGTAGCGATTATGAACCGTCAAACCGTCTGAGCATGCCGGAGTTGTGCCGCCAAAAAGCTCCTAAAACGATCCGTGTGCAGCACAAGCTCTGCATGATCTACACTTTTTGTCGAGAGTAACCGTAAAAAAGTGCGCACTTTTTGTCGGGAGCTACCGTAAATAAGTCTTGACAACTTAGTTCTGAACTTCAGATTGGACACAGAAGAAGAGAGGAGTTTATGACTTACATTAAGCGAGACTTGGAAAATGACCTGATACACAGGCTGGACAACAGTAAAGCTCTGTTTATCCTGGGTGCAAGACAGGTGGGTAAAACCACTCTAATGAAGAGACTTATGCGGCATGTTGGGCAGGATAGGTCCCTATATTATGATCTGGAAATACCGGCAAATTTGAATATGTTCTCTATGGAACTGGAACGGGTTTTGGCCAGGTTGCGCTTTGATCGTAGTGATCCATCCAAAAAGACTTATGTCTTCATTGATGAGGTCCAGTACCTAAGCGACTTCTCCAAGACAGTAAAGATTCTGGTTGATCACCACGCGGATGAGTTTAAGCTGGTTATGACCGGTTCATCCTCGCTCTTGATTAAGCATCAGTTCAGCGAGTCCTTGGCCGGCCGAAAAGAAGTATTGATCCTGCGTCCCTTGAGTTTCGGGGAATTCTGCAACTTTAAAGGAGAGGGCAAGATTGTCCCAGAGCTCAGCACTGAGCTCGATCCTTTCAAGAACCCACTGCTTAGCCAAAGAG
>JAKPXC010000170.1 GCA_029567705.1 Candidatus Cloacimonadota bacterium
GGGAAAGTCTCGAAATAGAAGGATAGAAGTGTTTCTAATGAAATCTGATGGGAGAATCTAGATATATTTGCGTGTTGTCTCCGGTTCGGGGAGAATTATGAAAAAGTGGGAGAATCTAGGCAAAACCATTTCACAGTTCATAGCAATCCTTATGCTCCTATGGGCTCTCAATCCGGATAATCCTTATGCCTATTATGTGATATTGAGAGTAGTTATTTGTGCAGTGGTTGCCTATCATGGTGTCTCAGCCATAAAAAGGAAGCATGAGGGTTGGGCATGGATACTGGGTGTGCTTACTTTTGTGTATAATCCCGTCTTTCCTCTTCATTTGAACAGAGGAATATGGTCTGTGATTAATGTTGTCTCAGCGGTGTTCATTATCTTTCATATCTGGTTCAGCAGGTCTTGAGACAATTAGTAGTTGATTGAGCCGGAGTGGAAAAGCTGCGGTTGAGTGGAAGGTAACAGGGATTTGCAACAAAGGGATTCGGTCATTGGTGAGGGGAGGGTCTCTGCCCCGAACTGCAGTCGCTCCGCATCCGTGTTTACAATGAACTGGTCCGGTCATTAGTGAGGGGGAGGCAGGTTCCAGGACAATGAAGTGGATAAGCTCATACATCCAAGGTCCCGGCTAAATCCGGAATAGCGGTATTTGTGATCCGGTAGTATCCTTAGCCAGGTTCTATATGTCGGTACACCCAAAAAAAATTCCTATTCCCAATCTCCTGAAAAGATATAAACTTATAAGAATGCGGAAAAGATTCCACACAAAGGTGTCCAATTTCAGAGAAAAGTGTCCACGTATAAAAAGTAGAGGAGGATTTTCTCCTGCAGTTCTTTGAAACAGTGTATAGAGTGTTAACATGGTGGAGTGGGAAAGTGGTGGAGTGATGAAGTGTTAGCGTTGTGAGACGGGCACAACACCCTTGGATTTATGCGCTAGAAACCACAAAACACCCTTGGCAGTACTTTGAAGTGGTGGATACTACTCTATCCGTATCCTCTCTATAAGGCTGAAGAAGAGCTCCTTTGACCAATTCTGCAGGGCACCGGCATTTGTGACAAAAGGCCTCACGTCTTCCGCAGCCTGTTTGAAATCAACCTGAGAGATTCTCTCCCTCAGGCTTTCGCGGAATCTTTCTGCATTCAGCGCTTCTTCTGCTGGCAGATGGCCGCTTTGTTTCAGACGGGCTTCCAGATGGGACAGATTGAGGCTTGTCCACTGCGGACGAACCAGATCAGATCATACCAATCCCTGCCTTTGACTCGGGAGATCCATCCCCTGGCCAAAACAGCATGCATCTTTCCGGCAAAGAGATCCGGCAGACTCATCACCCGAACGCTGAAGGGAATTGGCTCCAGAACATACCGGCTTTCACTATGGAATTCACAGGGTGGAAAGGGATCAATCTCAAACTTGACGTTGCTGACCTCATCCCGGTGCAAACTCTTCAACTCTGTTGCCGGAACCTCGAGCTTGAGCAAAGTCTGCAAGGTATTTGTCTTCACAAAGGCGGATTCGATCCGGCTATCCTGTTTCAATATCAGCCCCGTTTGAGAAGTGATGCCCCAAGCTTCCAATTCGCGGCGGACAAAATCCAGATAGGAAGCCAGGCGAAAATCCGGCTTTGCTTTGAGCAGAGAGAAATCCAAGTCTTCAGAAAAGCGATCGAGACCATGTAGCATTCTGAGGGCGGTGCCTCCGTAAAATGCTGCATGCTCAAAGAAAGAGCCGCGCCATAGCCCCAGAAGGCAGAGCTGCTGAATAAGTTCGCGTAGCCTTTGCCGATACTGATCGGGATTCTTGGCCTGGGAGAAACCGAGTATGGAATGCAAAGGACTGTTGATCATCGGCTTATCTCCTTCAGAAGCTTGAGGTTTTGCTTGCCTGAGACCTCTGCCAAATGGGATATCAAGTTCTGATCCAGTAGTCTTAGTGCTCCCTCATCAATCCGCTGATCTTCGAATAGATAGCCTTCCAAGCCTGCGATGCCATCCAAAACCGGAGCCAGATAGAGCTTGTCGCAGAGTGCTTTTTCCACGGTTGCCATCAGATATGGACTGTCTTCGGCCTGTCTTCTTTCATAGGCCAGGCTGTAATAGGTGGGCTTAAGTTGCCGGTAAATAAAGGTTCCGATAGCGGTCTCGAAACACTTCTTCCTTCCTGTACAAACCGAAGTGATGCTATGAACCTCTTCCGGGATCAGCCCATAGCGGGACAGGGCATAATCCAGAGAAACATAGGATGGGCCGTAGAGCAAATTTGCAACCTGCTCCTTGGAAAAGTCCTTGCCATAAAGCTCCGGGAGTATGTAGAGTCCGCTCTTGAGCGCAATGATCTGGCCCGAAGATAGGAGCTTGCTGATCTTATTCCGCGGGTA
>JAKPXC010000025.1 GCA_029567705.1 Candidatus Cloacimonadota bacterium
CAGCGCTTATCCCCAGAAGCGCTTTTTCTATGTGACAGCCGAGAAATAAGATAGCTTAGATTGTTGCGCAAGCGGTAATACGAGGCGAAAGAAGGGAATAACCCCGGAGGGGTGGAAATACGTTAGCCCAGGGCGTAAGCCGTGGGATTATATGATGGTTACGTAAACCTTCCAACATCCGCTCCTCATAGCATGAAAATCCTTGATTTTCATGCTATGAGGAGCGGAATAAAATGTAACACAAAGAATGTCAGGCATGCAACCCGGGGCTCCGCCCCGGGCTATCGTATGGCAATCCCATCGGGGTGCTTATAGAGCGTCCCTGCCAAATCGGAGTTTGGCAGCCCAGTACTCAGTGCGGCAGCAGCGAAGCACTCGTCACTGGTCACTGGTCACTCGTCACTTTCTGTTCACTGATCACTGTTCACTGTTCACTCACAGCGTCACTTAATGAGTACCATCCTCCGGGTAAACTGGTCTCCCCCACCGCTCAATCTGTAGTAATAGACTCCGCTGGCAGCAGCTCTGCCGCCGTTGTCTCGGCCATCCCAAAGGGCAGAATGGCTACCTTCGGGCATTGTGCCGTCCACCAGAGTCTTCACAAGCTGTCCTCTTTGATTGAAGATTTGCAGCTTTACGGGCAAAGCCTTTGCCAGGCTATAGCGGATAGTGGTGCTGGGATTAAAGGGATTGGGGTAATTGGGATAGAGGATTGTAACAAAAGGCAGCTCGGTGAGATCAGCATTTGCCACAGCCGAGGAAGAACCGCTGTCGATGCGGATATTATCGATAGTCCAACCCGGATCAGTGAGTTCCACATTGATGGATTCATCCACCAGACGGAATCTCAGATGGATGCTTTGCCCGGCATAAGAGCTCAAGTCCACATACTCCCGGCGGAAGCTATCCCAGAGGCCGGATTTGGTCCAAACGGCAGTCCAATTTGTACCGCCATCGGTGCTGACTTCCACGGTGCAGGGATCGTGAGTCCATTCTGTGTACAGATGTGAATCAAAGCTCAGCATGGTATTGGTCCCGGAGGGTATGGCAATGCTTTGTAAAAGACGGATATTGACGTCTGCATTCTGGGCATAGAAGCCCCATCCACCCCAGCTATCCGTGATGGCATTTCCACCCACGGCAAGCTCGTTCTGTGTGACCCAGGGGCCTGTGATTGCCCAGTTTTCTGTACCGTTCTCCCAAGCTTCACTGAAGAGGTTGTTGGCAGGCTGAAGCTCTATCACTATGTAGTTGTAACCTTCTTCGAGGGTAACACTGCCCAGATAGGGGAAGTATCCCTCAGCATAAACCTCTATGGGATAGGTGCCCACAAAGCTGGGATGCAGGAAGGTTCCGGGAGAGAGGATGGTATCCGGTTCCAGATCTTTAAAGATAATTCTGGCAGGGATTTGATTGCCACCGGAGATAATCTCTCCGGCAAAAGCTGCTGTGGCTTTGGGCTGCAGTACCACGTTACGCGTAGTCCAGGCGGAGCCATTCACCACCACGGAGCTCACATAATCCGTGTAACCTTCCTTACGCACTCTCAGGGTGTAAGAACCGGCTCCGATTGCACGCCAGTATCTGCCGTTATCGGGATTGCTGGTGCGGGGACGGAACCAGGGAGCGTTACGTTCTTCAATGATGATCTCCGCTTCAAGAGGATTTCCCGAAGGATCTTTGATTGTCCCTGTGAGCATGGAATTGGAGGGGACTGCTGTGGAAAACATCAAGGCCCGGTTCAGAAGCCAACGGGTTCCATTGCTGCAACGATTCACGGTATCCACCATCAATAGGGAATCCGGCTGGAGATTGCGGGTAGCACACTCGATCAACATTTGGGCAGTGCCATATTGCTGATACATCCAGTCGTGCGTAGCGCCTTTACGGCTGAGATTGGGCGTGGCCTGATAGGTTCCGCCACCTGCTTCTGTTACAATCTGTGAAGCTATACCCACTCCAATAGACTGGAAGAAGGCCAGATCCGGGGAGGGACGCACATCTTTCCAATTGAAGGGATAATACAGCTTTTCAGAGAGGTTTCCGGTGCGGGAAGAGTGCCAGACAATTGAATAGACAAAACGCCGTTGATCGCAGAGTGTCTTCAGAGCTTGGGTTTCGGATTCACTCATGGGTGAAGGACCGCGATAGTAGTCATATACTTCGAGGCTTCCGGGCTGCATCAGGGTGTCTCCATGAGTCCAGTTGAAGCTGAGGTTGCGGTTGATATCCACGCCATCGATGTCATAACCCACCAGGGGACTGAAGTCCAGGATGCCGTTGTTATTGTTGTCACGTTTATTCTTCCTGAAGGAAGTATCCATGTTTGAGGTTACGACGTTGTGTCCTTCCGGATTGAATGTGGGAACAAACCATATATCGAGCTGAGCCAGCCAGGGATTGTTTGTGGTAAGGATCTCATGGATGTTTGCCATGGTAATCTGCACTCCCATCACTTCTTCGGCATGAACCTGGCCGATAAAGAGAAGTGAAGGTTTTTCTTGTTCTACATTTACGTTTTCCGTGAGCCTGATGGCATAGATGGGCAGATTGTCCTGTTGAGAGTGGCCGATTATGTGCACTTTGGCTTGGTTGGGATACTGGGTTTCATAGTTTTCCAACATCGTCATCACCTGATTGTAAGTGTAATAACAGGTGGGCAAATTCTGGGCAAAAAGCCCAAAAGCTGTCATCGCCAGGATGATAAAAAGCAGTCTCTTCATTGGTTTTGTCCTTTTAGTTCTTGCACCCAGAAGTTCAGGATATCCTCCAGATCATCGCTGTATCCGGTATGATCCCAGGCAAGGTTCCCTTCCTGATCTATCACGCAGAGATAGGGAATACCTTCAAAGCCAAAGCGGGTAGATGCTTCCCGGTCTCCGGCCAGATAAGTCATTTGATAATCTCGCAACTGCATAAGCTGCTTGGCACTGGCAGGATCACGCTCCCAGACGTTAACACTAAAAACCTTCACGCCGCTTGGCATATCGGTGTGCATCCACCGATCGATCACGGGCATTGTTTCCATACAGGGATTGCACCAGGTTGCCCAGAAATCCAGGATTACTATCTGACCCCGGAAATCTTCCAAACGGACGATATTGCCATTGATATCTGGATATTGGAAGAGGGGAGCAGGAGTGTTCTTCCGGTTTGCCAGAGCTGCTGCTCTGATCTGAGGAAGAGCTGCTTCCCTCTGCAGACGGGCTTGATTGATGAGCACTTGCCATCCTTCCTGCTGAGGCAGAGCTCCCCACTGCTCTGTGTTTTCGAGTTTTGCCAGGCTCACTTTTCCATCTGCAAGAGCAACGCTAAGCTTGTTCAATGCCCGGCTATAGTTACCACGGGCTATATCTACCTGCACCAAAATCTCAAAGAAGCGTTCATCTCCAATAAGCTCCGGATGAGCAAGCAGAAGCTGATCGATCGCATTCCAATTGGAAGTGGCTTTCAGGGCATCAACATAATAGAATTGATACATCATCAGGCTGTCTGCAGGAGAAACCTGACCGCTCTGGATCATATTGGAGATAAGCTTGGGGAAGAGAAGCTCAAAGGCATTCATACTGCCGGATTCCTTCACCAGCCGGTCTACTTTGTCAAAATTGGCTTGGATGGCGGATGGTTCATGCACTTGCAGGGCATAACGCTCTGCCTGGGCATACTCCCGCTTTTCCAGGTGGTAGCTTAGCAGCGTGATTAAAAGATAGTCATCTCCCGGGAAGGTATAGAGAGCTTGGCGCAGAAGCAGCATATCAGAATCAACAAAGTTCTGAAGTCCCGCCACCAAAGAGCTGTCCGGAGCATCGGCAAAATAGGAATTCAAATAGGCTCCGCTAAGACTGCGGTAACCCCAATAGAAGCTGGGATGAGCAAAAATCAGGGCTCTGGCTTCTGTAATCTGCTGCAGATCGTCCGTGAGGCATCTCACCCAAAGATAGCGTGCTTCAGGGTTGTCTTGCTGAGCCAGATAGCGGGTATGGAAGAAACTCTGGCAGGCCGGCAGATCAAGATCCATCCACCAGTTCTGAAGCGTGCGCAGATCTTCCAGGGTCGTGAAACGAGCCTTATATTCCTCGATCACGGCGTTTGCCGCATCCTGAGTAACCGTTTGTCTCATTTTTCCGGTGAATTCATCCCCCAAAGGGCTGGCACAAAGGCCGGAGACTATCACCAGAAGGATGCTGATAACCAGCATTTTCCGTAGGTACATTTATCCTCCCTATGTATCTTCAGTTCTACTATGCAAGGAACAATCCAAACAGGCTGCTTTTTTCTCCTGTGGAAACAAGTCCCAAGAATTCTCTTGACCAAAATACCGCTGTTTTACCTATATCCTGCATGAGGTTTCGAAGAATTATGAGAACAGTCATGCCCATTGCTATCCTGGCTATCCTTTTTGGATTATTTGCCAATCTGAGTCCTGCCCCCATCACCTATCCGGTCTCTGCTTCGGAACTGGATGAATGCTCGGGTATCGCCCATGGCAGGCTGAATCCTGACCTTTTGTACGCTCATAATGATTCGGGTGGATCTCCCACCGTCTTTGTCTTGAATCTGGAAGGCATGCTCAAACACAAGCTGATACTTCAGGGGGTTCGAAACCGGGATTGGGAAGACATCGCCGTAGGTCCCGGTCCGGAGGAGGGCAAGCCTTACATCTATGTGGGTGAAATTGGGGATAATAACGGCCGCTACGAGCATGTAGCCATCTACCGTTTCCCAGAACCCAGTCTTACCGGAGCAGATAGTGTGTTATCCGTTTCTGCCTTTGATACACTCAGAATTGAGTATGAGGATGGCGCCAGGGATGCCGAAGCTCTCATGGTTGATCCCCGCACCAAAGATATCTACCTGATCTCCAAGCGTGAAGCTGAAGTGGGGGTATATAAGGTCGCTTTTCCCCAGAGCACCACTGAGCTCAATAGGGCTATCAAGATCGCCACCCTGCCTTACAACTGGGTAACCGCAGCAGATATCTCTCCCAAGGGAGATAGAATCCTGGTGAAGACTTACACCAATGTCTATCGTTACAAGCGGGGTAAAAGACAGAGTATAGCCCAAGCGTTATCCCGAAACCCCAAAGCTCTGGCTTATACGCTGGAACCTCAAGGTGAGGCAATCTGCTTTGACCTGAAAGGAAAAGGACGCCTTACACTCAGCGAAAAACACGAAGGCATAGACCTGCAGCTTTATTACTATCGCCGTTAATCACCCTCTATCCGGCATCGGGAGATTTGTTAAGGATAATTAACCGATTTTTCGTCATTTTTGCTTGTCAGATAAGTCTTTGGCCAGATTGTTGCACCAGTGAGGTTTGTCATGAAAGAGAAAATCTACATTGTTGAAGACGAGATTGATATCCTGGAGCTGCTCTGTTTGAATCTGGAAAGCGCCGGATATCGGGCTCGTGGCTTTGATACAGCTCTATCCATGCTGAAAAGATTGGATCATGATCCACCCGATCTTCTGATACTGGATCTGATGCTGCCGGATATGGATGGTTTTGAGGTATGCAAAAAGCTGAAATCCGAGCCCGAACACGCCCGTATCCCCATCATAATGCTCACTGCCAGGATTGATCTGGAAGATAAAATCAAGGGCTTGGATTATGGTGCTGATGATTATATCACCAAACCCTTCGAAAACGATGAGCTGCAGGCCAGACTGAGAGCAGTGCTGCGGCGAGCTTCCTGGGAAGCAGAGAAGAACGTTCTGCAGATAAGTCCCGATTTTAAGCTGGATTTCAACCGCTTTGAGGCATTTCTGGAACAGAAAAGGCTGGATCTTACCCTCACTGAATTTAAAATCCTACAGATTCTCACCAAGCGACCCGGCTGGGTATTCAGTCGCAACCAGATTCTCGATCTGCTTTGGGGCACGGATAAGATAGTGATTGAGCGAACCGTCGATGTGCATATCAAGAACCTGAGAGATAAGATCGACAAATACTCCGGCATGATCAAGAATGTGCGGGGCTTGGGCTATAAGTTTGAACCAATTACGGAAGAGGATGGGGAAACCCATGGATAAATCCAGCCTGAATCGGCTTCTAGTGCTGAGCCACGTCTTTCTCCTGGCTGTGCTGGCACTGCTTTTGGTTGCAAGACTTCCGGGTTTTGCCATTCTGGGTATCATGGCGCTTATGATTGCTCTTGTACTGCTCTTCATCAGCCGCAATCTACGCAAGCAATACCGCCTGATCTCCTCCATTGCAGATAAAATTTCGCAGGGTGATCACAGCCTTAGAATACCGGATTTGGAGCTGGAAGAGTTCAATCTCCTGGGGCAGGACTTGAACTCAATGCTGGGGAGCCTGGACAAAACCATTCACCATCTTGCCATTCACAGAGAAGAGCTTCGCCTGGTGCTGGGTTCCATAGCCGATCCACTCTGGTCTCAAAGGCAGGACGGCAGGATAGTCTGGGCAAATGAGGCCTTTGAAGAGCTCTTCCCGAGCTACAATCACAAGATAAAGCAAAGCCTCTCCGATGTCTGTGGGGATAAAGGCATTATACGCTTCATCCGGGAGAGAGATGAGACCGGCGGGGAAAGGATTTCGGAGCTCGAGATTGAAGGGCACTACTATATCCTGACCGGCAACCGCAATACCTTAGCCAATCGCAGTGTGTTCCTGCTGCAAAACATCGATACCCTGAAGAATACCGAACGTATGAAAAGGGACTTCATGGTAAACCTGGCACACGAGCTTCGCACTCCACTCACGGCAATAAAGGGATTTTCAGAGGCTATGGAAGAGAATACTTCAGAGACCAACCTACGTTATCTGAAGATCATTCAAAACCACACAGGCAGGTTGATTCATCTGATCAAGGATCTGGAACAACTGATAAAGCTGGAAAGCGTCCGCGAGATCGAGACTCAAGAGATCAACCTCTATACCTTCTTTGACAATCTGGAGATGATACTAAACCCAATGGTGCACGAAAAAGGGTTGGAACTGGGCATCTTCCTAAGCCCCAATCTCCCACGTTTTAACTGCGATCCCTTCCGGCTGGAACAAGTCTTTATCAACCTGGTACAGAACTCTCTTCGCTATACGGAACAGGGCAGTATCACGATAAACTGCAGGGTGGAAGACAACCTGCTGCTGATCGATGTCTCGGATACCGGCAAGGGAATAGAGCTCATCCATTTACCCCGAATCTTTGAGCGTTTCTACGTGGCAGATCCCTCCCGCAATCGTCAGCAAAGTGGAACCGGACTCGGCCTGACCATTGTGAAGCATATAGTTCTGATCCATAATGGCAGCATCCAAGCCTTCAGCAATCCCGGAGAGGGAACCAGCTTCCGAATCAGCTTCCCAATACAACTCGGTGCATGAAGCATTGAAGAATACTCCTACTTCAGGCAAATCTGGATTGGCTTTCCCGGAAGAGCTCTTGCCATTGGCTTATAGCCTGGCTGCTTCCTACAGCGGGAAGGGACTTGCACTGGACGATCTGCGTCAGGAAGCCATGATTGGATTGTTCAAGGCTGCTGAACATTACGATCCCAACCAAGCTGCCAAGCTATCCACCTATGCCGTTTATTGGATCAAAAAGCAGATTCTGGAAGCCCTGGACAAAGAATCACGTCAGTCCCTGAGAGCCAGTTCTCTGGAGACTTGCCCTCAAACAGCTCAAATCAATGCTCCAGACCCCAGCCCGGGCCAAGGAAATGGTATCGAGCTTCCCTCCGGATTACCGGAACTGGAGCGGACGATCCTGAGATTATCTCTTGAGCAGAAGCTTCCACTCAAGGAGATAGCCAGTAGGACCGGCCTTTCCACAGAGAACTGCAAACAGATTAAACTAAAAGCCCTGCGCCGAATCAGATCATACTACAAAGAAAGCTTGCCGGTTAGATAAGAGAATTCCTCTCAGCGCTTAATGGGATACTTCATAGCCATTAAATCATAATACCCCGCACACATATATTCAACTTGCCATTCACCCAAATCCACATGGAGATGAGCCGAACGGGTAAATACCACACATCAAGCCAGTGGAAAAAAAGCTACAGACTGGAGACTATTTTCTTCAAAACGGGAAATTATGATTCGCAATCCAAGCTCGCAAGACTATAGATATCTGTATGGAGTAAATATCATCTAGAGGAGTGATGTATGAAAACTTACAGTCGTTGGATAGGGATCGCTCTGATTGTGAGTGTATTCCTGGTTGCAGCCTGCTCCAAAGCAGATAGCAACAAGGATCTTTTCAGTGCAGATTCTTTGGCTCAGGATCTCAAGGCCACCTTAAGCCAGATTGATAGCGTAATGGCGCAAAAAATAGCTCTTGCCAATCATCAATTTGGCAGTGAAACACAGATTAGAGAGCTGCTGGGAGCCGTTCAGAGTGCCCATGAAGCTGTTACGACCTCTTGCTTTGTGGATGACAAAGGGGTTCTGCGTTATCTGGAACCCAGCGAGTATAAGAGCTCAGAAGGCGCAGATGTGAGCCAACAGGAGCACAACCAAGCCATGCTGGCAAATCCTCAACCCACTCTCAGCACTGCTTTCATGGCAGTGGAAGGCTTGGCTGTGGTTACTCTGGCGCGTCCGCTCTTCAATGGAGACGACCAGTTTGTGGGTTCTTTGGTATTAACTATCGATCCCTCCATACTGGCTCAAAGGGTACTGACTTTGAATGCCATTCCCCCGGAATATGAGCTTTGGGCCATGGAACCAAGTGGCATGATAGTCTGCGATCAAGATCCCGAAGAGATTGGCAAAAACATCTTCACAGATCCGATCTACGATTCTTACGCTTCGCTGAAGGAGCTGGCCAGTACTATTGCCGGATCCTCCTCAGGTGAGGGTAGATACCGTTTTGTCGCCACCGGTACGAAGCGGGAAGTGGAAAAGAATGCCACCTGGACCAGCTTTGATTACTATGGCAGAACCTGGAGAGTGATATTGGTCAAGGTGTCCTGATAGCTCTCCAGGTTACGCTGTTACATCTGTTTGACTTCTAGAACCCGTGCTTTATCATCTTTCCCCGGGAGAGGTAGATGGTGCTCTCTGCGATGTTTGTGGAAAGATCGGCGATTCGCTCCAGGTTTCTTGCGATACGCATCAGGTGAAGATACTCTTCGATCAGAGGGCCATCTTTCTTCATCAGTTCGATTAAGTGAGAGATTATTCTGCGGTTAAAGTCATCCACGATGTTGTCGTTGGCGCAGACTTTGCGTGCCAGTTCATCATCTTCATTGGTAAAAGCTTCAAGGCTCTCGCGCAACATTTGGTTCACGGCCTTCTTCATTTCCAGCAGCTCCGGAACCTGGCTCAGACTTTTCTTCCCACTAACTTCTATGGAACTCTCTGCAATGTTGACAGCTTGATCTCCCAATCTCTCCAGATCGTTATTGATGCGATAGATCATCAGAATCTGCCGTAGATCCTTAGCTTCAGGTTGTTGAAGAGCAATCAGTGTGATACACTTGTTGTCGATCTCCACTTCTATCTGATTCACCCGTTTCTCAAAGGTCATCACAGCTTCAGAAAAAGCATAGCCGGGATCGTATAAACCCTCAATTGCCAAAGAGAGCATTTTAACCACCAGACTGGCCTCGCTGAGAATAAGCTGCTTTAACTCGTGTATTCTATTTGCTAACATGGTTAACTCCTTTATCCAAAAACACCTTGAAGATAAGCTTCGGTGCGTTTATCGGCAGGAACGGTAAAGACCTGCTCTGTGGAACCAAATTCTATCAGATCTCCCAGATACATAAAGGCAGTATAATCCGAGATTCTGCCTGCCTGAGCAATGTTATGAGTCACAATCAGGATGGACACCTGCTTTCGCAGATCCAGACAAAGCTCTTCTATCTTGGCAGTGGATTGTGGATCGAGCGCAGAGGTGGGTTCATCCAGCAGCAACACTTCAGGATTGTTGGCCAAAGCCCGGGCAATACAGAGCCTTTGCTGCTGCCCTCCGGAGAGAGACATGGCGGAGCAGTGCAAACGATCTTTAACCTCGTCCCAAAGCCAGGCAGCTTTTAAGCTGGCCTCAACTCTCGTGTGTATTTCACATTTGGAGAAACGCCCCTGGATTTGCAGGCCAAATGCGACGTTGTTGAAGATACTTTTAGGAAAGGGATTGGGCTTCTGGAAGACCATACCGACCTTAGCTCTCAAACTACTTAGATCGATTTTAGAAGCATAGATATTGGCTCCATTCACCCAAACCTCACCACTGATACGTGTTTCCGGGATGAGATCATTCATGCGGTTAAAGCATCTCAGCAGTGTGGATTTCCCGCAGCCTGAGGGGCCAATCAGAGCGGTTATCTTATGTTTGTGAATATCGAGACTGACCTTGTTTAAGACCTGTTTATCTCCAAAACTCAGACAGAGGTCTTGAGTATATATCTGTCGTTCTACCATTTCTTGGTTCTCCTGATTCTGGTGCGGAAAAAGATAGCGATAGAGCTGATACCCAGCACCATGGTAATCAGCACCAAAGCAGTACCATAGGCCATGGGAACTTGCGCCTCCGGGTGAGAACCTTCCGTCATCAAAGCATAGATATGATAAGGAAGTGCCATCACTTCATCCAGCGGTGAACGAGGCAGTAGCCTGGAATAGAAAGTAGCTGCTGTAAACATGATGGGAGCTGTCTCCCCCGCCACTCTTCCGATGCTGATGATAGAACCGGTGAGTATGCCGGGAAGAGCAGAGGGAAGCAGAACCTTCAGGATGGTCTGCCTTTGGCTGGCTCCCAGAGCCAGAGAAGCATCCCGGAAATCCGTAGGTACACTGCGTAAAGCTTCCTCCGTGGCATTTATGATTATTGGTAAGGCCAGGATGGCCAGAGTAAGAGATCCTGCCAGAAGAGAAACATTTAGCTTCATAGCACTCACAAAGATAGCCATCCCAAACAATCCATAGATAATCGAGGGCATTCCGGCAAGAGTGTCGATAGCCAGTTTAACGATGCGCACCAACCACAGAGGTTTCCCATAACTGTGAATAAACACCGCGGTAAGTATTCCCAAAGGTAAAGCTATCCCCGTCGAAATCACAGTTAACCAGAAACTGCCCAACAACGCGGGGAATATTCCTCCCTCCCGCATGGAATTCCTCGGTGCAGAAAACAGGAAATCAAAGCTCACCACTTTTGCACCCAAACTAAAGATTCTCACCATGAAGAGGATTAGAAAGGCGGCACTAAGCAGCATCATCAAGCCAAGTAAGGCTTGTCCCATTAGGTTAAAAATCTTTCGCCTCATCCAGACCTCCGGTTTGCCAGTTGCGATGCAATGATATTCACCGTGAAGGTCATGCAAAACAGGATGATAGCCAAAGCGAAGAGTGAACGGTAATGCAGATCTCCAATCACTGTTTCTCCCATCTCGGCGGCAATGGTGGAGGTGAGAGGGCGGATGGAACTGAAGATAGAACTGGGCAAGTGTGTGGCTCCCCCGGCTACCATAAGCACAACCATGGTTTCACCAATGGCACGTCCAAAGCCCAGCAGCACGCTGCCAATTATTCCCCTACCTGCAGCAGGTATTACTACTCTACTAATGGATTCCCACTTGGTCGCCCCCAGAGAAAGAGAAGCCTCCCGAATGCTTTTTGGCACTCCGGAAAGGGCATCTTCAGACATACTGGCAATAATCGGTACCACCATCAAACCCAGAATCAGAGAAGAACTAAAGAGATTCAACCCTGTATCCAAGCCAAACAGCTCTCTTACCAGAGGAGCCAGATAAGCCATACCAAAGAGTCCATAGACTACTGATGGAATGGCAGCCAGCAATTCAATCACAGGCTTTGCCACCTCACGTAACCGGCTTCCTGCCAGTTCCGAGATAAACACCGCCGAACCCAAACCCATGGGAATAGCGATGACAAGTGCGCCCAAGCTCACCAGGATTGTGCTGATTATCAGCGAGAAAGCCCCAAAATCAGCATCTGAATGCGTGGGATACCAAGCTCTTCCGAAGAGCATGCGGGAAAGCGGATAGGCTTTAAAAAACGGCAAACCTTCCCGGAAAATGCTAAAGATAATGCCTATCAGAGCCAGAATCGTGATCCCGGCAGTTAATAAGACCAGCAGCCTGAACATGGCATTCTTCAGAGACTCCCTGTCAGGTTGGCAATCACAATCCGGGAACAGGTCCGGGACAGTTCTTTTTTTTGTTTTCATTGCATTTCCTTTCACCAAACCAGGCCTTGCCCCCATTGGGACAAGGCACCGGCTCTCGATGGTTCACTTAGTTCAGAGTAATGAATCCTGCTTCGCGCACCAAAGCTTGGCCGCGAGCAGACTGGATGAAGGAAATATATCTGTCCACCATCCCTGAAGCTCTACCATTGGTGTACATGTAAAGCTTGCGGGAAAGAGGGTAACTGCCATTCTTGACATTGTCTTCATTGACCATAATGCCGTTGACGCTTATCGCATGAACTCCCCCTGTGACATATCCCAGACCAGCATAACCAATCGCGCCCGGGGTATCTGCAACCGTGGAGACCACTGCATTGTTTGAAGCCAGCATCTGGGCAGAGGAAACAACTCTGGCTCCCCTGAGGGCTTTCTCGTTGAATACTTCAAAAGTTCCGGAAGCCACATCACGGGATATCACAATTATGGGAAGGCTAGGGCCACCCACTGCATTCCAGTTTGTTATTTGTCCGGTGTAGATACTGCGGATTTGTGCTACTGTGAGGTTCCGAACAGGATTTGAAGCATGCAGTACAATAGCAATGCCGTCATTGGCAATGGCATAACGAGTGGGGTTGATACCTCTGGCACGACACTGTGATATCTCACTGGATTTCATCAGGCGGCTGGAATTTGCTATATCGACGGTTCCATTCTGCAAGGCAGCCACTCCCACGCCGGATCCTCCTCCGCGCACTGAGATATTGACGTTGGGATGCTCGTTCATAAAGGCTTCAGCAGTGGCCTGTGCCACAGGCAGGACGGTGGTGGAACCGGAACAAGTGATCCGTGCTCTCTGGGCCAAAGCCGGGATAGTGCTGGCAGCTAGAATCAAGCTAAGCAGTATGATTGTAAATCTTTTCATTGTATCCTCCATTATTTGATAGTGTTTGAGAAGCGCCATTTGAGCTGCAGCATAAGCTGGTCATAATCCTTCAAACCATTGGCATAGGCAGAACCAGATTCGTCAGCAACGTAGCTGCGGGAGCTGTAGTTTAGCTGGATTTGCATGGCTGGAACTGCTGATTCATTGTGAAGGAAGTTATAGTTCAGCCCGGCAGTGATTGTATTGGAAAGGTTTGGATTGGATGAGTTGTCTGTCTCATCCCAACGGTCATAACGTCCTGTGAGCTGCAGATCGGTTCCTACCCAGTTTCTCAAAGACAGCACGGGCATAATCATCAAGCCTGTGGCTGTGTAGTCCTTGGCGCCCCCGGCAACATTGGGGTATTCAACGGAGGAACTCATGTATTCTCCACTCACACTGATAGGGCCGTAGGCATAGCGCAGAAGTCCATCTGCCAGGAAGCGTGTATTGTAGGCTGCATTATCTGCACCGGTATTGATCAAAGTCTCGCGCTCCGAGCTATTTGTCATGATTGATCCACCCACTGTCAGCCCCGGGATCGGGGTAAGACGCAGATTGCCCAAGAAAGATAATTCGGTGTTGTTTTTCAGGTTTGCTCCCCAGTTCTTGTAACCCTCTCCATTGTACAGACCCAAGGCATATTCTCCCCAACCCTGGGGAAGATAACCATTTAGGGTAACACCATAGTCTGCAGAATTGGCAAGCTTGTACTCATCTGTGGGAGCTTTGCCAATCAAGGTATAATCCCAATCGTAGATGCTGCCAAAATAGACTTTCTGCAAGCCTGCTGTCAGCTTCATATCGGGAACCGGAATTAGATGGTTGAAATCCAGATAAGCATGTTTCAGCTTCAATCCGGCTCCGTCTTTCAGAGCATCAGTACTGAACATATCAACCGTGAAGCGACCCTTGATGTTGTCTGTAAATACGGCTTCCAACCCCAAATATCCGCGCTCCAGCGAAAAGAAATTTTGCCGCAACTCGCTATTCAGAGTATCTGCCTGAGTAGTTCCATTCTCCATTGTCCAACGATTCCACATCTCGCCGGAAACCTTGATCTCTCCAGCCCAGGCTACTGAGCTCAAGAGAGTAAAGATACAGGTGATGATCAGTGTCAGCTTTTTCATTTTGACTCCTATTTTTTTGGTATCTGCTAGATTGTACGATGGAATTGTTAGTTTTTGATAAAGAGCAGATGAAGATAGCTTAACTTGAGGAAACACCCGGATTCAGCCCTGGGCTAAATGTATAATTACCTTGTATATATGAAAAGGAGCGTCGCTGAGGACGCTCCCTTGAATGATTATAGTTCTACAAGGATTATTCGGCTACTGCCCCTACTTCCACATCAATGGCAGAGACAGGCTTCTCCAACACCTTGGTGGAATCCTGCACAGGTGCAGCCAATTCAATCTTGTAATCTTGCTTGTAAACTGGCATATAGAGCTTTTCTATCTTGGGAGAGTAAGTGACAATCAGACCACTAAACACGATGGAAACCATGCTCATGAGCTTGATCAGGATGTTCATACAAGGGCCGGCCGTATCCTTGAAGGGATCGCCCACTGTATCTCCAACTACCGTTGCTTTATGCACATTGGAGCCGCTTCCACCCAGTTCCCCTGTTTCCACATACTTCTTGGCATTGTCCCAGGCTCCTCCGGCGTTATTCATCATAACTGCAGTCACAAAACCCGTGGTCAGGCCACCTACCAGAACACCCAAGACACCGGCTACTCCAAAGAACAGACCGGTAATCACCGGAGCAATGATACCAATCAGAGCCGGAAGTGCCATTTCTTTCTGAGCACCCACTGTGCTGATACGCACGCAATTGGCATAATCCGGTTTGGTTGTACCCTGCAGAATCCCGGGGATGGTGGTAAACTGACGCCGTACTTCCTTCACCATCAGGCCGGCAGTTTTACCCACAGCTTTGATAGTGAGTGCGGAGAACACAAAGGTCACCATCGCACCCACGAAGATTCCCAGGAGAAACTTCGGATTGAGGGGATTAATCTGATAGAATTGAACGAAATCGATCAGGGAAGCCTTTGCTGCATCTATCTTTTCGATATAGTTACCATAGTCTATGCGCAGAATCTGAGCTTCACCCAGTTTTTCGGCCAGAGTACCAAAGCTCTCGCGCACTTTCTCCAGGTAGGCTGCCATCAGTGCCATGGCCGTCAGAGCAGCACTTCCGATGGCAAAGCCCTTTCCTATTGCTGCAGTGGTGTTTCCCACCGCATCCAGATTATCCGTGCGCTCACGCACTTCTTTGGGCAGATAGGACATCTGGGCATTACCACCGGCATTATCGGCTATGGGGCCAAAAGCATCCATAGCCAAGGTTACGCCCAAAGTTGCCAGCATTCCCACTGCTCCAAAACCTATGCCATAGAGCCCCATCTCCACAAACTCAAAGCCATGGCTGGCCACAAAGGCAATCACTATCCCCAGAGAGATGATGATCACGGGAGCTGCGGTGGAAAGCATACCCACCGAAATCCCCTCCAGGATCACAGTGGCAGAACCATATTCACCTTGTTTGGCGATGTTTTTGGTGCTTCTGAAACTATGCGAGGTAAAGAGCTCCGTAGTCCATCCAATCAGCACTCCTGCTACCAAACCCACTACGGAGGAGAGGAAAATGCCAAAGGCATAGGGCTTTGGAATCATATAATGTGTGAGGAAATATGAAGCAATCGCAATCAGAAGAGAACTAACCCAGACGGAACGGTTCAGGGAGCGCATCAGATCGCTCATCTTGGCGTTCTCTTTGGTAGAAACCATAAAGATTCCCACAATGGAAAGCAAGGCCCCAATCCCCGCTAGGATCATCGGAGTCACGATGAAATTGAACATATTGCCCAGGAAGGCAGGATTGCGGGAACCTACCTGCAACACTGCACTCATACCCAAGGCTGCAGTTGCCAAAATCGAGCCTGCATAGCTTTCATAAAGATCCGCACCCATTCCGGCGACGTCTCCCACATTGTCACCCACGTTATCCGCAATTGTGGCAGGATTCCTGGGATCATCTTCCGGGATATCGGCCTCCACTTTACCCACCAGATCAGCACCAACGTCTGCAGCTTTAGTATAGATTCCCCCTCCCAAACGCGCAAAAAGCGCCTGAGTGGAAGCTCCCATGCCAAAAGATAGCATTACTATGGCAATACTGTGAAACTCGTAGCGGAAGATAAAACGCAGGATTAGGAACCAGGCCGACATATCAAAAAGTGCCAGCCCCACCACCACCAAACCCATCACACTACCGGCTCTGAATGCCACTTTCAAGCCCTTGTTCAAGCTTTCAGAGCAGGCCTGAGCCGTGCGGTTCGATGCCATTGTGGCTGTATTCATGCCTATAAATCCCGCCAGAGCGCTCATAATGCCACCGCTGAGGAAACCCCAGGGAATCACAGGATCCAGTATCTTAAGGCCATAAACCATGTAGAAGAAGATAGCGAGAATGATTGCAAAGAACAATCCCACTCCTTTGTATTGCTGCTTCAGATACGCAAAAGCTCCTTCCCTCACATAACCGGCAATTTCCTGCATACGCGGATTACCGGGATTCGATTGACGAATCATTTTGAAAAATATAAAAGCAAAGCTGAGGGCGGAAATGGCTCCAACCGGTGCGAAAAACCAGATTGGGGGCAAACCGGGCATAATACCTCCTAAACACTAGGTCTGCAGAATATTTACGGGACTTGTCAACCGCGAAACGAATTCTAACCACTAAACTCTATTTGTCAATGCCTTTTTCCCAATTGCCCGTTATGCTGAGAAAGAATCTGTAAACAAAGTTCAACATTGCCTCTTTTGGAAGCCGATTCATAAGCTCCATTTCTTGACCGCAACCCCAGGGTTGAATATATTGTCTCTAGAATAAATCTACTGATGGAGCAATCAATGAAGATAAGAATTCCTTGGTTTTATGTATTGATGAGTTTCTTGTGTGGTCTTGCTCTCACGCTGAGCTCCTGCGCCGTTCCCGGGTTCTTTGTAAAAGCACCGGAGCCTGATCCGGTTTATAGCTCCACAACCCCACCCGGTGCCAGTGGGGATGCTCACTTCATTCAATCTGATGATTACTTCGTGTTCAACGAAAGCCTGGGTAATGGCAATTGGAATCAGGTCTGGATTGGTAAAATGATCGCAGCACCCAGCTCTGAAACTAGAAACATGGCAAGCTTTCTGGTGGTGCAACTGAATGTGACAGAGCTGTTTCGCTATTGGATTAAGACGCGGATCATCACTGCAGAAGATATCATCCGTAATCAGATACTAATCTTTCCCAGCAGCCCAAGTGCTTGAGAGGCAGAAAAATAACATAAAATAGATATTGACAAAAACACCTCGTATATTATTGTTGCATTTGCTATTACGCAACTAACAACAACGAGGTGTTATAATGAATTATCTGAGAATAGCCCAAATCAGTCAAGTCAAAACTTCAAATCTTATAGAGAGCAATGCCCATTTTCTGTTTAAACGCTTCAAGTTGACGAGTATCCTGCG
>JAKPXC010000085.1 GCA_029567705.1 Candidatus Cloacimonadota bacterium
ACGCCGGACAACTGGCTGCGTTACGGCAGCGTGTGGGAAACTCCGCGTCCGGAACGCCTTTTCCCAGTGCATTTTGGCGGTACTGTAAGCCAGAAAACCAGGGCGGACGGCTCCAAACAGATGCGCTGGATTCCGGCGGAGGACGTGATGGCCATGGCTTACGATTATCTGGTTCCGGGCTACAAAAACAATTATGTAAACACCCTCAGACTCTGGAGCGCCAAAGCTTCCAGAGATTTTAACCTGCAGTACTTCAACGAAGGCGATTATGTGCAGTCCGTGGCGGATAAAAACCACTCCGAAATGATCTCCAAGGTGCTGTATCCCAAAGACAACAAGCTGCAGGGCAAAGAGCTGCGCCTGAAGCAGGAATACTTCTTTGTGAGCGCTACCATCAGTGACATCCTGCGACGCTTCGGCAAAAAGTATGAAGACCTGCGTCTACTGCCTCAGAAAGCCGCCATCCAGCTCAACGACACCCATCCTGCCATTGCCGTGGCAGAGCTGATGCGGCGCTTGACCGATGAGAAGATGCTGCCCTGGGATCTGGCCTGGGATATCACCCGCGCCACTTGTGCCTATACCAACCACACCATTCTGCCGGAAGCGCTGGAGAAATGGCCTGTGCAGCTCTTTGAAAGCGTGCTCCCCAGGCATCTGCAGATAATCTACGAGATCAACCAGCGGTTCCTGAGCTCCATAAACCTGGATACGGAGGCGATCCGGAGGCTCTCTCTGGTGGAAGAAGAGCCCGAGAAATCCATCCGGATGGCCAATCTGGCAATTGTGGGTTCCCACAGCGTCAATGGTGTCTCCGAGCTTCATACCCAGATCCTTAAAGATCGGGTATTCAAAGACTTCTACCATCTTTATCCGGAGCGGTTCAACAACAAAACCAATGGCATCACTCCCCGCCGTTGGCTCTTTCTCTGTAATCCCCGGCTCACCAGGCTGATCAACCGGGGTATCGGCACCACCTGGCAAAGAGACTTGCCAAAGCTCAGCAAACTGCGCACTCTGCAGCACGACACGGCTTTTTTGGACGATCTGGCGGAAGTGAAACGCCAGAACAAGCTGGAATTCTGCCAATACTTCCAGGATATCCACGAACGTGAGCTGAATCCGGAGAGCATCTTCGACTTCCAGGCCAAGCGCATCCATGAATATAAACGCCAGTTTCTCAATGCCATGCATATCGTCCATCTGATCCACGAGATCAGAAGTGGAAAGGATATCTACCCTCATACCTTCTTCTTCGCCGGGAAGGCCGCACCCGGCTATTTCATCGCCAAGCTCATCATCCGTCTGATCTGCCACATCGGCGAATACATCAGCAGGGATCCCGCCCTGGCTAAGCATCTGCAGGTGGTATTTTTACCGAATTACCGGGTCAGCCTGGCGGAGCGGATCATGCCCGCTTCCGAGGTTTCGCAGCAGATTTCTCTGGCAGGCACCGAAGCCAGCGGCACCGGCAATATGAAATTTGCTCTGAACGGCGCTCTGACGGTGGGTACTCTGGACGGCGCAAACATCGAAATCCGGGAGGCCGTGGGAGCAGAAAACTTCTTCCTCTTTGGCATGAAAGCCCATGAGGTGCAACAGCTTAAAGAAGAAGGTTATTATCCTTATGACCTGATGCGCCTGGACAACCGCATCTCCAGAATCATCGAGTTCATCGAGTCCGGAGAGCTCAGCCCGCTGGAGCCCGGTCTCTTTGAGCCCTTGGTGCATCTCCTGCTCAATCAGGGAGATCAGTATTGCCTGCTGGCCGATCTGGCGGATTACCTCCGGGTGATGCAGGATGTGGAGGCCACCTATGCTAAAGCCCAAATCTGGAATCACATGAGCCTGATGAACATCGCCGGGATGGGTAGATTCTCCTCCGATGAAACCATCAAGGCCTATGCCGGAGAGATCTGGAACGTGCTCTAAGCTTTCCCACCAAGCATTTCAGGATGGGGGGATGGGATTCGGGAGCGGATCTCATAAAGATATACGTAAGCATCATATATTCCCATGGCTTACGCCCTGGACTAACATATTGTCACCCCTCCGGGGTTGGTCAACCCCCAATAACTCCGAAAGAAATCAGCTATTCAGGATCATCTTCACCACTTCGCGGATATCGCTGTGCAGCTTGATGTAATCTATCTTCTCCTTGTAGGTATACTGATACAGCGTTTGGCTATTCATGGAGTTCTCTCCATACTGGCGCCAGGTCATCACATAATCAAAATTCTGGCTGGAACCATGAAACATCAGTATATGCAGTTGAAACAGTTCTTCGCGGTCGCTGCCGTCTTCGTTCGGCTTGGTGATATGGTAGATTATCTTTGAGAAGCTGGTGGAAACCCTGTCTTCGGGCAGTGGAGTAAAATCTTCGTAGCCCCTTGCCAGAAATTCCCCATCCGCAAACACATCGAACCAGAAAACATCATTGTCAAAGAAATCAGGGAGCAAGCCATCGTTATGGGCATTATACATTATCGCCCGGTATCGATTGGCTTCTGCGAAGTCTCCTTTGCTGAAATAGGCTTCCAGGATATCCGAGACCAGCACATACTCCTGTTTGAGCATAGCCTCGCTCAGCACAGACCGATGCTGAAGCATGGTATTGTATACATCCAGATTGTATTGCAAGGCCAAGTCAAATTCCAGATTTTCCAAATGCCGGTAGCCGAGAAAACTTCCCACCCCTATCCGTCTGTCCACCACGGAAGGAAAATTGGGATCATCTTCCGGAATACTGCTCTGTATGTTTTTCAGCAGTTCATACGCTTCCCCGTGCCTATTTGCATCAACCAAACTATTAACCCTGTACCAGGCCTCTTCCGTATCCATCGTGGCCAGCAGCATAACCGGTATAAGTAGCAACACCAAGACTAAGACTTTCATGAATCAATCCTCTTCACCGTATTAATATAATCACATACCGAAACAATTACACTTTTGCCGGATTGATACATTATGTCAAGCAGAATGTGGCGCAGCTCGGTCCCGTTGGAGTTCATGACGGCATCCACAGCTAATTGCTTATCTCTCAGCCCGTTACCGTCATGGACTTCAGTGCGATGCGAAGCGGAGTCAACTTTACATTTAGCAGAGTCCTTCGGCCTCTTTGGAGACGAGACGTCTCCAACCCAGTTCCGCACCACTGCTTGTCCAAGCAGGCGGGGTAGTCTCTTGTAAATGAATAGCTTAGCTAGCCTGCTTGAACTCCACAGAACCGAGCCAAAGCGACGCAGTCTGCTTACTGTTCACTCCCCAGCGTTAACAGTGCAGCTCTTGTTACTTGTCTCTCCGTCACTTGTCACTTTCTGCTCACAGTTCTCCGGCAAGCGACAAGATGTCGCTTCTACGTTCCGGACTCTTCGCCGTGTCTTGGCCGACTCTTCCCGAACACTTTGCTCGGGAAGAGTCCTGCAAGAGTCGACGAAGACTCGGCGAGGAATTGGAGAGCCAAAAGGAAATCTTTCTTGACAGAATCAGCTTAACAGCATCAAGTAAAAACCAGCCTCTGCGCAATCCGGCTGATCCTGTCTTGTTCCCCCAGCCTGTTCCGGAGATAAACTTATCAAGGATTACTTATGAAGAAATACCTGCCTCTGCTTATACTCATGGTTCTGGTGCTGATTTCCTGCAGCAAACCCACAGATCCTATCGATAACTCGGGCTCCATACCCCTGCGGATGGATCTGAGTCCGGCTATGGAACTGGGTTATCAGATCGATTCTGTCGCTGTCCGGATCAGCAAAGGCAGTTTCAGCCAGCAGCAGTCTTTAACGATCAGCGGGAATACTGCCCAGGGAGTGTTTGAAGGCCTGGAACCCGGAATCTATGCGATCAACGTCTGGGTCTATGAGGCGGGAAGGCTCTTGGCCACAGGTCAAGGAACGGGGAATGTGATCCCCGGTGAGACTACCACTGTAAACATTACACTGCAGTTTGTCACAGGGGCTCTGGAGGTGAATGTTTCCTGGGCTGTGCCATATCAGGAGAGCAGACGCATTCTGCTGGTGGGCAATAGCTTTACCTATTACAACAACGGAGTGCACTGGCATCTGCAGGCTCTGATCGATAGCATCATGCCAAGCTGGGATGTGGTGGTGAGTTCTGTCACCATGGGAGGTGCAACCTTACAGGATCACTTGGAAAATTCCAGCACTACAAATATGATCCGGGAGGGAGATTGGGATTTGGTGATTCTGCAGGAGCAAAGCAGCAGACCCATCTCGGAGCCTGAAGCCTTCTATAATGCAGCAATTGGGCTGAATACGCTGATCCAGAATGCCGGTGCCCGAACCGGATTCTTTATGACCTGGGCTTACCGCGACAATCCGGAAATGTATATCCCGCTTCGCGATGCCTACAATTACATCGGAGCTTATCTGGATGCGCTTGTGGTTCCTGCGGGAGTGGCTTTTTACAATGCCAGCCAGGATTACCCGGAACTGAATCTATATGCCCCGGATAACTATCATCCCAGGCTCCACGGCACCTATCTGGTTGCCTGCCTGATGCTGGCAGAGATCTGGGGGATCAATCCGATCGGCAATAGCTACATCCCTCAAGGCCTAACCAGAGAGATCGCCCAACAGATTCAGACCATCGCCTGGCATACAGCTCAGGAATACCATGATCCCGGTTCTTTGGGCCGCTTGCCTCTGCTACCCGATTTTGAGGCTGCCGGAAATCAACTCCAGCTCATCAACTGGGGGAGATAGGAGAGGAGCCGGAAGCAAGAGGAAGTAGGAGAGAGGAAAGTGCAAGCCTGAGCACTAAGTTTTTTGATAAATCTTAGTCGCTGAATTGGCGTAGATCTGTTCAGTTGGAAGGCTTTGGGCAGAAGTCCAGATTCTTGATTGACAGAATGATCCTGCTCTTTACACTGGATTTATTCAAATATGATCCCTGTTTATACCGATTCCTATGGGATCTCCAGGTGCGATTGCATCTGGAAAGGAGCTCACTTATGGAAGACCAGCTCAAACAAGCCTTCCTCACTGAGCTTGATAAAGGCAAAGGATTAAAGTTTAGGTCTTAGGTTTTAGGTGTTAGAAGGAGAAATGATGCCCAATACTGCTCAAGTAGATATGCAGAGCTTGGTGGACGAGATACTGAGTATTCATCAGGACCTAAAATGCACTGCGTTAAGATCAGTAAACACTCTTTTAACTTTGCGTAACTGGCTAATCGGGTACCATATTGCAAATTACGAACTTCAAGGCGCAGATCGCGCCCAATATGGCAACCGTGTGATAGAAAACATAGCTCGGGAGTTACAGCAGAGAAAGGTGCCCCGATCTACAAAACGAGAGCTTCATAGATTCTGCCAATTCTATCGTCTATATCCCCAAATTGGGCGTTCACTGAACGCACAATCAAGCCTTGTTTCATCGCATATCATCATGGCGGAAAACACCGAACCTGATGATAGTCCGGCAGTTTCTACAAAAGTGCGTTCAGTGAACGCACAATTGGCCAAGCTAACAGACAAGCTTTTTAGTAGTCTGTCTTACGCCCACTTTGAAATACTGGTAACCATTGATGATGAACTCAAGCGAAGATTCTACGAGCTGGAATGCCTGAGAGCAAACTGGTCTGTACGTGAATTGAAACGGCAGTTATACTCGCTCTATTATGAAAGAAGTTCTCTCTCAATTGATAAAGCCAAACTCTCAGAACTCACTAATGCTGATGTCGAAA
Source organism: Candidatus Cloacimonadota bacterium (assembly GCA_029567705.1). GTDB lineage: Bacteria > Cloacimonadota > Cloacimonadia > Cloacimonadales > Cloacimonadaceae > PHBP01. The sequence goes on from JAKPXC010000085.1 coordinate 5,707, forward strand.
CGTTCGATTTGATCTCAACCATACGTGACCCCTACGTTTTCGAATTCTTGGGGATTAAGGCACAGCATGTTTTAAGCGAATCTGATGTGGAAACAAAGATCACCGACCATCTTCAGGACTTCCTCCTGGAACTGGGGCACGGCTTTTGTTTCGAGGCCAGGCAGAAGCGTATCCTGATCGGAGATACCCAGTTCTATATCGATCTGGTCTTTTATCATCGTATCCTGAAGTGCCATATCCTGATTGAGCTGAAGGTGGCGGAATTCACCCACGAAAATATTGGTCAGCTCAATACCTATGTTAGCTGGTATCGGGTAAACGAAATGCGGGATGGTGATAACCCTCCCATAGGGATTCTGCTTTGCACCGGTAAAGATAGTACTTTGGTGGAGTACGCGCTAGCGGGCATGGACAACAACCTCTTTGTTTCCAAATACCTCCTGGAACTGCCCTCCAAGGAAGAAATGCAAGCCTTCCTGGAAAAATCACTGAAACAGGAACTATCATGATAGACAAACAAACCAACACCCGCCTCAAACGCTTTGCACTATATGGATTTGAAATACTTTAATCCGGTGGGGATAGTCAGTCCCCAGGCGGGAGACAGCCTGCCTCTGCTACCCGATTTTGAGGCTGCAGGGAACCAACTCCAGCTCAGCAATTGGGGGAGATAGGAGCAAAGACTTACACAACGGCAGCACTGGGGTGGGGACGTCTTCGTCACCACAGCGGACGGAGGCCGCTCCCAGACCCAGCGTATATCACCCAGCCACACGCATCTTCATTCCCGAGAAGGCGGGAATCCATAACGAATATCACTCAGTCCCACACATCGTCATTCCAGCGAAGGCTGGAATCCAGTCTTGATACAATTCTTTGAACAAGAGACGTTTAGTTGCCCTACTGGATGCCAGCCTTCGCTGGCATGACGGCACGTGTTGAATCGGGCACATCGTTTACACTTTAGAACGGAGACATCGGTAACACTCATAGAATCCTGCCTTCGCAGGAATGACGCGAAGCGGAGTTCTCTCATTCTGCTGTCGCATCCACTGTTTGGGGTGGGGACGTCCTCGTCACCACAGCGGCCAAAGGCAGCTCCAATTCTGGATCAACGGGGTCCCCAAAGCTGAACGGAGTGAAGGTTTGGGGTGAGTTGACGTCCCCGTTTACGTGACACCGTAGGTGGCAGCTTTTCTTCGGGCTCTGCGAGCTCGTGCAAACGAGGACGTCTGCAATCCGGAAGCGGCAGCCCAATACAGGATTGGGGTGAGGACGTCTTCGTCACCACAGATACCGGAGGCCCGAAGACAACCCACCAGAGTTCTAGCCAGATAGAGTAGAAGCGACATCCTGTCGCTTGTCCGTGGGTATGGACGTCATTCCGGGCCTAACCGGGAATCCCGTGAAACACTCTCTTAGATGCTACCCATCAGGATGAGCAAGGAGGAGACAGAATTTGGGATTGACAAATACAGCCATGATTGTTTAGTAGCTTGAAGGAAAAAAGTAAGGCAAGAGGGACGAATGAAAGAAGTTATTGAAAGCGTCAGGAAGATGCTAAATGATGGCTTGTTCTTAGATGAGCAACATGTTCGTTATTCGCTGGTCGGGCGAATATGCCATAAATTAGGGTGGAATATCTGGAATCCTGCAGAATTCTATACCGAGTATCCCGTGAAAAAGTATCCCCCACAAGAAGTTACCACTGAGCTTCGTGGGAGGGTTGATATAGCCCTGTTCTTAGCAGATAAAAGAACTGACAAAGCAGAGGTATTCATTGAAGTTAAAAGTCCGGGCAAGCTACAATACGAATTACCATCGGGTGAAGCGCAACTTCAAAGATACAATTACTGGGATAAGGCTGCTATATGTATATTAACCGACGGTATAACATGGAGGTTTTACTTACCATCAGAGGGTGGCTCTTTTGATAGTACTCTTTTTAATGAGTTTCACATACTGAACGATAATGTAGATGTTATTTGTCAGACACTTGATAAAGTATTGAGAAGAGAAAACTTCAGAAAACAGGCAGTTCAGACCGCAAGCGACATGTACGAAGAACTTGGAAAAATCAGACTCATCAATAAGGTTAAGCAAAAGGCGGCTCAAATTGCTTCTGATACTGGTATGGACATATATCTGCTCGCCAAACAACTCATAATTCAAACAGAGCATACTGATCTCGATATAGAAGAAATAGTGGAACTTTGGGACAGAACCTTACCAAGTGGCAGTACGCCAATACCTCCACCACCTCCCCCTCCACCATCTCACAAAGAACATACTACCTACACTCCATCTGGGGATAGAGTTCCAATCTTTATATCCAAAAAAAGTGTTAAAGCAAATGGATTCTACGATCCACATACGAAAGGAACCGTGATTTGTAAGGGTTCAGAAATTGTTATGAACCACTCTGAATCATTCGATGGAGCTTATTTGGTTGCCAAAGAACAGATGATACGCTCAGGTATCTTATACTTAAACAGCACTCGTGATAAATATATATTAAGACAGGATGTAACCTTCAAATCCCCTTCTGCAGCCTCCAGGTTGGTACTGGGAAGATCATCAAACGGATTTACTGACTGGCTCGATGATCAAGGTAAACCTCTGGATTACCATCGCATAAAACACTGAGGGTAAGCATTGATTGGAGTCTGACATGAGTGAAAGTGAAGGGCTAACCAGAAGACAGCGTATTGATAACCAGCTTAGGTCTTTAAGCCCGGCCTGGGAGATTATCCCCTATAGCCAGGTAAAGGATGTATCTTCTCTATCCCTTCATGCAGATGAAGTATCCGTGCCCGTACTCACAATGGAAGAACAACTCCAGATAGTGGACAAGCTAGATGCCCTCCTGCCCAGAGTCAGGCAGGATAGATTGAATAGATTCCCACTCAGCCATGAGAAGTGGGAGTATTGAGTTATCCTAATGATTACACTTATATAGGAGGAACACATGGCTTCAAGTCCGAATACTTGTTGGATATGTGGCAAGCCTGCAGATAAGTCTTCAGCAGGAGGCCGTGATGTAGAAATAGTAAGCTGTCCCTATTGTGGCGATTATGAGATATCCGGTACATTAGATGCCTGTGAAGGCCGTCTAAATGAGACTCAGAGGTGGAAACTCTGTTGCGCTACAAGAATGAGGCATAATCGTGGGGAATCAGTTTCTCTAGATGGAGGGAACTATCTGGAATATATCGAAAACACTAGATTCCCGGGGAACCCACTTGAATTAGTGGACGAGCTGCTAAAAGAACTCAATAGGAGGAATCCAGATATTGGTGGAGTCATTCCAATAAACTCTATCAGAGATTACCCATCCATTCCTGTAAAAAGCGTGGATCAATTTCACAAAATTTCACAATATGCAGGGGACTTGGGATACATTGTTTCCCCAGATAACCAACATATGGAAATAACGTTAAAAGGTTGGCAGAGGCTAGATGAGATTACGCGGACTGGAATAGACTCGAATAAGGCATTTGTTGCGATGTGGTTTGATAGCAGCATGGCAGATGCTTGGGATAACGGTTTGAAAAGATGTATCATTGATTGCGGTTATGAGCCCATCAGAATCGATCAAACGGACTATAATGAGGGAGTCTGTGATGAGATAATCGCACATCTTCGTAATGCTAGATTTGTTATAGCAGAACTAACTGGTAATAATCAAGGGGTGTACTATGAAGCTGGTTTTGCACACGGCCTTGGTAAACAAGTGATATTTACATGCAAGAAGAGCTATTTTGATGCAAATCCAGTACATTTTGATGTTCGCCATTACAATTTTATCCTGTGGGAGAACACGGAGGATTTGAAAACAAGGTTACGGAATCGGATACAAGCTACTATTGTGTAGCCCCTCTATTCTCTTTACCAAGCTATAATCATAATCTGAAGTTCTCGATGTCAAGGTGCGGTCGTGTTTGTAACAAATGCTCACGATCTGATTTATCTTGACGCCCATCGCTATACATATCTTTATGTCGTTGAGAACGCTCAGGGACAGGATGAGTATGTTGGCCTTGCTTGGCATCACGAACGACTACTGACCTCGTGGTGGCGTTCTCTTGTCTTTTTTATCGGGACGCGATGAAGAGAGAGAATCCCACGATCGCAGCTCTTCTGGTGACTGGCTTAATGTGTTGATCCTGGGCTGGCCGTCCCGTCCTTGTATGATCAGGATAAATTGCGCCCTTTCAGGGTTTGCGTTCTGGGTATGGAATTGTTTCGATGGGCTGCACCCATCGCTGGCAGATTGTGCCCTTTCGGGGCTTTGTGGTAGTACGATTTGGGGTGGGGACGTCCTCGTCGCCACAGAGGCCGGAGGTCTCTTCCAGAGGGAGCTTCATTTGTAGGAGTTCATTGCGGTTCCCCTGACTACACGTGTGTTTCCCAGCTTGTTGCCGCAATGGACTTCTATAAGCACGAGGCGAAGCAGAGCCATCCCATCATGCTGCCGCACCTACTGCTTGAAGTCCAAACAGGCTGCATAGTCTGTTGTAAGAGAATAGCTTTGATAGCCTGTTTGAACTCCAAAGAGCACATGCTGCCCTGCTCCCGCTCGACTGGGGGGGGCTTCCCTCTGCGGTGCCCGGCGTCCGAAAAAAGTTTGGCTGTCTAGTACCTTGCAAGCTTAGCCTTTACGCAAGTGCGGAAAAGATTCCACAGGAAAGTGTCCAAATTTTGGGGAAAGTGTCCACGTATATATAGTAGGGGGAGAGTTTCTCCTGAGTGTTCTTTTAAACAGTATATAGAGTGTAAAATCAAGTGGTGGAGTGGTGAAGTGGTGTTCTGCGTTCTATTCCATGCTTGCCCGCAGGCGGGCATTGTAAACGAGGACGCTTACAACCCATGGGAGTGGTGATCTGCGTTCTATTCTTTACTCGTTGGCGTGGAGCAGGCAGGAATCGCTTTCTGAGAGGCATTCGGTGATGAGGCGGTAGAGCTTGCCGGGATTCATCGTGTAATGCAGTTTACTGATCAGTTCCGGTTTACGCAGAGAGCTGGCCAGGCACTGCATGATATTGAGCTGAGCCTTGGGATCATTTAAGGGAGTAAGCAGTAGGAAAACTGTGTGCACTTCCTCACCATCCGGGCTGTCCCATTCCAGAGGTGAAACAGGTTTACCCACATAGAGCAGGGATTGCTTGAGTCCTTCCAAACGGGCATGCGGAACGGCGATGCCTTTGCCCAGAGCAGTGGTGATCTGCTCCTCACGCTTCATGATCTCAGCAAAGACGTCCTCTTCGGTCTGTTTGATGCGTTTGCTCACCTCGTGGCTCAGGCGGGAAAGCAAATCTCTGCGGCTGTTGCTGTTGTAACCCAGAATGATGGCATCTCCGGAGAAGCGTAGCACGGTCTTGTTCTTATTCAGCTTACGCAGAGCCAGGCCCAGCCAGGGGCCAAAGATAATGGTGGTGATAATGGCAGCAGTAACGATGCTCACAAACACGGTCTCGTTGATCACACCCAGGGAAAGCCCCAGCATGGAGATCACGATGTGCATCTCTCCGCCCGGGCTGTGACAAATAGCTATGGTGTGGCTATTGGCTTTGTCCTGTCCAGACCAACGGGCTCCCAGGTAGGCCGCCAGATAACGGGAAAAGAGTCCGATCACCAGCATCAAACCCACCAGCAACCAATCCAGATTGGCCAAAATATCGATGGATAACCCGATCTTGGCAAAGAAGATAGGCACGAAGATGGAATGCACCATGCGGTTCAGAACGTATCTATCTTTTTCCGTGACGTAGCGGGATTCTCCCACCACGATGCCGGCGATGAAGAAGCCAAAGAGCGAATGGATTCCGATCTTCAGCGTGAGCGCACCCATCAGCATACCCAGAATAACTATGAAGGTGGTTTTATAGCCGGTTTCACGGCCAATCTTGCGGTGGATGGTGCCGATCAGGCGGTCGATAAGGTTCTTCATCAGAGTCAGGCTCAGCACCGTGAAGAGCAGAGTTCCGATCATGAGTTGCCCCAGATAGCCCAGCTCCAGCGAGCCATGTGCAAAGAGACCCAGGATAACGGTGAAGACCACCCAGCCCACCAGATCGTTCATGGTGAGGGCGGAAACGGTGAGGAAGCCCACATCCGTCTTCAGGATATTCATCTCCCGCATGCCGCGGATAGCAACAGGCAGTGCGCTGATGGTCATAATGGCGGAAATGAAAAGGGCAAAAAGCAGGCGTTGGCCGGGATCGATCATGAAGCGCTCGGGAAGAAAATACATGGGGATAAACGAGATAGCAATCGGAATCAGAAGATCGGAGGTGGAAAGTTTAAAGGCGCTGCCGCGCTGTTTCCAGACCTTGGTAAAATTGATCTCAAGCCCGGTTTCCATCAGCAGAAAGAGATTGCCAAACCAGGCAATGGTGCCCAGCATCGCCCATTGTACGGGATCATCCGGGAAGATTTGGCTCTGCAGAGCAGGATAGTATTTGCCAAAGATTGAGGGTCCCAGAAGCAGACCTACCAGAACATCTCCGGTGATGGTGGGCTGCTTGATCCTCTCCAAAAAGAAACCCACAACCTTGCAGGCTCCCAGAAGCAGGGCAAATTGCACGAGGAAGATTAGCAGATGATGTTCTGTAACCGTGCCCATCGACGCTCCTTAACCGGTCATAATCTCATAGATCAGGGGTTCTGAGGCTTTTTCAATCGGTGAGATGCCATAGGCTTGGCGGATCAGATCCGCCACTTGCTTTCCTTCCGCTATATCGTTGCAGAAAAGCTCTCCGATGGGTTCTCCGGTTTCCAGGAAGGAACCGATCTTGGGCAAAAGAAGCGCACCTGCGGCATAGTCCAGGCTGTCTGTGGTCTTCATCCGGCCGGCTTTGACCCGCACCAGAGCGTAACCGATGGCACGGCTGTCGATCTGGTGAACGTAGCCGGAACTCTCTGCCAGGATGGGGATTCTGTGTTTGGCGGTGCCCATCAGGGAATAATCCTCGATCACTCCGGGATTGCCGCCCTGCACTTCTATCATCTTGCGGAAGATTTCCAGGGCTTTGCCGCTGGATAAAGCTGTATCGATCATAGCCTGAGCGGTGGTTTCATCTGAAGCGAGGCCGGAGGAGATCAGCATTCTCTGCACCAGGGCATCCGTGAGCTGCTTGGTATCCGGGAGGGTATTGCCCTTCAGATACTCAATGGCTTCGACCATCTCGAGCGCATTGCCCACAGCTTTTCCCAGGGGGGAATTCATATTGGAAAAGACCACGGAAACCCGCTGGCCAAAGCTCTGGCCGGTGTGCACCAGAAGCTCTGCCAATTCCTTGGCACGGCGCAGATTGGGCATAAAGGCTCCGCTGCCTACTTTAAGATCTATCACCAGGTCTTTGGCACCTTCGGCGATCTTTTTGCTCATGATGGAGGCGGTGATCAGCCCCGGGCTTTCCACCGTGGCGGTGACGTCCCGCAGGGCATAGATGCGTTTATCGGCAGGAACCAGCTCGGAAGATTGTCCCACCATGGCGATGCCATAGCGTTCCACCATCGTCTGAAACTCCTGCAGGGAGTATTGCACCTTGAAGCCGGGGATGGCTTCCAACTTGTCCAGGGTGCCTCCGGTATGACCGAGGCCGCGTCCGGAGATCATCGGCACGTAAAGTCCGCAAGCTGCAGCGATGGGGGCCAGCATCAGGGAGATTTTATCACCAACTCCGCCGGTGGAGTGTTTATCCGCCACAGGCAGGTCTGAGGGGAATTTCAGGCTTTTGCCGGATTCTATGTAAGTCTGGGTGAGGGAGGCAATCTCTGCACCACTGGCACCTTGGAAAAAGATAGTCATCAAAAGGGCGGACATCTGGTATTCGGCAATGGAGCCCTCCAGGTATCCACGGATAAAGAAGCCGATTTCCTCGGGGCTAAGATCGTTGCCGTTGCGCTTTTTCAGGATAAGTTCCACTGGATTATATTGTGTCATAAAGTCCTCATTGTCTCTGCCTGTTAATGCGGTAGAGAACGGTTCTTTCAGATAAGTTAAACAGGATGGTTTTAACTAACCAGTTTTTCCCGGATATAGGCCGAAAAAATATCCATGACCCAGACGATCAGGGCAATCAGCCACATGATCAGGCCCACGTTCCGCCAGGCCAGCATTTGCTGCTGCTGATAGAGCGCTAGGCCGATGCCGCCACCGCCCACAAAGCCCACGATGGTCGCCATACGGACGTTTATATCCCAGCGATAGATGGTGAAGGCCAGATAGGGCGCTAAAATCTGCGGAGAAACGGCATAACGCCAGATCTGCAGAGTGGAGGCTCCGGTGGCTTTGATGGCTTCCACTGGACCGGGATCGATATTCTCGATCTGCTCGCTATAGAGCTTGATGAGAGCGGCAATGGAGTGAATCCAGAGCGCCAGCATCCCGGCAAAGGGGCCGATTCCCACCCACACACAGAAGATGATAGCCCACACTATGGCTTCTATGGAACGGAAGATGGTGGAAACCGTGCGGATAAAGAAATAGGCGGTCTTGCCCCAGAAGGAGCCAAACATCAGGTTCTTGGCAGCAAAGAAGCTCAGGAAAAAGGCAAAGGGAATGGCCAGAACGGTGGCCAGCAGCGCCAGATAGATGGTCTCCACCAAGGCCAGCAGCATGGGAACAAGCTGCTCGGGATTGGGATTGAAGATGCCTTTCAGGATGGAAGTGGTATTCTGAGCACCGGTGAAGAAATCCAAGGGCTTCACTTCCACCATTACCCATGCCATCACCAGGCTGATCAGCACAGCTAATACCGTCTGGATTCTGAGGCTCAGGCGAGAGTTTTCTGCTTCTTTGGTACTCACGACTCTGCCAAGAGAGCCGGGAATAAAGCGGAATACTACGGCCAAGAGAGCCGGAAGAGCCAGCAGCAGATAGACGGGCAGGTTGAGATCTAACAGTCTGGAGCCCAACCAGGCCAGGCAAGCCAGGCAGTAAAGCCAGAAGAGATATTCGGTGGCAAAAGTCTTAAACTCTTTCATAATGGTAGCTTTCCCCGGGCATCAGGGGCGGTCAAGCAGTTTCTCCCCTTCCCGCAGGGATTGTACTTTCTGCATGAAGGCTTTCACCCGCTCCGGCGAAACGGGACGGGACCAGAGCCCTTCTTCCTTGAAGTGAGAGCCCACGATAAAGGCATCGGCCAGGGGCCAATATTCTGGAAGATTGGCTTCTGTAACACCGCTGCCGATCAGGATGGGAAGCTGGGAGGCTTGGCGTACCGAGATTAAATCTTCAGTGGAGCAGGGTTCCCCGGTGCTGCTGCCGGTGATGATGAGGCCCTCGGAAAGGAAGAATTCGGCTGCTTTGGCTGTCTCTGCCAAAGATACATCCGCCGTGAGGGTGTGAGCGGAGTGTTTCTTTTTGATGTCCGTGAAGATCTTGATGCGCTCGGCTCCCAGATTGCGGCGATAACGCAAGATTTCTCCGGCATCGCTATCCATATAGCCTTCATCGGCCAGATGACCGAAGACGAAGCCTTCGGCGCGGATATAATCCAGAGCTGCACAATGTGCTACCGCCAAGGCAGCTTTGTTTGCCCCGGCCAGAATCTGCAAGCCCAGAGGAAGCTCTGTTTCTGTACGAAGCCGGGCGGCAATAATGGCAAGCGCGGCAAGAGTTTCTTCCGGAGCTTGGCGGTTTAGATAGGGGATATCGTGCATGTTTTCAAGGAGGAGAGAATCCAGCCCGGCGGCTTGATAGAGGGCTGCTTCTCTGAGGGCCAGTTCGGTGATCTGGGCAACGGAAAGACTGTGGCGGGGGCTTCCCGGTAAGGCTGCCAAATGCAGCATGCCGATGATCTGCTTACTATGGATTGAATTAAAAAGCTCCATGCTCCACTCCTCTTTTAGGGGATAAAAAAAACCGTGGGGAGCACCGGGCGGTGTCCCCACGACTCGGAGGGCATTCTATGTAGGGTCTGTAGGCTACAGACAGCATAATTAATCTCTGAAGAGAAGCAAAAAAAATCTTCAGAAATCTGAGAATTTTTTCTTTTGATGCTGTCCATTACTTTCCACAAACCTCTTAAAAGCTAGTGATAATAGGCTTTACTGCCTCAAAGAAAAAAGCAGGGACTTCAGGTTTTCCAGCTCTTCCGGGCTGGAGTATTCCAGCGTGATCTTGCCCCTACCCCGGCTGTCCTTGATGGTGGCTTTCACCTTAAGTAAGCGGGAGAGGTCTTGTTCAAAGCTGTGCAGGAGGCTATTTTTTACCGTGGCTTTGGCAGCCCGGGGAGGCGTTTCCTGCTTCCAGGTGCGGGCTTTGTCTTCTGCCTGGCGGACGGTGAGTTTATGTTTGATAATGAAGGCGGCAAATTCGGTCTGTTCTTCGGCAGCCAGGCTCAGGATGGCTCTGGCATGTCCGGCGGAAAGCTCTCCGCTGCTCACCAGTTCCTGAATATCAGCGCTCAGATTGAGTAACCTGAGGCTATTGGTGATGGTTACCCGGTCTTTGGCCATCTTTTGCGCCACCTCGTTATGGGTGAGCTGAAAGTCGTTGATCAGCATGCGGTAAGCCATGGCTTCTTCGATGGGATTAAGGTCTTCGCGCTGGACGTTTTCGATGATGGCCAGCTCAAGCTGTTCCTTGCGGGAAACCGAACGCACCACCACGGGAACGTTCTCCAGTCCGGCCAGCTTGGCAGCTTCCAGGCGTCTTTCCCCGGCAATCAGTTCATATTCTGAAGAAGCTGTCTTGGTAACGATTATGGGTTGAATGATGCCGTTCTCACGGATGGACATGGCCAGCTCGGTGAGCTTTTCCTGCACAAAACGACGGCGGGGTTGATAGCGATTGGCTTTGATTTGGCTTACCGGTACCAGAGTGATTCCGGCGGCTGCTTGGGCTGTTTCATCCGACTCGGGGATCAGAGCGCCCAAGCCTCTTCCTAAACGTTCGTTCACCATAACCTCACTTCTCGGTTCTTTGGATCAGCTCTGTGGCCAGATTCAGATAGCTCATGGCGCCGGGAGAGCGGATGTCGTATAAAAAGATGGGTTTACCAAAGCTGGGAGCTTCGGTGAGCTTGATATTGCGCGGAATGATGGTGCGGAAGACCTTCTCTTTGAAATAACGGTGCACTTCCTTGGCCACCTGCAGGGAGAGATTCACACGCTTGTCATACATGGTAAGCAGCACTCCCACAATGTTCAAAGCAGGATTCAGGTTCTTCTGGATCAGACGGATGGTGGTGAGTAACTGGCTCACACCCTCCAAAGCATAATACTCGCATTGAATGGGCACCAGAACGTCCGTACTGGCGGTCATGGAATTCACTGTCAGCAGCCCCAGAGAAGGCGGACAATCTATCAGAATGTAGTCATAGTTATTGATAATGGGCTGCAGGGCTTCCTTGAGCTTGTGTTCCCGGGCAAACTCGTGCACCAGCTCGATCTCCGCTCCGGTGAGGTTGATATTGCCGGGTATGCACCAGAGATTGGCGGTATCGGTGCTCATGATAGTATCCTGGATGGGTACACGCTGGATCAGAGCATCGTAGACCTGCAGCTCCAGCTTGTCCTTATCCAGGCCCACACCGCTGGTGGCATTGCCCTGAGGATCCAGATCCACCAAAAGGGTTTTCTTTTCCAGCACAGCCAAAGCGGCTGCCAAGTTCACGGCGGTGGTGGTCTTGCCCACTCCGCCTTTCTGATTCACTATGGTTATTACTCTTCCCATTTTATCCTTAACTTTTCTTTGCTTTTCCCAAAACCGGCCTCAGAGCTCCGCGCTTGATGCGGAAGATGCGGCGCAGACCCAGGACGGGATCATCGTGCTCCAGAAGCAATTCCTTCTCCAGCTTGGCTATATCTTCCAGATTATGAGATTTATACAGAAGCAGGAATCCTTCCGGCTTCAACAGCTTGCTCAGAGGCTCCAGATAGCGGTCTTCGATCGATACCGCCCGGCAGACGATCACGTCATAAAGCGGATGTCTGGGCAGGCAGGCATAATCTTCCAGACGATGGCAGAGACAATTCACACGGCGCAGACCGAGGCTCTGAATCATCTCCTCCAGTGCCCGCACTTTCTTGGCAGTGGAATCCAGCAGATCAAACCGTGAATCCGGCTCCAGAAGTTTCAGAGGAATCCCGGGCAATCCACCCCCGCTGCCAAAATCCAGCAGGCGCAATTCCTTGATATCCAAACATTCCAGAGGCCTCAGGCTGTCAAGGAAATGCTGTGTCCAATAGGCCTCCGGAGGCATCTTGCGGGAGACCAGATTGATTGTGGCATTTATCTCCAGCATAAGCGCCAGATAACGCTCAAACTGCGGCATCAGATCCCCGGATTTTCCGGGGCGCAAGCGCTCCAGATAGCTCCGAAAAAACTCCTTAGTCTCCAAGGCTTTCCCCCGGGATACTGCGCACCATGCTTTCAATCAGGAAGGATCTATCCTCCCGCATGGCTCGCAGCAGGTTCAGCGCTCTGGGTTTGCCTATCCCCAGAAGACTGCGGGCAGCAATGTAGCGATAGCGTTCCACAGGGCAATCCAGCCAGCTTTGAAGGATGTCTATACTGCGTTCGCTATCGATTCCGCCCAGGCAACCCAGGCAGGTGCCCACATACTTCCCCCGGGAAAGCAAGCTCTGGATAGGATCCAGCAGCAGGCTGTCTCCCGTTCCGGCTATCAGCGACAGAGCGTCCTTGGCCTTCAGAGTGTCTGCCACTTCTATCCAATTGAAAAGTTCACGTTTGAAAGCTTCCGAATTATCCACCAGTTCTTCCATGGCACGATATTCCAGGCCACTCTTGGAGCCCAGCTTCTCCGCTGTGATATAGGGGATGGCCTCCTCTGCTCTGCGGATCAGCACTCCCCGGGCATGACGCACCCGCTTGATGGCGGAGCCCACTTCCCATTCCGAGGCAGCGGCAAAGATCTCCGAGATCGTGGCCAGGCTATCCACCAAAGCTTCATCTACGATGGCCGGAGGGATATCCGCAGCACTGACAAAGTGCTCCAGATCGTAGCCGATGCCATAGGAACCCCGGTTCCACAGCTTATTATTAGTAAAAATGCTATCAGGATAGGTATCCGTGCCGGCAGCATCGAGGAAGAGCCCAATCGAGCCGGTTCTGCGGCTGAAAGCTCCGAAGCCATAGGAATTATCCACCTTGCGTTCATAACGGTCATTACCACGGCTATCCACAAAGATGCCCACGGAATTACTGAGTCCCAAGCCATTGCCGCCCGGGATGGAATAGGCGTCGTCTCCGGTTTTATCCAGCAGGATGCCCAGTCCCCAGTCGTGTCCGGCACCCTGGCCGGGGCCGTTGCGGGTGTAATAGGCATCATCCCCGCCGCCATCAAATAGATAGCCATTGGCAAGGTGAATACCGGAGCCTTGAGGGTAATACACGGCATTATAGACGTCGTTGCCGCTCTCGTCGATCAGAATCCCCGTAGCATACCAATAGCCCACGCCCTGGGCATAAACACCGCCCATATACTTGTCGTTGCCTTCGGCATCAAAGATCATCCCGGTTCCTCCGGCAAAATCCGGACGGAAACCAAAGCCCATACCCTGGCCCATACTGCGGTAATCATTGGGCATCAGCGGAGCGTGATTGAACTTCCGACCCAGAAGATAGCGATCCGTCCCGGAGATATCCAGGATCATGCCAAAACCCCGGGTGGAACCCATACCCTGCGCCATAGTGGTGGCGGAATAGAGATCGTCACCATCCAGATCACAAACGATGGATGGACCAAAGAAGGCAGCTCCCTGGCTGAATAAGCCACTGTCGTAGATATCTTCACCCGCGCTGTCCAGATGCAGCCCGGCACCCAGCCCGGCACTAAAGGAGAAATCTCCTCCCCGGTAGATATCGTCTCCCGCCAGATCCATTGAAATACCCAGACCCAGGCACACGCTGAACTGCTCTGCCTGAGCACGGTTCTGGTAAATATCATTGCCCGCCAGATCCATCAGCAGATAGAACGGCTTGTGGTGATCTGCATAGATGGAAGGCTCATAAAGATCATCTCCACCCGGTTCCAGCAGGAAGCAAAGCTCCTGATTCTGCGTAGTATAATGATCCACTCCCCGGCTTCCGATCAGCATCAGTCCAAAGCGGCTTTGATAGCGTAGCGGACGGGGATTGGTATATTGCAGCTCTGCTGCTTTCTCACTGATCAGCTCCGCCATAATGGAGTAACGCAGGAAAGTCTCGTAGAGAGCGTTCAGATCCACTTTCTCCAGATGCGGCAGCCAGTTCAGAACCTCCACGGAACCTTCCCTGGGATAGCCCCGTAAGTCTAGAAACCTTCCCAAAGCCAGGCTATCTTCAGATTCGTGGAAAGCCTTGAAATAGAAAGCACTGAGGCTATCCGAAACTGCTTCATCAAAGGGCAAGGCCTGCCGCAGATCATCCGAGAAATCCACCAGCAAATCTTCCACGTAGCCAAAGATATCCCTCGGCTGATGCACTTTTTCCTGCCAGAGACGGTTCAGTTCTGCCCGGTAGAGCTCCGGAGCCAGGCCTTCGGGACCCTCGGTAACCAGCTCTGCCAAGCCATGCAATCGCTCCGGACGCCAGTAAGCCAGGCTATCGGGAGCCAGAATCCGTCGCAGAGCATCGATCTTGGTAAAAGCCAGCCAGGGATTTTGCAGCTCCGAAAGCTGACCGCTTTCCTTGAACTTCGTGGAGAGATCCCAATCCTTCTCAAAAGTGAGAGAAACCGAATCCAGCTCCGCCGTCTGCAGCATCTGAAGCAGCAGTTCTTTCTCCTCGGGATGCAGGCAGGAAGCGCTGAACAGCGGCAGACAAACCGCCAGAATTACAAGTGCCGCAATCCACTTCATGGTTTAGAGGTTATTCTCGGAGAGATAGTTATTCAGTAGGATCAGGATGCGGTTATTGGCCTGATTGATCACTTCGCTCAGAGAATTGACCATGGTAGTATCGGTAGCATTGCCCTCAGCACTGGCGCTCAAAGTCTTGGAGATTACCCCGCTGGGTCCGGTGGCTTTCACCATCACTTCCACCACGGCTTTGTTCATGTAGTTACTTTCGGTATTTTCTCCAGCCAGAATTTCGAGAGTATGCATAAAATTGGCATTCATAACGTGACGCTCCACGTAGAAATTCACCAAAGTAAGCTCAAGCTTGAATGTGGCGGTAGGATTGATTTCGTGGAAGCGATTGCCAAGATATTGAGTGAGCATGGTTTTAAGCGTTCCGGCCTGATCACAATAGTAGTCCGAACCGGCACCCTGAATGAGAGTACGGTCTGCTCTATACAAGGGGATTCTATTGGTTGTCAGCTCAGAATCATAGAGGAGATTCACTCCCCTTTGGCTGGAAGTGGACATGTTGGTGAGCACGTGTTCATTGATGCTGGTGCGCATAGGTACGTTCTGGCTACAGGCAGCAAGCACCAGGCACAGAAATCCAAGGCTAAAAACGATAAAATTCTTCATAATAACACCTCAGATTCTCAAACTAATAGATAGCCAGATATGTCAAGACTCTTCTTCCAAAGAGGATGGAAGAAGCATCTAGATTCAAGCATCTGACTCATAATCATCCACTTACCAACACTCTATTCACTGTTTCTATGAACTTCGGGAGCTCCCTTACATCACTTCTATACTCCACAACTACCACCTATTTCTCCCGGAGTCTTCACCGTGTCTTGCAGGACTCTTCCCGAACACTTTGCTCGGGAAGAGTCCTGCAAGACACGGCGAAGAGTCGGCAACCAATAGGGAGTGTGAGAGAACGGAGGGTGATTAGTAATTAGTGATTTGTGATTAGAGCTCCGCACCCTCGCTATGATCTGGTGATGTATGTATAGACTGTTTCTATGTCAAAACACTTCTTCCAAAGAAGAGGGATGTAACTCTAGTACCTTGTTACTATTTACTTTCGGTTTGCCTAACGAGCGCCAGCAGATTCCGCACATGGCTGCGCCAACTGAAATGCGCCAGACGTTCTGTGCCTTTGCGGATCATTTCTCCTTGCAGAGCGGGGTTTGAGAGGATTTCTTCTATACGGGAGGCAATGCTTTGGGGATCTTCCGGGTTAAAGGTCAGCACGGCGGTACCGCCAATTTCCGGCAGAGAAGAGCGATTGGAGCAAATCACCGGGATGCCGCAATAGAAGGCTTCCAGAATGGGGATGCCAAAGCCCTCATAGAGAGATGGAAAAACGTAAAGGGAAGCATAGCGGTAAAGTGCGGCCATCTCGTCGTTGGTCACAAATCCCGGGAAGATCACATTGGCCGGATGTTTCAGTTTGCTCTGCTCTGCAAAGATAGCTTCGCTGCCGTTCCAGGCGGAACCGGCACAGACCAGACAGTATTCATTTTGTATCTCAGGTGAAAGCAGATCGTAGGCCTTGAGCAGGTTCACGTGGTTCTTGCCGGGGTGTTCCAGCCTGGAGATGTAGAGCAGGTACTTTTTCCGGGTACCCAGTTTATGCCGCAGAATGTCTTCCGGCACGGGATTATCCAGCTTGGCTGGGTTATAACCATTGTAGTTCACCGTGATCCGGATGGGCTTGATGCGGTAGTAACGCAGGAGGTCATTCTTGGTGTTCTCGCTGATAGCCTGAATCTTCCTGGCTTTGGCAAGGTAATGCGGGATAAGCTGCTTTACGTAGAAGGTGCGGAACCGATCGTATTTCCCGGGGATATGAAACTGCGATAGATCGTGAAAAGTGAGGATTACGTTATTGGGATAGCGAGCCAATAGCCGGCGGTTGGCAGCGGGGAGAAAGACGAGATCAAAGCTCTTCAGCTTTACCTTAAGTGGCAAAAAATAGAGATGCCAAAGCATGGAAAAGAGTGGACGCTTCAGCCATTCGGAAACGTAAATATAGTTCAGGCGGGGATGTTTAACCGGGAAAATGGCTGCATCGGAAGGGTGGATAAGCAGCCAGAGCTGATGCGCTTCAGAAGGCTGGTCGTCTCCCAGGGACAGCAGTTCCTGCACCGTGGAATTGATATAATCGGAGATGCCGGATTTACCTTCGTCATAAGCCAGGCAGCTCACCAGTATCTTCATGAGTTTCTGCCCTTCCAGGCATAGTATCTTTGAGCCAGACGGTACAAGGGCGCTTTTGGCAGCCAATCCGGTCTGCCTTTTCTCAGCAGAAATGCAGCGTCCCGCAGAGTCTCCATGCCTGCAGAGAGCAAGACGCTTCGGGCAAAGGACTTCTCCTCGGGATGCTCTTCGTAGTGATCCCGATAGATATATGCTTCCGCCTTGCCTTCTCCCAGATAGCGTTTTTTAATCTGCTTCAGATTGTAGTTGTGCGAGTGCCAGACCTTGGCTTCCGGGGCATAGGCTATCTTATAACCCATACTCTTCATGCGCCAGCTCCACTCGATATCCTCAGAATAGCTGATCTCTTCATTAAAAGGGTAGTTCTGGATCAGGTCACGGCGAACGGCTGAGGAAGCCAGGGAGAAGAAATGTTTCCAGGAGGCGGCTATCCTGCCATCTCCAAAGGCGCGTTCATAATCTTTCTGCACCATGGGATGGGCATCCGGACGGGCAATCTGGCAAGCATAGGCGGCTGCTATAGAGGCATCTGTTTCCAGGGGACGCAGCAGTTCCGAGAGCCAGAAGCGATTTAAAGGGATGCAATCTGCATTGTTGAAGACGATTATCTCGCCAGAGCTTTGGGCAATTGCCTGGTTCAACACTTTGCCGGGGATGTAATCCTCGGGCTTAATACGGTAGCATAGCTTGGTTTTGGTGTTTTGCAGCAGTTCCCAGCTTCCATCTTGGGAGCCGGAATCCACACAGATCAGTTCAAAATCCTGCCTCTCCTGCAAATTCAGTAGACGCAGCGTGTATTTGAGCCAGGGCATCTCGTCCTTGGCCCGGATGATAATGCTGATCATAGATCAATTTCGACTCTGGTCTCGTTGATTCCTCCGTAACGACGGCGGACAAAGCGGTTGCTGATGGATTGGATGATTCTGATGCCCCGGCCGGAGATGTCCATACCATCATCAAAATCATAGGGATTTTCTATATTGTAATCTTGGTTTTCCGGGATCCACTCGATGCCTTTATCCCAGAAACGGATAGCGAGCTTGGTCTTGGTGAGGCGGAATTCGATCACGATCTCCGCATCTTCCTGGAAGTGGTAACCGTATTGAATGATGTTATTTAAGAATTCGTCCACGATCAATTCTACCCGGGCTGAGAGAGTGGAATCACCTGTCCAGTTCAAGACCAGGTTTTCGCAATCCTGAGATACCTTGCCCACTCCTTTCAGAGCAGAGAGCAGAATAAAGGTGTAATGGCGGGTAATGTAATCCACGGCGTCCTCCACCAGGTAATCTATGCTATTGTGGTTATGTATCTGGAATGAGAAAAGAGTAAAGTCGTCTGCATCAGTATCAAATTGATGAGTTGTGAGGAACTGTTTGATTTTATGAGGGATGGTTACGCAGCTATCCAGATCGAGCTCCTGGCTCACCAGTGTCTTCAATCCATCCAGGCCCAGTTGATCCACTGTGCCATTGCTGCATTCATAGATACCATCTGTGAACATCAGATAGATATCATTGGGATCCAAAGGGATGTGAATAATATCATCGTCGTCATATTTGGTCCTCTGCATCCAACCCAGGGGTAATGAGCCTTTCTCATCGTGCACATGGAAGGTGTTTTCCACTCTGTTCATGCGTATCAAGGGTGGATGACCGGCATTGAGAAAACGGAATTCCTGCATCTCCATATCCACAACGCCCATCATCAGGGTGAGATAATTGTTTTGCAGGAAGAGATCGGAGAAGAGGCGTTCATTGAGCTTGGTAAAGAGTTCTGCCAGGCTGCGATCGTCTTTGTATGCCTCAATCAGGTGTTTGATGCTGGATTTGATGGCAGCCATCAAAAGCGCAGCCTGCACCCCGTGGCCGGAGACGTCGCCCACGTAGACCACGTACTTTTTATCGTCGAGTTTTAAACGGTCAAAGAGGTCTCCTCCCACGGCATCAGAAGCCTGATAATAGGAGGAAAAAACCAAGTCTCCATCAACGCTTATCCATTTGGGAAGCATGGCTTTTTGGATGCTGGAGGCAATTGTGAGGTCCCTGCGGAGAGTTTCGATCAGTTGCAAATTGCGCTTTTCCGATCTCTTGAGAGTGATGGTGTTTTTTACCCGGGCAAGTAGCTCGAGGCGGGAAACCGGCTTCTTAATGTAGTCGCTGGAACCGGTCTCAAAACCCTTGTTCACGGATTCATCATCCTGATTTGCCGTGACCAGGATCACTGGTAAATCTGCTTGTTTTTGTTGGATCAATTGGCAGGTATCATACCCATCCAACCCGCTTCCCATGTGAACATCGAGCAGCACCAGGTCAAATTCGCCCTGGTCTACTTTCTCCAAGGCTTCTTCGCCGCTGTGACACTTGTCCACT
The DNA here is from genome assembly GCA_029567705.1 of Candidatus Cloacimonadota bacterium. GTDB lineage: Bacteria > Cloacimonadota > Cloacimonadia > Cloacimonadales > Cloacimonadaceae > PHBP01. The sequence goes on from JAKPXC010000085.1 coordinate 25,098, forward strand.
TGGTAACCGTTTCGGATGAGAATGTTTGATATAATGCTGAGAATAATGTCATCATCATCGACGACCAGGACACGTGCATCAGCTATCATTTTCACCTCATTACTGGTTTTGTATACCCGTATTGAGAAGCCGTTTTCAGTCAAGAACTATCTTTTATTTGTAAAAACTATTGCATCGTCAACAGCTCTTCCATCCTGCAATCCGGCTACTGTGTTCAAAGCTGTTGACGAAAAATCCCCTCTTGTGGAGAATGGCAACCATGAAGCATTTTTACCATTTAATCTGGAGATTCTGTTTTGTACTGCTGCTTGCAGTCTTGGGTTCCTGTGCCCAAAATAGCCAAAACATCTTCCCTCTGGAACAGGTTTATCTGAGCCCACAAAGCCTGGCCACCACTCTCACGGCTATGCAGCGGGATCATAGTGATCTGTGTTCTCTGCATCTTCTGGGCTTCTCTTCGGTGGAAGGAATTCCCATTCAGGCATTAAAGATTGGAAGTGGTGCTCAGAAAGCTTTGGTGATAGGGCAACATCACGGAGATGAGGTCTTGGGCATAGAAGTGGCGATGCAGATTGCTCAAGAGCTCACTGATGGCTCGGAACTGAGCCAAAGAATCTTGCGGCACTATGAAGTCTGGATCGTTCCGACCATGAATCCCGAGGGCTGGAAGATCGTACGAAGCGGAGTCTACCAATGGAAGCGCAAGAACAACCGCGACACCAATGGCAATGGCAGCCTGGACATTCGGGATGACGGTGTGGATCTGAACCGGAACTACCCGGTTTTCTGGGAACAGGATAAGCTGGTGACAGTGAGTGATCCTTTCTTCAAGGGCAGAACCCCTGCCAGCGAGGCTGAAACTCAGGCCATCATCGCCTTGGCGGAACGGGTTAGATTTGATCTGGCGGTATTCTATCACAGCTCCTCAACCGGAATCTACAGCGAGAAGATCTTTATGCCCGCCTACGACCGCGCAAATGCCGAACAGGCTGCTGCAATTGAAGAGCTATCACAGAGCGTGGAGCTCTATGCTTCTCAAGTAAAAAAGGATTATGCCAAAAGTGGTTACGATGTGGCGCAAGGGATGAGTTCCAGCGTGGGTAATGCGCGTAATTACTTCTTTCACAGCTTTGGCACCAAGGCTTTTCTGGTGGAGATTGGCGGGAAGAATCAAGCCGGCAGCTCCATCGTTCACCCTCCTGCCCGGATTATGCAACAGAACCGGATGCAGCACTCCCGGGCCTTTCTCAATCTGCTTTACAATTCTATCATCAGCCATCCGGACGAAGGAACCCAATGAAGATTCTGGAAGCATTGAAGAATCCCGATTCCCAGCTCTGCGTGATGCTGGATAGCCTTTACGACGGGGTTTACATCGTGGATCCCAACCGCATTATTCTTTATTGGAACAAAGCTGCCGAAGAACTCACCGGCTACAGTGCCGAAGAAGTGATAGGCAAAAGCTGCCGGGATGATATCCTGAACCATATTGATGAGAACGGCATCCTACTCTGCCGGGGAGCCTGTCCGCTTCTCAAAGCCATGAACTGCCGGGGCAAGACCAGCGCTAAAGTGTATCCCAAACACAAGGCCGGCAATCGCTTCCCGGTAGAAACCCACGTCTCTACTATCCTGGAAGAAGATGGAACTTTGGTGGGGGCAGTGGAAGTCTTCAGAGATATCTCCCATCAGGAAGAATACCGCATCTTGCAGGAAAAATTCAATAACATGCTCCGCAAATACGTTTCGGAAGCCACTTACACCGGCATTGAGGATACCCTGCGTCAGAACCTCAATTCCTTTGATACCCGTCAGGTGGATATGAGCGTCCTGTACCTTGATGTGGTAAGCTTTACCACCTATTCGGAATCCAATCCGGCCACCGAAGTGGTGAAGATGCTGAACAACCTCTTTGGCATCTGCGAGGTGGTGATCCGGGAAAATTATGGCGATATAGACAAGTTTATCGGAGATGCCGTGATGGCAGTCTTCCACGATGCCGGAGATGCCGTGAGAGCAGCCATCAAGATTCTGGAAACCGCTTTGCCGCAGATGAACCTGCAACGGTTGCAGAATGGAGAACCGGAGATTGAGGTGCGGATCGGGATCAATAGCGGCCTGCTGCTGCAAGGCGACGTTGGCACCGAGCAGCGGCGTGATCTGACCGTGATCGGCGATACGGTGAATGTGGCGGCAAGGGTGGAGAAGGCGGCTCTTCCGGGACGCCTGATGATCTCAGAGGCCTGCAAAGCAAGGCTGGAGCCTCTATTGGCTTCCAGATTTGAATATCATCACTCCGAGCAGCTCAAAGGCAAGACGGAAGAGATCAAGCTCTATATCTGTAAGAACTGATTTGTGATACAAGGCGTATATCGGGATGCAAAAGGGTAGCAGGTCAAGGGAGAGAAAGATGAATAACAGGCCAAGCTGGCAGCAGTATTTTATGGAGATGGCTTTCCTGGCAGCCAAACGCAGCACCTGTCTGCGCAGAGGCGTAGGAGCCGTTCTGGTGCGGGACAATCAGGTGATCTCCACTGGTTACAATGGCAGTCCCAAGGGGGTAAGACATTGTGCCGAGGTGGGATGTATGCGCTCGCAGCTCAATATTCCTTCCGGACAGCAACATGAACTCTGCCGGGGTGTGCATGCGGAGCAGAACGCCATTATTCAGGCTGCCATCAACGGCAGCAGCACCAAGAATTGCGTGCTCTACTGCACTCATCAGCCTTGCAGCATTTGTGCCCGTCTGATCATCAATGCAGAGATCAAGACTGTGTATTGCGCCGAGACTTATCCCGACAAACTGGCTGAAGACCTTTTCGAAGAAGCCGGGATCGAGCTGATTCACTTTCACCGGGAGAGCCAGGTGATGGAGAGACTGATATGAAGCTTTTTATCCGCTTTAGCACCCGTGATCTGATCCTGATCGGGATTCTGGCAGCCATCGGACTGGCAATCAAGCCCATCGTATCTCCCATCTCAAAGGCAATCTCTGCTCCCCTTCTGCTGCCCGGAGGTTCTTTTGCCGGAGGCTTTTACATGATGTGGATGGTGCTGGCGGTGATGCTGACCGGCAAGCCCGGGGCCGGAACGCTCTTCGGCGTGATTCAGGCTGTGGTGGTGCTGGTGCAGGGTTCCTTCGGCAATCACGGAGCTTTGTCTCTACTTACTTACACTGTCCCCGGAATCATCGTGGATGCAGCCGCCCTGATCCTGATCGGCAGGAGCAAGCTGCTGCTGCTCAATCATCTGGTCTTAACTGCTCTGGCCAATATGACCGGGGCGTTCCTGATGTCTGTTATTATCTTCCGGCATCCGCTTGTCATGGTGCTGGTATCTCTGTGTACAGCTTTGGCATCTGGAATAGTGGGCGGTTACCTGAGCTGGTTTATCGATTTTGAGATTACAAAACTGGGTTTGAATCCCAACAAGGATAAATGATGCGTAAATACAACTTGTTATTGATCTTGCTGCTTGTTTGCTTTAGTTTGCAGGGCTTTGAGCTGGTGCTCAAGAATGGCGTGAGCGGGGACTTCCCCAATAGCTCTTTCACCACTTTACCCAGAGAAGATCTGGTGACCTTCCGTACCCGTGAAGAGGGTACCCGGCGGGATACCTGGCAGGGAATCAGGCTGGATAACTGGCTGCGGGAAAATGATCTGCGGGATTGGAGCGTGATTCGCTTCGAGTCCGACGACCGCTATCTGGTGAGCTTTGAGCAGGTGGCTTTTGATACCACTTCCTGCTGGTTGATGATGCAGCAGAACGGCAGGGAATTTGCCCCCGAAGAATACCGGGTAATATTCCCCAACCTCACCCAAAATCATTGGGTGCGCAATATCTCACGCATCGTACTGGAAGATTTCCATCCCCTGCCTCTGCCTAAGCGGATTTACCCTATGCAGAGTCTCCTGGCGGGGCTCACTTTGCACGAGAATCCCCAGCCTTTTGTGAATATCCGGGCTTATCGCTTTGAGGAGATCATGCGGGCTCTGGGCAGCAGAAGGAAAGCTGAGGTGATCCTCTGGACTTCCGACGGTCTGAAACTTAATCTGGAGTATCCCAAACACCTGCAGGGAGCCGTGCTGGAGCTGCATCCGGAGGGTTATTACGGGCTGAAGAGCCCACAAATCCCCGGAGGTATGTGGATGAAGCGCATCATCTATGTGCAGGTGAATAAACGCGCTATGCTGGACAGCTCTTCCTTCCGCAAAGTAATTGATCTGAACGGACTTCTGAGGTGGGAACTGGGCAGCCGCGCCAGAGTGAAGCAGTGGCTCACACGTGGAAGCTCCAAGGGCAGTCTGCCGGCCTTCCTGGAAGCTCAAGGCACCGCAGCAGCACCCAATCTGCGCTATTTCCGGATCTATCCCGGGAACTGACAGACTTGCTGAGTATTTCCGGGCTCTCTGTCTCCTACCACCAAAGCGGAGGAAAGAGACAAGAGATTCTGAGAAGCTTTGATCTGGAACTGCAGGAAGGGGAGCTGGTTCTGCTCAAAGCTCCCGCCGGAGCAGGGAAGACCACGCTGCTCAATACGATCAGCGGAGTGATCCCCCAATACATCAAGGCAGAGCTTTCAGGCTCCATCATGCTGGAAACCCGGAAGCCGGAAGCTATTGTACGCACTGATCTGAGAGCCGTTCCTCTCAGTGGGATGCTGGAATACCTGAGCTATCAGATGGCGGAGCAGTATTACTTTTTTCCCCAGCTTGAGCACGAACTGGCCTTCAGCCTGGAAAACCTGGGTATGGAGCGGGGCCTTATGAAAGAGAAGATTGCCCATGTGGCACAGTATTTTGGCCTGGATGCCAAGCTGAGCCTTGATGCCGCCCATCTCTCCGGTGGAGAGGCCAGGCTCCTGAGCTGGGCAATAGCCGAGCTGATAGATGCTCCTCTCGTGCTTCTGGATGAGCCCTGCCGGGGTGTTTCGGGGAGGAATCTGGTGCTGCTGCAGGCTTGGTTGAGCTCTCTGAAAGAACGCGGCAAGCTGATCCTCTGTGCCGAGCATCTGAGCGCTCTGGACCATCTTTCAGATAGAGTTATCCATCTGGAGAAGCTGGCTTGAGCACTCTCACCATCCAGCTTCCAGGCTTCAAATATCCTTATGGCAAACCTCTACTGAGGTCGATAGACCTGCAACTGGACTTAAGTAAATTATATATCCTGCAAGGTGATAACGGTGTGGGTAAAAGCAGTCTGCTGGAGATTATCAGCGGGCATCTGCCCTGCAAAGGGCTGTCTCTGAGCCTGGATGGTGTGCAGATCAAGCCCGGGGATTCACGGCTCTACTACCTGCCACAGAAAGCTACAGTATCGCTTCTGGCAGTGAATCCTGCGGAGGAGATGAAGCTCTGGGCTCTGGCTCTGAAGGGCAAGCTAAAACTCCATGAACTGGAAGCTATGAGGGATCAAGAGCCTTGGGGCAATATCTGGGAGCGTCCCTATTCCAAGCTCTCTTCAGGTCAGTTGCGCCTGGTTTCTCAGGTAGCTCTGCCTTATCTTACGGAAAAGTTCTGGCTACTGGACGAACCCTTTGCTGGGCTGGATGCTGCCTCCCGCACAGCTCTCTTATCATTGATCAAAAGAAAGAAAGAGCAAGGCTGCGGAGCTTTGATCGTGAGCCACGAATCCGGCTTGGCAGGTTTGGAAGACGCCAGCATTATTCGGCTGGAGGAGGGCAGATGCATCCTTTGAGCCGGGTGCTGATTGTACTCTGGATCACCTCTCTGGCAGTTATTCTGAGGGATCCCTGGCTGCTGTTGTCCCTGCTTGCCTTAAGCATTATGCTGGCGCTGCTGCTCAGCCGCAGGCAGTTAAGCTCGCTGCTCAAATCCGTCAAAGTAATCATCCCGGTGATCCTAAGTGTTTTTGTGATCCAGCTTATCTTCCGTAAGGGTGGAGCAAAGCTTCTTGATCTGGGCATTCTCAGCATTCACATCGAAGGATTGCTGCTAGGCCTGGAAGTAGGTCTAAGGCTCCTGATTCTGCTCTTTTCCGCCACTTTGCTCTCGGCTTTATCCTATGCGGAGCTGCGCCTGGCTCTGAAGTTTCTGCCCGAGGAACTGAGCTTTCTTATCTCTTATGTGCTGCATCTCTTACCCAGGTTGAGAGAGCGACTGCGTGAAGTGAGCCAGGGCCTCAAACAGCGCGGAATCGTGCAAAAAGAGCTCTCCCTGAAGGAGAAGATCCTGGTTTACAGGATTCTTAGCCTGGCAGTGCTGGCCTCTCTGATCCAGAGCAGTGAAATGCAGGCTATCCAGCTTGAATTAAGAGGCTTCCGGCGACAGGGAAAGAAAAGCTTTCTCTATCACCGGAAGCCATCTTGGCTCGACTTATGGGTATGTGTTCTCTTACTGGGTCTTAGCTTTCTGTTGGTAAATCTGCGTTATCATCCTTGATCACGTCTGTGAACCTGCTGTGCTCTTTGAAGCGGGTCATGTGGAATCGTCCGAAGAAGCTATCCACCATGGAATAGATCACCGGGATCACAAAGAGGGTTAGCAGGGTCGCAAAGACCAGACCAAAGGTGAAGCTCACGGCCAGTGGTCTCCAGACTTGGGAAGAAGGATCGCTGGAGAAGACCAGAGGCAGCATTCCTGCCACCGTGGTTGCCGTCGTGAGGATGATGGGACGCAAGCGGGCTGAACCACTCTCGATAATCGCATGCCAGCGGTCTGTACCTTTCTCCCGTTCCTGATTGATGAAGTCGATCAGCAGAATGGCGTTGTTCACCACCACTCCCGCCAGAGCCACCACTGAGATCATGGTATTGAGCGAGAAGGATAAGCCTGTGAGCAGAAGCCCAAAGATCACTCCAATAAAGGCAAAAGGTATGGTGATCATCACTATCAGGGGCTGCACATAGCTGCGGAATTGCGAAGCCAGGATGGTAAAGATGGCCAGAATGGCAATCAGGAAGGCATAGGCCAATGAAGTATAGCTCTTGCGCTGTTCTTCCTGCACTCCGCCAAACTCCATGGTATAACCCGGGAAGCGCTGCTCAAAGTTTGAGAGCGTTCCCTTGCTGCCCCTAAAACGGTCACCTCTCAGAAGGGTCTGCACTTCGGAAGGCGTACGTTTGGTGCTTCTCCCGCCCTGATCGTAATTGGTCACCGCAGCGGTAACACTGACCACACGGTCGCCATCTCTATGTGAGATGCGGGAGATACCGCTGCCGATCTCAAACTCCGCCAGATCACGAATAGCAATCAGTTCACCCATGCGGCTGCGAATCTTCAGATTCTTCAGCATCTCCAGATCCTGAGTGTAGTTATCCTTGAGCTTCAGCAGGATGGGATATTCATCCACGCCTTCACCACGGTACTGGGTTACTTCTGAGCCCGTGCTGGCAGTGCGGATGGTGGAAGCTATCTGCGCCACGGAGAGACCATAGAGCGAAAGCAACTCCTGCCTGGGTTTAATGCGTACTTCCAGCTTGCCTTTATCGTTGCTGTCCTCAATATCCGTCACTCCGGGTATCTTCTTCAGCTCAGATTTAACCACCTCTGCAATGTAAGTGAGGCGTTCCAGATTCTCACCCTTGATGCGGATATCCACATCGTTACCGATGGGAGGACCACCCTGAGAGCGTCCAAATTTGTATGTGTAAAGCCCGGGCAGAGTATCCAGAAACTTCCGGAGTGAAGCCTTGATCTCGTCTTCACTGTATTTCATCTCTTTGAGCTCCACCAGGTCTATGGTGACCTGGGCATTGGAGGTTTTCATCTCACGCATACCCTGGCCGCCGATGGAACCGATATTGCTTACCACAAATTTCACATCCTGCTTTTCCTTCATGTTCAGCACATAGTTCTCCAGCTCGGAGACCACCCGTTCGGTCTCGTCCAGAGCTGTTCCGGTGGGAGTTTGCAGTTCGATGGAGATGATCTGCGAAGCAGAGGAAGGGAAGAATTCAAACTTGATGGCACCACTGGCCAGGATTCCCAGGGAGATCACAAAGAGCCCAATTACCGACCAGATAGTGATCGCCCGGTGGTGTAAGGCCTTGGTCACCAGCTTCCGGTAAACCTTCACCAAAGGACGTATCAGCCTGGTGGTGCGATCTTCTCCTGCCAGTTTCTTGCTGCCAAACTGATGGATGTTGTTTGGCAGAATCACCATGCTTTGGAACCAGGAACCCAAGAGGGCTACGGAAACCACTATGGGAAACAGAGATAAGAATTGCCCCATGATTCCGGTCATAAGCAGCAGGGGACTGAAGGCTGCCACAGTGGTCAGAGTGGAGGAAAAGACCGGCGAGATCACCTGATCCACTCCTGCCACGATGGCATCCTTGTGATTATAACCCATCTCCCGGAAGCGATGGATGTTCTCCAACACCACAATGGAATTATCCACCACCATACCCACCACGATGATAAGGCCGAAGATGGTGAGGTTGTTCAGTGTTATATCAAAGAGTGGCAACATGATAAAGGTAATCAGAATGGAGAGAGGTATGCCTATGGAGGCAAAGACGGCATTACGCCATCCCAGGAAGAAAAACAGGGCGATGAAAACCAGCAGGATGCCCTGCATAGCACTGTTGCCCAAAGCGTTGATTCCGTTCTTCACATCGATGGAACCATCGTTGCGCACGCTTATCTTCACGCCGGGAACCTTCTTCTCAAAGTCCTTGATATAAGCTCTCACATCTTGCATGATCTTGATGATATTGCCATCACCTTTCTTGTAGATGAAGATACTGGTGCCTTCTTCGCCATTGAGTTTTGATATGGTCTGTTGACGTGCCAGAGTATCGGTTACAGTGGCCACATCGGAGATGCGCACGCTGCGTCCGGAAGCATCCGAACTGACGATCATGCTGCCCACTTCTTCCAGATTGTTAAACTGGCCTAAAGTACGCACCAAAAATTCCGTCTTGCCGTAACGGGTGGTACCTCCGGGGATATTGAGGTTCCTGCCCTGAAGCACGGCAGAGAGATCGGAAAGGCTGATCCCATAGGCATCCAGCCTGGCCTGATCCACATCCACCCAGATCTGACGGTCCCGAGCCCCCACCAGCTCCACTTTGGAGATGTTGTCCAGCCCCACTATTCCCTCTTTGAGGTCATCAGCAATCTTCCTCAGAGCCAAGGGACTGAAATCTCCGCTTACCACAACTTGGGAGATGGGGTTCACTTCCCGCATATTAAGGCGGATGATGATGGGATCCATGGCGTCTGATGGCAGATCGGTAATCTTGCTCATCTCCCGAACCACCAGATCATAGGCTTCCTCCGGGTCTTTGGAAGCATCAAAGCGAACTTCCAGAGTAGCCCGGCCTTCTTCGGTGCGGCTGGCTATATAATCCAAGCCATCCAAATCACCAAGCTCGGTTTCCACCTTACTGGTTATCAATTGTTCTATTTCTTCAGGGGCCACTCCCGGGTAGGGAACGACCACCACGACAGCTCCAAAATCCACGGCCGGAAACTCTTCCCGGGGAAGAGTAACCATCACATAAACTCCCACCAGCAGGATCACCAGGGTGAGCATATTGACCAGGACGGAGTACCTTATGGCAGTATCTGCTACTTTCATGCTGGTTCCCCTTACTGCCTGATCTCGACGAGGCTGCCTTCTTCCAGATTCTCAGCTCCACTGGTCACGATTCTTTCTCCGGGCTCTGCACCGGAGGCTATCACCACATATTCTCCAATCACGTTTCCCAGGGTAACAGGGCGCTTCTCGGCCTTGTTTTCCGGTGTGATTACATAGAGATAGGTCTTATCATATTCTCGCACCACGTTTGTGATATCTGTGTAAAGCAGGTTGTTAAAGGTACTGGTAAGAATCTTGGCAGAGACCACCATTCCGGGCATAAGGCCGCGCGGAGAGCTGATCTCTATCTCCAGAGGATAGTTTGAGCTCCCCTGCAGAGGACTGATTCCAAAGCCCCGAATTCTTCCCTGATGCTGCTCGCTGGAGCCCACCAGAGTGATTAATGCGCTTTGTCCCACCCGGAGCTTGCCGATCTGGCTATCACCCACGCCGGTCTTGAGAATCAGACTGCTGGCATTGGTGATGGTCGCCACGGGTTGTCCTGCAGCCAGATACTGACCCACAGCCACATTGAGATTGGAGATGGTGCCGGATTCGGGAGCCGTCAAATAGCTGCCGCTGAGTCCGCTGCGAGCCTGTTCCAGCCCGGCTCTGGCACCTTCCAAACCGGCTCTGGCACCAGTGAAGGCAGAGAGAGCCGTGTTGTATTCGGCTTCGGAAATCAGATTGCGCCGTCTGGATTCTTCGGCATAGTTCAGGTTACGCTGGGCATTATCAAAGGAGGCTTGAGCTGAAGCCAGAGCAGCCTGGGCTTGTTCCACCCGGATCTGCGAGACCTGATTGTCCAGCCTGCCAATTCTTTCACCCTGCGCCACGCGGTCTCCCAGCTTCTTGTAAAGCTGTAGGACGCGTCCGGCAGACTCGGCGGACATCACGATGTTGGTGATGCCTTCCAGCTTGCCGGAAACCGTTACATAGTCATTCAAAGAGCGCAGTTCCAGCTCTTCCACCATCACAGGTTGAGCTCCGTTGTCACTTTTGGGGCCGGGTCTTCCTCCCCGGTTGCAGGCAGAAACCAGGATCAGGATCAATAGGGATAAGAGGATCAGTTTACTGTATTTCATAGATTATCTCCACTTTGGATCAGATTGTTCAGGATTTGTGTATCGGTGATGCCCAGCAGTTGCTTCAGCGCAGCCAGGGCTTTTAAATAGTTGTAATAGCTTGTGTTTTGAGATAGCCGGGCAGCGGAGAGCATCAGATCCATATCCAGAAGCTCTGCGCTGGAGATCATATTCAGGCGGAAGCGTTCCTGCATCTGCTCATAAGTCTGCTCGGTGTAACTCAACGCCAGGCCGGAAGCCTTCACCTGCTTGGCTGCACTCACCAGATTCAGCACGGCCGCTTCCATCCCGGTTTCTACCCCGCTGCGCAGGCTTTCTGCTTCATAACGCTTTTGCTGCAGGTCAAAATAGGATTTGCGCATGGCAGAGTAATTCCCCACCTGCGGAAGCAGAGGAAGGGAGACATTGAGCATGATCTGGTTGGAAGCTTCAAATTCCCAACGGTCGAGGCCATTTTCCTGGTACTGACGGCTTCCGGCCAAGGCTACGGTAGGCAGGAAGGAACCCTGGCTGATCTTATAAGATCGGCGGGAAAGCTCCAGGCTGCGCTCCGATATCTTCAGCGCAATACTGCCGCTTTGGCCGTAGTTCTTGGCACGAACTGCCAAAAGGGATGTCTCTCCCGAATCAAAGCCCTGCAGTAACCTCAGGGTGGGATCTTCCTGATCAGTGGCAACCGCTGCGGGAATGGGGCTGTAATCCAGATTGAGCAGATCCCGCAGGCTCATCTGTGCCAGAGAAAAGGCGGATTGCGCCTGCAGCAGGCTCACTTCCTTGGAAGCCAGGTTGCTCTCAAAGCGCAGGTAATCCGCATTGGAGATCAAGCCGGCATCTTTCTTTAGGGTAGCAATCTCCAGATTGGTCTGGGCAGAACGGTAATCCTGCTCGTTCATATCCAGCAGCGCCATGGTTTGCAGCACCGCCAGATACTTGCTTTCCAAGTCTGAAAGCAGAGTAAGTTCCTGATTCTGCAAGGCCAGATCTGCCATTTCCACTCCGATCTCCGCCATCTTGTAAGCTTGCCAGAGCTTGCCTCCGGTGAATAGCGGCTGGCTGAGCTGCAGATTGAAGGTGCGGAAGTCGTTATTGAGCTTGATGGTGCTTCCTCCAGCCTGCACTTCCGTGGCGGGATCCATATAGAGGAGAGTTCCGCTCAGAGAGAGATTGGGCAGGAAGGAACTGAGCGCCTGATTCTTGCTCCAGCGGGCAGATTCCCGGGCCGCAAGCTTGGCATGATAATCGTTGTTGTTTGATAGCGCCAGGGTTCTGGCTTCTTCATAGCTCAGGTTTGGGGTTCTGCCGGTCTGTGCCCCCAGGGAGGCCAGCAGCAGAACGATCAGGGATAGGCTTAAGATTCTTTTCAATTATCCTCCGTTTCTTTGTAAAAATGATCTTCGGGCATATTGGGGATGGCCTCCAGAAGCTCTTCCAAAGTGATGCGTTCCACTTCGAAATGCCTCAGGCCTAATCTAAAAATATGTTGCATCACCTCAGGGACATCATTCTTATCCATCATGGCTTTGCAATGCTCCTGCTTCTGAGTGTGCATCGGCCCAATCAGCATCTCGTAACGCTGTCTGACGGCGTCTGTGAGTTCCCTGCGGGTGACCGATTGCCAGCAGAAGGATAGCACCAGCCACCACTCCTGCGGAGATAAGGCAGTTTTTTGCAATTCTTCCAGCACCAGTAAACGCAGAAGACGATGCCCGCGCTGGCTGAGATGATACACCGTTCGCGGGGGATTATTTCCTTCCACTTCCTGTTCACCGCCGATCATCTGGCGTTCTTCCAGATTCTGTAGCGCTTTGTATATGGAGGGAAGCTTGATTCCCGCCCAAACAGAAAGCTTCATTTCTTCCACTATCTGACCTATTCTATAGCCATACATGGGTTCTTTTTTGAGAAAACCCAGCACAACCAATTGAGGCTTGGCCATTTCTTACTCCTTTTTCTACTAATGTTTAGTAGACTACTCGCATTTCTAATAGTCAGGATAATCATATCGAGATATCTGGCAAGCTCTTTTTTTTGTGAACGGAACGACGTGGTGAAGACACGGATCACTTGTGCATAAAGCATAATCATGGTTTGTTATTCACAAGGAACATCTGCCTTCGAGACTGTGTGAAAAGTCTTTGGAGAGTCCCGCTAGGGACGATATTTCAGATAGCAACGCAGAATTCCATGAGGATGTAATGAGTCCCAACGGGACGGCATTTTAGATAATTAATACATTCTTGTTTATACATATAAGGTTATCTGAAATTGCGTCCCTACAGGACTCTGGTTCGTTTGTATGTATTCGTTGTGCTAGCTAAAATGTCGTCCCTAGCGGGACTCTTCTCAAACCCAGACTATTCGCACAGTCTCAAAGCAGAGGCTATGATCAGGTCTACCCACTAAAACTGGATATGACCTTTTATTTTTAAAACAGAGGAAAGCAGTAAAAGAGGGTCTGTTACTGGGATTTAGGTTTAGGATCGTGTCCCTACCGTCCATTTCGTCCATATTGTCCATAGTTCAAACCACAGAGCACCCCAATGCCTCCCCGACTCTTCGCCGACTCTTGCAGGACTCTTCCCGAACACTTTGCTCGGGAAGAGTCGGCCAGCACTCGGCGAAGAGTCCGGGACAAATGAGTGAACCACAGAGAGTGGAAGTGACATCTTGTTGCTTCTTGGAAAGTAACCAGCAGTAAGTGCTGGATAAGCAGGTTCCGGTTTCTGTGGCAACGAGACCTCCCCATCTCAAGGCTGCTACCGCACCGTTGGAGTTCACGGCGGCTAGCTCAGCTATACATATATCTCTCAGCCCGCTGCCGTCGTGGACTTCAACCAGCACGCCGCGAAGCGGAACATCTCGCCCATGCCGGCACACCCACTGTATAAAGTCCCGTCTATTAAGACGTGGTGCAGCTTCTTCGGTTCAGTTGGAATCCGGCTCCCAGCCATAGATTCTCAGGTCTACTTTGTAGTTCTGAACCACGACGCCTTCCTTCCTCAGCAGTTCTGCCTGAAGCTCTCCTCCGGTCTCAGGCGGGAGGGAGATCTTGCCGGAAGCGCTCACTACCCGGTGCCAGGGAAGAGAGTATTTTCTGCTGCAGGATGATAGTAGCCGTGAAACCAATCTGCCCCCGTTGGGATAACCGGCCAGGCTGCCAATCCGGGAGTAGCTGGTCACTTTGCCTTTAGGAATGGAGCGGATGATCTGAAGGATAAGCTCTGTGCTTTGCAGCATCAGTATTCAAAGAGGGAGCGGATTTCTGCTTCGCTCATGGTACGCATCAGTTGCTGGCCTTCTTCGATGATGGAGCTGAAGAGTTCACGTTTGCCTTGCTGGAGCTTCATGATCTTCTCCTCCACGGTTCCCAAGGTGATAAGCCGGAAGACGTTCACTTTGTTCACCTGTCCGATGCGATGTGCCCGGTCGATCGCCTGAGCCTCCACCATGGGATTCCACCAGGGATCAAAGAGAATCACAGTGTTCGCACTGCTAAGGTTCAAGCCGGTGCCGCCTGCCTTGAGGCTGATCAGGAAGAGCCTAAGCTGAGGATCCTGATTGAAGCGGTTCACCTGCGCCATGCGTTCCTTGGTCTGCCCATCCAGATAGGCATAATCCAGCCCTTGCTTGTCCATCTCGGCCCGGATGATCCGCAGCATGCTGACAAACTGGCTGAAGATCAGGATCTTATGCCCGCTGTTGAGAGAATCCTGCACCAGTTCCATCAGGAGTTCCAGCTTGGCAGAAAGCTCCGGATCGGGCAGGATATCGGGATTGGCCAGGTGGGGGTGGTTGCAGACCTGGCGGAGCTTGGTGAGTGCAGCCAGGATGTGGATATAATTGGTCTCCTCCGGTTTCCTGTCCGGGAAGAGCTTCTGCTTCACATTGTCCAGAATCTGCAGGTACAGCTTCTCCTGCAAGGGATTGAGCTTGCACCAGGAGACCTGCTCCTGCTTGTCCGGCAGCTCCAGCAGCACATCCTTCTTGATGCGGCGCAGGATGAAAGGACTCACAGCCTTGTGCAGCCTTTGCCGGTTCTTTTCTGCCAGCTCGCTGTGGATGTATTCCTTCTTGAAAGCGGAAAGACTGCCCAGATAACCCGGCATGAGAAAATCAAAGATAGACCAAAGCTCGGTGAGATCATTCTCAAACGGTGTTCCGGAGAGTGCCAGACGGTGATTGGCTTGCAGCTTCTTGATAGCTGAGGTGCGCTGCGCCGTCACGTTCTTGATGTTTTGTGCTTCATCCAGAATCACCCAGTGGAAGGGCATCTGCTTGAGAGTATTTATCTCATTGAGCACCAGGGAATAGGACATGATAATCAATTGGACATTGGGTGTGGAGAGCAGTGTCTGGCGTTCTTCCCGGTTGCCTTCCACCACCAGATAGCGGATATTGGTGTGGAATTTCTCAATTTCTGCCGCCCAGTTATACAGCAAGGTCTTGGGGCAGATCACCAGGCTGCAGCTATCGGCCGGAGCAGAACTGAGCACAGAGAGTGTCTGTACCGTTTTTCCCAGACCCATCTCATCGGCCAGAATGCCGTTGAGCCTGTATTTGGCGAGCATCTTCAGCCAGGAATGCCCGGCTTTCTGATAGGCGCGCAGCACGGTTTGCAGATAGAGGGGAAGGCTGTCTTCCTTGTGTTGTTTCCGCGCCAGAAGCTCGCTGAACATCTGCTGCAGATACTCGTCTCCCAGAATCCGCATCTCGGGATTGTCCTGCATCAGCCTTTGGTAATAGGGAATGTTCATTAGCCGGGCACGGTAGGTGGCATCGGCTCTGGCTTCGCTGCGGGCGATCATTTTATCCATATCATAGAAGACTTCAGGATTACTGATAAAGATCATCCTGCCATCCTGAGTGTGCAGGTATTCAGAGCCGGATTTGAAGTATTTGCGCAGCTCTTCATGGCTGAAGCTGAGGTCTTTGTAACGATAGTTCAGCTCGTAATTGAACCACTCTATCTCATCACTCTGCCGGGCTTGCAGCTCCACTTCCAGGTGGGCTTTATAGACGAAATCCCGCTCTATCTCGGGATCGATCTCGATATCCCAATCCTTCTCGCTGAGTTCAAAGACACTCTTCTTGAGCTGGTCGATGGCTGCCTCGCCTTCAAAGAGCAATTCGCTATATTCTTCCAGACGGTTCAGATCGGCTTTGGGCAGGCTGCGGTAAAGCTCTTCCACCTGCTCGGTCACGGAGGCGGGAATACGGTACCAGCGGTCACTTTCCTCAGCTTCGGGATCCGTTTGATACCTCACCAAAGGGCTGCGGAACCTCAGCACGGAAATCGGCAGGCTTTCACCATCGGGATAAAGCAGGTTGCCTTTGAGGATGTAAGCCTCGCCCATCTTGCGGAGCTGAATCTGCACCTGAGGGATTTCATCCACGATGGCAGGGAGGCTGATGCGTTCGTCAAAATCCAGATAGATATCGTATTTACGCAGTTCATGATAGACCAGAGTGCGGTAGAAAACCAGATCCCTGGCCGTCAGGATCAGATCGTTGGAAAAGAGCTTATCGATCTGCGGATTGGCCAGAGGAAGCCAGACTTTATAAACTTGGTTACGGAAGAAAAGCCAGGTGGGCAGGCCTTCAAACCAAGTGGAAAGCTCATCCACCACCACAGCATTGAGCCGGTAGTTCTTCCTGCCGGAAGGTTCTATCCTCAAGCTAAGCGGATAAGGCTGAGCATGGAAAAACAGCTCTTCACCGGTCTCTTTCACCTGCACTTTGCGTCCGGATTTCTCCAGCAGTGCCAGCGCAGCGGGGAAGCTCTTTTTGTAGATGGTATAAAAGTGGGATTTCTGGCTGTGAGCGGCACGGTTTTCGTGCACATAGAGCCAAAATCTGAGCTCTTCATCACTCAGGATGCTGCCTTGCTCCAGGATTTCTTTTTGCTTGCGCACTCCCATCTGCTCCGGGATTTCTCCCAGGCTCAAATGGATCAGCTCGGGAAGCCTCAAGGCCAGATAAGCTCCATAATGGATGCGGAGCTTGTCGCTTTCGGGATTGTAGATGCCTTCGATCTGGATGGCGGAGTCTTCCAGCTTGCGGATCAGTGCTTCCGGAGCCCGCAAAGCATGGCTGTTGCAGGTTTCCACCAGAGGCATATCCAGAATCTCGCTCTTCAGGTAGAAATAGGCATATCGCAGCACCGAAAGGTAATGACGGCAATTCTCGTCCTCCGGGCAATCCTTGCAGCTATGGGAAAGGATGCTTTCTGAGGCGGGATCGTAGACCAGATCCACCGTGGCGGAGAATTGCTCTACTCTCTGGGGAGAAGCGTAGAACCGCATGTGGATGCGTCCCTCTTCATCCCGGAACTTCCAATGCAGCAGCTCTCCGGCCTCCAGGGCTATCACGGCGTGACTGAATACCCAGGAAGTGGAGTGTTCGTGGTAGTCTTTACTAAAGAGCTTGGCCACAGGAATCCTTTATCTGCTGCGGCATTGTCTCTTCCCAAATCAGGCTTGAGACAGCCTTGATTCTGCCGGTGCTGGTTCCGGTCGTATGCACATTATCCTCCCCAATGAAGCTGATAAGTATATTCTGAGTTCAGGCCAACTTGTCAAGAGATTTCGGCACAAATAAACATAAAGACAGCTCGTCAGGCTGCAATCTGAGACAAAGCCAGGCAGTAATGTGCTTGACAAGTGAGGGATGGCAGGTAAATGATTCCCCATCACACAAAAGAGGTATGCCATGCCAAACATCATCGTAAATACTGAGCTTTGCAACCGTTGCAACACGTGTGCTTCCATCTGCCTGATGCATATTATCAAGCCTGCGCAGGAAGAGAGCTATCCCTCTATTGACAGCCGGAATGAAAATAACTGCCTGCTTTGCGGGCATTGTGAGGCTTTTTGTCCACAACAGGCTCTGGTGCTGGATTATCTGACTGAGGAAAAGCAGCTTTACCAGGAAGAGGAAAGCATCATTGCCCCGCACCATTTGGCTTTGTATATGCAGAAACGCAGATCAATCCGCTATTTTAAACCTGAATCCGTGGCAAAGGAAACCATCACCGGGATTTTGGAAATCGCCCGTTATGCTCCCACCGGCGGAAACTCGCAAACCGTCCAATGGCTGGTGATTCACGACCCCAAGGAAGTGAGGCGTATTTCCGGACTCACGGTGGAGTGGATGCGCAGCATCAAAGACACGCCGCATCCTCTGGCCAATTACGTGCCCAATATCATTAAGGATTGGGAAAATGGCCTCGATCCCATTTGCCGCAATGCTCCGCATCTGGTTTTTGCTCATATCCCCACCGGCGACTTTATCGATGACCGTACGGATGCCATCATCGCAATCACACACTTTGACATAGCGGCTCCGGCTTTCGGAGTGGGTGCCTGCTGGGCAGGATTCATCCAAATGGCCATAGATTCCTATGAACCCCTGATGGCGGCTCTGGATTTGCCTCCCAAGCGCAGTGTGGGATTTGGCTTGTTCTTTGGATATCCGGAGCTTGAAACCAAAGCCATACCCAGGAGGAACCCGCTGGAAGTCGTTTGGAGAACTTAGCCATTGGCTGAGGAAGCCCAAACCAGGCTCGCCTGGCCAGATTTGACAAAAGTGTTAAGCTCTAGGAACTGATCCAAGCTAAGGAGGATTCAGTATGACTTTGTTCTTACCTGAACTGCTTGCATTATCGATAGTTGCAGGAAGCTTTCCGAGTGTGTAAACGCTCGAAAGAAAGGCCCACTCAAGTTATGCTTGCTTAATAAGGCTCCCTTATTGAGTCATTTACTCTAATAGTTATTTACGAACTTGGCTCTTTGGCGCTATTTCATAAGATGAATTCCTTTTGACGATTTGAAGCCAGTTAATCTTCCCATTCTTGTCACAAAACTCTTTGCTGAACTGGAGTGTTAACCTATTCATAAGCGCATAGTACTCATCCATGAAGGTATCATTTCTCTGCTTTGCCTGTGTTCCAAGAGGTTCAATAAGTTTAAGGTAAAGGTCTTTATCTCCCGAGATAAACTCCCAGAAGGCCTGTCCACAGTACTTGTAGTAGTTACCACTCTTAAGCTCTATGGAACATTTACCGTAACAACAGCCATTAACCGCTACGATGTTTAACTTTGATTTAGAAGTAGATAGCGTTTTTCTTGCCGAATCAAAGCTCTGCTTCATCTTCTTGATTTGTTCTGAGTTACCCCAATTGGGTCCAGATTTTATACTCACTAAGTACCTTACATCATCTTTATCAAACTCAAGGTCGATCCCATTCGCTGAAGATTTCCGGCCCCCATATACCATTCTGTTAATATAAATAGCTAGCCCTTCAAGCCAATCTCCAAAAATTGTTTCCTCACTAGAGCTTATATGAGCCTCCAGTATTCCCTTTACCAATTCCGAAGCTAATTCGAGGTTCTTAACTTTAAACAGATATGGATTCTTTCTGGTAAGGAGTTTCGGTAAGTCGATTTTCGATAAGCTTTGTAACCGACTCTGATGAAACATTTGTATGTTTGTCTCTACGTAATTCTCAATATTCTCAATAGATAACGGGTTCATAACAGCCTTCCTCCTCGTTATATATCAAGCCTATGTCACTAAGTCTTTCTTTGGTCATTTCAACATACTCGGGAACTATGTCTATGCCGATACAACTTCGATTCAATTTTTCTGCAACAAGCATAGTTGTTCCGGAACCTAGAAACGGATCCAGTATAGTATCATGCTCTTTAGTAAAGAGCTTAATGAACCATTCTGGTATATCTTGCGGAAATGCCGCGCTATGGTTCTTGTTGTAACACTCCGTAGCTAGAGTCAACACGTTTGTTGGGTAGACCATTTCTCTGCCTATCCAATTTGAAACATTCTTCCCAAAACCGCTGTTGTTCTTCGCATTATCTCGAATTCTATCGGTATCCGACAGGTTACTTAGCCTCGTTTTTGCCCAATCTCCAATTGGGACTTTCACAGCATCCTGATCCATATAAAAGTGCCTAGATTTGTTGAACTGCAGTAATCTCTCCCAACTATCACGAAACCGATTCGGCCATTTACCGGGATAGCAGTTCTTTTTGTTCCATATGAATTCCTCTGTCCAGAGCCACCCTTGTTTCCTCATTTCCAGAATCAACTCAATTACGTATGTGCTTCTCTCTCCGTTTATTACTTTTTCTTTAATGTTAAGGATAAAAGTCCCAGTTGGTTTTAGTACCCTCTGGAGTTCTGAAGCAATTGGCATAAACCAATCAACGTATTCTTCTGCTTTGATCCCTCCATAAGTTTGTTTACGTTGGTCAGAATAGGGAGGAGACGTAATAACTAAGTCCACACTATCACTTGAGATGTTCTGCAAGATGCTCTTTGAATCACCTAAAAGCACAGCATATTTATTCTTCTTCCTTTCGTTGTCTAGCATGATCGCTCTGTTGTAAGCATTTATCGACTTTATGGGGTACGCCATTACTATATCCTCCTAGACTCAGTACTCTTGGCGTCAATTATGCAATGCTCAGTTCTTTGTCAATAAAAAGGATAGACTTGATTTTCATTTTCGACTTGACACAAGGGAATTACCTAAGAGTCTAACTCAGATAAGGAGAAACAAGTGAACAGCATCTGGGGCTCATTGCCGTATTGCAATACCTCTCCGGGAGTAAAAATGGTCTCTAGGAGCTGTACCTATGCTGATGCCATCGCTGTCTGGTTCTCCGATACCATGAGCATCCCGTCCCTCAGAGACTGCGGGATATGGAGGAATGCGGTTTTATCTATGACCTGGCTGTGAGCAGCTTCTTGCTCTTTGAAGATTGCAGCTTCACTGGTAAACGTTTCGATTGGTACCCCCACTAAGGAGTAGCTCATCTATTCCTAATGCGTCGCCGAGTCTTCGCCGAGTCTTGCAGGACTCTTCCCGAGCAAAGTGTTCGGGAAGAGTCCTGCAAGAGTCGGCGAAGAGTCCGGGAGAAATTGGAGAGGAAGAAGGGACAGGTGCTGATTCCGCTACCAGTCCAAAGAGATATAGTCTGAGCGTAGCACAACCCGATTTATCGGGTTTTCAGACGAGAGGCGGTGGTTTCAACCACCGTATCTGGCAGAGCCAGAGAACAATATATCAATCCAGCGTGTTACAAGCTCACTGAGGGGTAGATCTTGCTTCGGGCACCAGCCCGAAGCAAGATCTACCCCTCAGTGAGCCTGTGATGGGGAAAAACTAGTGAGAGCCCCCAAAGTACGGTGGTTGAAACCACCGCCTCTCGTCTGAAAACCCATTGAAATGGGTTTGGATTCCTCTGCTTCTCTCTGTTGTTCTCTGTGTCCTCTGTGGTTATAAAATCCGTGGCAGCATAGCTTGCTGAGGATACCAGCGTTTTTTGCAGCCCGGCAATCCTCTAAATGGTGTCTACAATCTCCCCAGGATTGTCACAGAGGTTTACAGATGAACCTAAAGCCCTAAACTGCAATGCTATTCACTGAGCTGCGAATCTCTTTTTGCAGCATAGTATTAACCACACTTAACGATAAGAGTTATATCGGATAAAAAGAGGAATAATTATTGCATCTAATGAGTGCAAATCAAATTTGTGGAGGAATTGATGGGAAAGGTCAGGAACCTTGATACTTTTCGGATCCATAGGGGATGGATTGTTTTGCTTGCCCTGCTGGCAAGCTTATGGACGGCTTTGTGTTATGCGGGGAGCCCCGGTTTTAGCCTGAAGAGCAGTGATGAAAATAGAATCGTCCTGGAATTGGAGTCTTCTGAACTTGAAATCCAAGCCGAGAACATCGGGGGAAACCTCTATAGCCGCCTAAGTATGGCAGGTGCCGCAAGCTCCGCCGGGGAAGGCTCTCCCGATCTTCCGGTCTATTCCGGCAGAGTGGTGATCCCGGCAAACGCCAGCTACAATATCAGTTACGAGTGTCTGAATCCGCGGGATTACGAGGTGGCTCGTCCCATGCCTGTGCTACCCGAATCCGGCCGCAGCCTGGTGCTCTCCGAGGTTTACCGGGAATCTGCCGAGTATCCTGCGGAACATGTGAATAGCGGTGGTGATGGATGGTTGAGAGATTTTCGGGTGCTGAGTCTGCAGGTTTGTCCCGTCGCATGGGAACCCATCCGTGCCAGGCTCAGAAGATTTGAGAAGATCCGTGTCTTTATCGAGCTGAGCTATCCGGAAGGTCGGGCAACTCCTTACACGAGCTATAGCTACGCCTTCAAAGATGTATATGAAGCCCAAATCCTGAATTTCGGGGATTACCGCAATCTGGTGCATGGTCCATCCAATTCCAAAGTTCTGATCATTCATGGTGAGTATAACAATGCAATCTTTCGGGCCAAGCTGAATGAATTCATTGCCTGGAAACGGCAAAAGGGCTTTGATGTGACGGTTGCCAGCACTTCCGTTGCGGGGAATTCCAACGTGGAGATCAAAGCCTACATCCAAAGCCTTTATAATAACCCGGAAACACGTCCCGACTACATTATCCTGGTGGGAGACGTCACGGGGAACTTCCCGGTTCCCACCTGGTATGAGGTGGAATCCGGTTACAATGGCGAAGGGGATGATCCCTACACCAAGCTTTGCGGAAATGATGATCTGGTGGATGCTTTTATCGGCAGGATATCTGCCGAAGATACTTCCCAGCTTGGGACTATTCTAAACAAGATCTATGCTTACGAGAAGAACGTGGATAACAGCACACCGGCTGGGGATTGGCTGAACCGGATGCTGTTGATCGGCGATCCCTTTGAATCCGGCATCTCCTGCGCTTATGTGACTCACCATATTCATGAGATTGCTCAGGAAGTGAATCCAGATTACAGCTTTATCGAGGATTACGGGAATCATCCTGCCCCCACCATGACTCAGGGGATGAACCAGGGAGTGGGCTTCTTTACATATCGCGGTATCTATGGAGTGAGCGGGTGGGATCCCGCTACACCGCTGTACAACGGCAATAAACTGCCTCATTCGGCGATCCTGACTTGCGGTACCGGGAGTTTCGGTTCCACCGCCTTTTCCGAGGTGCTGATCCGCCAGGGTACGGAGGCTGTTCCCGCCGGAGCTGTTACCTGTGTTGGCATGGCCACCACGGGCACGCATACAGCCTTGAACAATTCTCTGATGGTCGGTATGATGGACGGGGTTTTCTCTTATGGGATGCGCACCATGGGGGAGGCTCTCTTGAACGGGAAGCTCTATACCCATGCGGTTTATGCTTCCACCATGCCCGCCCATGTGCGGTTCTTTTCCCATTGGTGCAATCTGATGGGCGATCCCACTCTGGAAACTTGGGTAGGCCTTCCCAAGACCCTCAATCTTTCTGTTCCTCAAGAGATACCGGTGGGTACCACTCTAGTTCAGATAGAGGTTCTCGATGGAGCTTTTTCTCCGGTGGAAACAGCTTCTGTAACGGCATACAGCCCTGGTGAAGATACCATTTTGGCCAAAGCCTTCACCGGAGCAGACGGCATTGCCTACCTGAACTTACCGGAAGGCACTACTCAGATATTGGTAACTGCTGCCAAGCATAACTTTAAGCCGGTGCAGCAGATAGTGGCTTTTAATCCCGAAGGCTCCCTGGCTTATAATTCCCTGAACGTGATCGATGATGGCAGCCAGGGCTCCCTTGGCAATGGAGACGGGATAGCCAATCCTGGAGAGACTATCGCTCTGGAGCTGGGGATTCTCAATAGCATGGATACGGCTGTGAATGGCTTCACTGCTCAGATTGCCAGCCTGAATCCTCATGTGGAGATCATAACTGCCGGTGCAAACTATCCTGCTATGGGAGCAGGGGATATCTCCTGCAGTATCAATCCCTTCCTTATCCGCTTGAGCTCCAATATCGCTCCTCTGGAACGTATCCGCTTCGCTTTGACCTTGAGTGGAGATTTCGGGGCTGATCTGGTGATTCAGTTCTATCTGAATGGTTACAATGCCTGCCTGGAGCCTTTGAACTACAGTATCAGCGCTGGAGGAGACAACGTTCTGGATCCCGGTGAGACTGCCAGCCTGAGCCTTCAGATCAGAAACGATGGCAGCTATCTTGCAAATGATCTGATGGGCAAGCTGACCTCCCTGAATAGCTTGGTGAGCGTTGGGGATTCTCTTTCCACTTTTGGCACTTTGCTTCCGGGCGCAGAAGCTGCATCTGCTCAGAGCTTTGGCATTACTGCGCACAGCCGTCTGGTGCCCGGCATGCAGATACCTCTCAAGCTGGAGCTCACCAATGCTGCTGGATTCAACCAGTTCTGCATCTTCAATATCCCGGTGGGGATAGTGACGCAGAACGACCCATTGGGGCCGGACGAATATGGTTATCTGATCTACGATACCACGGATACTTCCTATCCGGAATGTCCCGTGTATGATTGGATCGAGATTAACCCCAATCTGGGAGGTCTGGGCGTTGAAGTGCCGAATCTTTGGGATAGCGGTATCTGGTTTGGAGAAGGAGACGATTATCAAGCTAAATCTCTGGCTGTTTTGGATCTGCCTTTCATTTTCCCCTTCTATGGGATAGGTTACAGCACAATAACTGTATGCACCAATGGCTTCATAGCCTTTGGACGCACTGATGACGGGGAGTTTCGCAATACCGTCCTGCCGGGAGGACAAGGCCCGGCTCCCATGATTGCAGCATTTTGGGATGATATGGTCTTAGCTCCTAACGGAGTTATTTATGAATACTACGATGCTGCCAATCACCAGTACATCATCCAGTATAACAATATGAAGAACGGCTATGATGATGAAACTCCGGAGACCTTCCAGGTGATCTTCTACGATCCGATGGTCTATTACACTGGTTTGGGTGATGGGATGATCAAGATTCAATACAAAGAGTTTAATAACATAGACGTGGGTGGATTCAACGGGAATACTCCCCTGGGCGGGAATTTCTGCACGGTGGGTATCAAGGATCACACCAATACCCGCGGTCTGCAATACACATTTAACAATACTTATCCCCAAGCTGCCGCTCCTCTGAGCCATGAGAGTGCTATCCTGATCACCACAGTGCCTCACATCTATACCGAAGCACGGCTTCAGCCGGTTCAGGTGATAGTGATGGACGAAAATGGGGATTCTCTGTTGGCATCGGGAGAAACCGCAGAGATTGGGATCAAGCTGAGAAACCTGGGTACTCAAACTGCCCGGGATGTGTCTTTTACGATCAGAAGTGATTCGGATTACCTAAGTGTGTTAACCCCCACCAGCACTTATCCGGATGTTCCCGGTGGCATTACCGCAGTGAATGACATTCCTCTGGTGATCTGCGTGGCGGATTCCTGCCCAAACAACCAGCTCATCAACGTCCCCTGCACCATCACAATGGGAGATACAAGCCTCGAGTATTCGCTCATTCTGGAGGTGAAGAAGCCTCTTTTGAGCTTTGCCGGCAGCTACATGAACGACTACATCGGGAACGACAATGGCATCCTGGAGCCTGGGGAAAACGCCACTTTACTGGCAGTGATTTCAAACAATTCCCCCGTGGCTGCAAGCAATATATCCTGTAGTATCACCGCCAATCCTGCTCAGATAGCGGTTCTGGATTCCCTGGTGCATATCGATACTGTTCCGGGGAACTCTCAGGTGGTGGCAGCTTTTGATATTGTCGTTGATCCCACAGTTTACAACGGAACCAATGCCTTGTACTATATGAACCTGAGTTCTGAGGTGCTTGGATCTCAAACCGTGCAAGCTTATCGAAAAATTGGCAGCAACGGTACCACACAAAGCTTTGAAAGCAATTCGGGAAGCTATGTAACCTCTCTAGATCCGGGTTGGGCCTGGGGAAGTTCCAGCTTGGTCGAAGCTCATTCCGGCACCAAGCTTTGGGCTACGGTTTTGGATGGCAACTACTCCGCAGATGTTGATATGTCCCTATTGTCTCAATCCCTGTATATCACGGGCAACAGCTATCTGGAATTCTGGTACTATATGGATTCAGAACTGGGAAGAGATGGAGGAAAGCTGCAATACTTCAGAAGTGGGGTTTATACCGATCTGGAACCATTGGGAGGCTATCCCTGTGCTTATGTGGAGGCTTTGGGAGGTCCGGGCTATTCCGGACAGACTGGCTGGGTGAAAGCCAAGTTTGACATCCGGGATATAACGGGGAGCAGTATCCGCTTCCGCTGGCTATTCAGCTCCGATGCCCAGAATGAAGGCTTGGGTTGGTATATAGACGATGTGAGTGTGATTGGTTACGATGGAGTTGCCGGCTTGGTGAGGGGACAGGTGCATCTGGAATCCGACCGAATTGCCCATTCGGACATCTGGGTGCGCAATCAGGATATGATTAGTGCCCTGGTAGACAGCACTGGTGCCTTTGATCTGTATCTGCCGATAGGAGAACATGATCTCACGGTTTACTCCCCCGGTTGTCAAGCTGCCGGCCTTAGTGATGTGAACCTCTATCCCGGCCATAACTCCAGCTTCCCCGAGTTTGAGCTGATCGAGTTCAAACCGGTGGAATCCCTGGAAATGAGCCTTGCTGATGATGCTCTGCATCTTGCTTGGGAAGCACCCCGGGATTCACATTATCCTGTGAAGGCTTACAAAGTACTTCGTAAGCTTAATGCCAGCGGCTTTGATGAGCTTGCGCTGGTGCAGGATGCTTGGTTTGATGATGAATTAAGCATCCCTGGAATCTATTATTATCAGGTGCTGGCCGTCTACGATCTGGGCGAAAGCCTTCCCTGCCGGACGGATAGCCTGAGCTATCCCTCTCCACTGGTCCCGCCTCCACCTCCACCTGCTGTATCCCGGCTTTATGCCAATTATCCCAATCCCTTCAATCCCAACACTACCATCAGTTTTGATCTGGCCACAGCCGGAGAAGTGGAACTGCAAATCTTCAACCTGCGGGGTCAGAAAGTGAAGACCTTGCTGCGCTCCAGCCTGGAAGCCGGAACCTATCAATACATCTGGGACGGCACAGACGGTACAGGACGCAGAGTGGGTTCCGGCGTATATTTCTACCGCCTGCATGCCCCGCACTATACCAATGCCCGCCGGATGATACTGCTGAAATGATCTAACAACATAGCACATGGCCCGGCATCCGATGCCGGGCTCTTTCTTTGTGATCACTCCGTTCTCCCTGAGGACTCGCCAAAACCTAATGAAATGAGATTCAAATCTCAGAATATTATAATAAAATGAGATTTGAATCGCAGAACTTAGGTTTTTCGCTTGAAGCAGATAGTCGACACCCTGCAGTGAAAACTATGCTTGACAATTAGTTTGGGGCAGATAAACTGAGGACGTAACTAAGGAGTGAACTTATGAATAAGCTGCTCTTAGCCTTGTTCCTGCTCGTACCCCTGCTGCTGGTGGCACAACCTTATGATCCGGTTGATGCCAAAGCAGATACGCTGTATTCACAGACTGTTACCGGCTTTTTAGGCTCCGTGACAGCAGATGGCGTGGTCTATTCCCAGTTCCGTCTGATGCCGGAGTTTCGGCTCTGGAAGTTCTACGTCTGCTTGGATTTGGACTTCCTGGTGGATGCCGAAGGCAACGTCCGCACAGAAGATTGGAATGAACTGCGCGACCTCTGGGGAAAGCTCTATTACTTCCGCTTTGCCGGCCGGAATGATCCTCTCTACTTCAAGATCATCAATATAGATAACTACAGCCTCGGCCAGGGGCTCCTGATGAACCGCTATAGCAACACATTGCTCTATCCCACGGTTCGCAATACCGGTGCCTTTGTGGGTATAAACACCTCCATGATGGGCCTGGGAGCCGAGTTCTTTACCCACAACGTGGTGGAGAATGAGATCCTGGCGGGACGGCTTCAGATCAAGCCGCTTTCAGTTTCCAACCTCCCCGTGCTGAAGACTCTTACCCTGGGCGCAAATGTGGTGGTGGATAGAAATCAGTGGGGAAAATACCGGGATAGAGACGGTGATGGAGTTCCGGACGTTTACGACAGCTTCCCGGGGAATGCCGATTACACGGAAGATTCGGATGACGATGGCGTGGCAGATGAGATTGATATAGACATCGATGGCGACAACAGCCTCGATAGCCCGGCTTTGAATCCTTATGTGGAAACGGTTTATCCGGGAATCGGCGGTCAAGGTTACAATCTGGATACAGATATCGTGCAGGATATCCTCACCCGCTACACGGATACACGCCAGATCCGCACCTATAGCGTGGATTACCGGGTCTCTCTCTATGATGATGAGGATTTCCAGCTCTATAACTACGCCGAGCTTGCTTTTATCGAAGGTCATGGACAGGGCTTGGTGCTTCCGGGATTTGGAGCAAAGTTCTGGATTCTGCATGCCAATCTGGAACTGCGCCGCTACACGGATGGCTTCCTGCCGGGATACTTTGATAATCTTTACGATGACCAACGCGCCTATTACTATTGCGATACGGATCCTGTCACCGGGCAGAGATTGTATTATATGCGCAGCAAAGATGAAACCCTTCAAAACGCCAAAGCAGCCGTGGGTTGGTATGGCAGCCTGGTGGCGGATTTGCCCCATGTGGCCAGCCTCACCGCCAGTTATCAGGATATGTACGGCGAAAACCTGAGCACCGGGAAGTCTCTATTGGGGCAGATATCCGTCTATCCCAGCTTTATCCGCAATCTGGAAGAGGCCAATCTGTCCTACGCTCAAAAGAACCTTCCCTACATCAATTTCACCAAGCTTCGCACTCCCGGAGCAGAGGTCACCGGCAGCCTGCATTACCGGATAGCCCAAAATGCCAATCTGGTGGGCAGATACAGCGAGCACTATCACGATCTGAACAACGACGGCCAGATCAATACCAAGGAAGAAACCATCAAGAAGCTCACCTTTGGAGTGGAATTCACATTTTAAGTGAACAGTGAACAGAGATCAGTGAACAGATAGTGGAAGCGACATCTTGTCGCTTAATTGGAAGTAACGAGTAACCAGTAACAAGAGTGCTTGCCTATAGCTTCCTGATACGATTCCTTAACCCATCCTTAACCTTCGTTAAGGAAAGGTTTATCCTGCCTTAAGCTATGGCATAGGGGGCAGAGAAGTGTAGATAAGGCACTATATTACTAAGCGATAAGCAAGGTTTAAACCGGGGTATGGAACTCCTGATCTGGTGGTAATGGGAAAGCTCTATTCCTCCGTCGGTTCGGTTAATTCCAGCAGCTCTGGAGTCTCTGCGCCGGGTAGCTCCTGCACGTTCTTCAGGCGGCGCTCGATATGCCGGGTGCGGTCGGTGGCTTCATCCAGGCTTTTGTGTGCTTCCTCGATCTTGCGTTTGGTCTTCTCCAGATATCCGCCGAACTTGCCGAATTCCGTCTTCACTGCGCCCAGAATGCGCCAGACTTCGCTGGAGCGTTTCTCGATAGCCAGGCTGCGGAAGCCCAATTGCAGGCTGTTCAGAATGGCGGCCAGGGTGGTGGGTCCGGTGATGATCACGTGCATCTCACGCTGAACTGTCTCAAAGAGAGCGGGTTCTCTCAGGGCTTCGGCAAAGAGACCTTCTATCGGGAGGAAGAGCAGGGCAAAATCCGTGGTGTGGGGAGGATTGATGTATTTATCCCGGATATCACGGGCAGACTTCTTCACGCTTTGATAGAGAGCTTTACGATAGTGATCAATCGCAGCAGGATCACCGGCTTCATAAGCAGTACAGAGACTGTGGTAATCCTCCAGAGGAAACTTTGAATCCACAGGCAGATAGACGGGCTTCTCGGTCTCGTCTTTTCCAGGAAGGCGAATGGCGAATTCCACCACTTCTGAGCTGCGGGGACGAGGCTTGAACTGCCGTTCATACTGCTCCGGGCTCAGGAGCTGCGAGATGAGGTTTTCCAATTGCAGTTCTCCCATGGCTCCCCGGGTGCTGACGTTTGAGAGCACCTTCTTCGGTCTCCC
>JAKPXC010000096.1 GCA_029567705.1 Candidatus Cloacimonadota bacterium
AAGGAAGCCGAAAACATCATTCACGAAGCTGAGCTCAAAGCCAAGCGTGTGATCCAGGAAACCAAGCAGTATCTGAATGTGTTGGATCACCAATACATGCACCTCAAGGAACAGAAACGCCAGTTCCTCATGCAGTTCCGGGTGGAGCTTCAGACCTTTATGGATCGCATCGGCAAAGACCCCCTGCTCACCAAGGATGCCGAACAGATGCTGGATAGCGAATTCAAACGCATCAAAGAAGAGATTCAGCCCCAGATCGGGCAACCCTCAGAACCCAATCCATCCCAGAAGTGAGGCTAAATGAGCTATCATGACACTGCTAACTGGCTGAAAGAGAGACTGCCTGTCCCTCCCCAAGTGGCGATCATTCTGGGCACGGGACTGAGCGATCTCACAGATCACTATCCCAGCCTGTGGTCAATGGAATACTCTCAGATCCCGGGCTTTGTGAGCAGCACAGCTCCTTCTCACCGGGGAGTCTTAAGCCTCTGCGAGATCTCCGGAAAACCAGTGCTGGTGCTGCAGGGACGCTTTCATTTTTATGAAGGCTATCCCATGGAAAGCGTGGTCTTTCCCACTCGGGTGCTGGCAGCTTTGGGCATCAAAAGCCTGATCGTGACCAATGCCGCCGGCAGCCTCAGAGAAGAGCTTCCTCCCGGCCGGATCGTCATGATAACAGACCATATCAACTTCATGGGCACCAATCCCCTGATCGGGCATAACGACGAGAGCCTGGGCGAACGCTTTCCTTCTATGAACGAGCAGTTTGATCCGGCCTACCGGACTCTCTGCCGCAAGCTTGCTGCAGAGCAAGGCACAAAGCTCTCGGAAGGCGTCTATATCGGAGTGACCGGGCCAAGCCTGGAAACCAAGGCGGAATGCAGCTTTTTTGCATCTATCGGAGCAGATCTGGTGGGCATGTCCACAGTTCCGGAAGTAATCGCTGCCCGCCATGCCGGCTTGAAGGTGCTGGGCTTCTCCATTGTGACCAATTACAGCAATCTCTTTCACAATCTGGCCCATTCTCAAGCCGAGATTCGTGAGCATGCCGGTAAGGCTGGGAAAGACTTGCGCAAGCTCTTGGAAAGCTTTATCGCTGCTGTTGTTTTTTAGATTGACAGCTACAGCAGGAGAATAATAATTGAATACTTGTAAAAAGACTAGATAGAAGGAGCTGAGATGCCAGGCACAAAGTTTAGCCCCGAGCAGTTGAAGCATTATGAAGAAGTCATCAAAGCCGAGCTGAAAGAAAGCATGGCCTATGTTGACAATATCAACCGGGATCAGTCCATTGGAGCCCGCGAAAGCAGCGGAGACCTCTCTTCCTACGCCTTCCACCAAGCCGATCAGGGCTCAGATACAAACCTAATGGAACATACAGTCATGATGATGGAGCA
The DNA here is from genome assembly GCA_029567705.1 of Candidatus Cloacimonadota bacterium. Lineage (GTDB taxonomy): Bacteria > Cloacimonadota > Cloacimonadia > Cloacimonadales > Cloacimonadaceae > PHBP01. The sequence goes on from JAKPXC010000096.1 coordinate 1,398, forward strand.
GGAACGGGAGAAGATACGCCTGCTCAACGACGCTCTGAAACGCATATACGACGGCACCTTTGGCATCTGCGAGATCTGCGGAGAGAATATCCAGCCCGCCCGTCTCGATGCTATTCCATATGTCTCAAACTGCTTTGATTGCACTGTGCGAATGGAAGATAAAAAGAGGAAACAGAGAAGATAGCATGCCTTCCACCCGCTCAAACCCCATCCCCGCCTTCATCATTATGGTTCAGGTGGTCATTCTTGATCAGCTCACCAAGATATTGGTACGGCTCAATCTCGATCTGCATGAGTCTATCCCCATCCTCCCCAATCTCTTCGGAGATACCTTCCTGCTCACCCACGTCACCAATAAAGGTGCAGCCTTCGGCCTGTCTTTGGGCTCGGATATCTTCAACCGCTTCTTCTTTGTGGGAGCAGCCCTGCTGGCAGTGGCCATGATGATTTATCTCTTATACAACAATACTCACCGCCTCCAGGTCATCGCCTTTGGCTTGATCATGGGAGGTGCTCTGGGCAATAACGCCTTGGACAGGGTTATTATCGGCGGTGTGACAGATTTTATCGATGTGGACATCCCCAATATCCTGAAATTCTC
>JAKPXC010000104.1 GCA_029567705.1 Candidatus Cloacimonadota bacterium
TTTCGCATAGCAAGGAAATCCCGTTGAATTCGGCTTTTTGTCCATTATACTCTTCAGGATTCAGACAAAAGTAAATGATTCTCGAGATTAGGTATCGAGGTAGATAGCTTTATGAAGAGCCTTATGTGTGATATATATGCACTATTTATCGTAGCCTGCCTGATTCTTCCTGGTATGGCTTGTTCTCAGAACAATGCTAATACGGGGCCGATTACTCCTGAGCTTCCAGTAGGTGTTACTCGAATTAGTGATATACCGCCACTAAGTGTTGATGCCAGGCTTGTTAACGGAATATGGGAGTTCGAAACGACTGCGCCTGCAGGTGGTCCCTGGGACATCACGATTTATTGGAGATTGGATGAGGGCAATTGGCAGAGAATTGAACTGCTTGGTGGTAAATTGAGAAGAGTCCAGGGTGGCTCTAAGGTTTTTGCCACCTGGGATCAGCTTATGGAGACCGGTAGTATGCCCGGACCAGTTCGTTTCATGGCTGATGCTCAGGACACGAAAGGTTATATCTATGTTGAGGGTGGCAGTTTTAATAACGGAAGGTCAGATGTATGGATTTCCTCATTTTACATCCATCAGTATGAACTAAGTCAAGCTGAGTATCAAACTGTGATGGGAACCAACCCATCACACTTTCGTGGAAAATTGAATCGTCCTGTGGAAAGAGTATCGTGGTATGACGCCATAGAATACTGTAATCGCAGGAGCATACGGGAGGGGCTTACTCCTTGTTACCGCTATGGCAACTATGGAACAGATCCCGATTCCTGGCCTTCCGGATGGGATGAGGATGATAATAACCATACTCTGGTGACTTGCTCATGGACTGCCAATGGCTATCGACTTCCTACAGAAGCAGAATGGGAGTTTGCTGCCCGGGGTGGTAAACTTACTCATAACTACAGCTATAGTGGAAGCAACACAATTGGGGATGTTGCTTGGTATAGCGAAAACTCCCGCTCCCGTAGTCATGAAGTTGGGACTAAGCAAGCTAATGAGCTTGGTATTTATGATATGAGTGGGAATGTTTGGGAGTGGTGTTGGGATATTTTAGACTACTACTTATCCGGAACTCAGACGAATCCGAAAGGAGTAGATAGTGGGTCTTACCGTGTGCTTCGTGGGGGTGATTGGGACTATGATGCAGTCACCTGTACCGTCTCCACCCGGGGTAGCAACTGCACTACCGTCAACGGCAGCAATGTCGGCTTCCGCGTGGTCAGGAATTCCTTTTAATTTATGCTTTTAGTCATTTATCCCCTTTCCGTTTTCCAGAATACAGTGAGCGATACTTCCCCAAGAACTTCAGATGAGAAATAACAGCCTCAGCACAGTCCTGCTGCCCGCTTCCCACCGGGTGCTTTACCTGCACAGGGTAGGGGAGGAGCAGCGTAGCTTTTATCCCAATGGGATCAGCGAGGAACTTCTGGAAGAAGTGCTGCTGAGCATGATCAAACGCGGATACCGCTTTACCAGCTTGGCAGAGGCACTGCAATCACGAACCGGGAGAAGCGTAACCTTAAGCTCTGACGATGGTTTCGCCTGCAACTACCACCGGCTTTATCCTCTCTTGCAGAAGCATAATATCCCACTCTGTCTCTTCCTGATAGGTAAATGCACGAACAACCATGCCTTAGCCTGGAATCACAAGCTGCAAGTGGCGAAGAACTCCACCACTCCGGAAGCCTTTGAGAGCTATGTTGCAAGCCTGGCTGATGAATTTAGCTTGCCTGCTGCCTCCAATCCTTCAAGCAGAGTATTCCAGGTAGTAAACCACCGAAAAGACGAGCTGGTTGATCTGCTCTGGGAGCGGTTCTGTCCCCAAAGCCAAGTAGAATATTTGAAGCAACACAAGCCTTTCCTCACTGCGGAGCAGCTCCGGGAATTGAGTGATGCGGGAGTGGAGATTGCTCTGCACAGCCACAGTCATGCGGATTTTAGCCGTTTGTCCTTTGAAGAGATGCAGATAGAGATCCGGCAGAACCGGGAAGCGCTGGAAGCTCTGAATCTGCCTGTGCAGCCCTATTTCTCACTACCCTATGGCAGGCAGTGCAGCCCGGATAAACTGGCAGCCTTAACCAAGACAGAGGGTTTGGAACTGATCCTGGGAACCAGATACAGCAGACGGGACAATCACCCCGGCAGTGTGTTGTGGCAAAGACAGCCTCTGGAACAAAGCCACAGACGGATTAAACAGGAGCTGTGGCTCAAGCCCTGGCTGCGTCTTTTATGGTAAACCAGAGAAAATATCCCGCTTGTTTCCCTCTCATGCGTCGCCGACTCTTCGCCGTGTCTTGCAGGACTCTTCCCGAGCAAAGTGTTCGGGAAGAGTCCTGCAAGACACGGCGAAGAGTCGGGGAGAAATGAGGGAGTGACGAGGGCTGATGCCTCGAGATCTTTTGGAGTACAAACTGGCTATCTACTACACGTATACAACATACTATGCAGCCGGATTGGACTTCAATCAGTGGTTGCGACAGCAGCGAAGCTCTGTTCACTGATCACTGATCACTTGCCTGCGGCAGCGGCAGCGCTGACCCTCCGCTCTAGAAGAATAGCTCCAGAAGTTCCTCTGCGTTTACCTTTCCAAAGAATTGGTCAAGTTCGAGTGTCTGTAGCTTTTCGAGGATGGCGTTTCGCTCATGCGGCGTATTCTTCAGGGCATTCTCAAAGAAGCTAAGCTCCAGATTGGAGAAGAAATCGCCAAAGATCCTGATCTCCTCCACCCGGCCTTTCTGGATATCCAGATAAGCTTCGATGGTCCCTGCAGTCGTGCGGATGGCATGGGAAAAATTGTATTTGGGAGATTGGCCGTAGTTCCAATCCCAGCTTTTGTATTTGTTTTCACACAAATCCCGGATGATCTTCAGCTCTTCCACACTGAGGACATGCTCGGTAATCTCGGGATAAAGGCTGTGCACTTTGCTGCGCACCAGTTCCACAAAGCGCTCCAGAGAGAGCGGCTCTGCCAGGTGCTCGGTGACGTTTGTTACCCTGGCGCGGACAGATTTAACGGCTTTATCGTTAAACTTGAGAGGATTCACTTTGAGTGCAGCGGAGAGATCTATCAAGCGGGAGCTGTATAGAATGGTTCCATGCTGCAGGATACGTCCGTTTTCCACCAGTTTGGCATTTCCAGAGAACTTCAGGCCATCAATTACCAGGTCGTTACGTCCCCGAAGCTCAGCATGAACGCCAAGATCGTGAAGCACTTCGAGAATGGGAGCGGTATAGCGTTGGAAGTTCCAGGGGGAATCGCCTTTGGAATCCATGATGAAGCTGAAATTAAGGTTGCCCAGATCGTGAAACACCGTGCCTCCGCCGGTAAGTCTGCGCACCACGGGGATCTGGTGCTTTCGCACATAATCCTGATTGATCTCGGCTATGCTGTTCTGGTGCATCCCCACAATGATGGAGGGTTGGTTGATATAAAGCAGAAAAGCCTCATGAGGACATTGCCGGAGCAGATACTCCTCGGTGGCTATATTGAAGGGGGCTTCATGGCTGGTGGAAAAGACGGAGATCATCAGTTGTCAAGAGCTTGGAGTTCAGACTTAACGAAATCTACCAATTCGCGGATTCTGGCTTCGGTGAAGTCAAACTTGATGCCGGCGGCTTCGTAAATCTCGCTCACAGGAACGCTGTAACCCAGATCCAGGAAGGTTTGATACTGCTTCAGCGCCATGGCTTTATCTTTGCGATAGTTCATAAAGATGGAGAGGGCACCAAGCTGAGCCATGCCATATTCTATGTAGTAGAAAGGTACTTCAAAGATGTGCAATTGCTTCATCCAGCCCAGCTTACGCTGGGGTTCCAGGTCGCTCCAATCGATTATGGTGGAGAATCTTTTGTGGATGTCCAGGTAAGCTTGGTCACGCTCGGTAACGCTGTGTTCAGGATTGAGATAAGCCCAATGCTGGAAGGCATCAACTATCATACACCAGGGTAGGAAGCTGAGAGCTCCTTCCAATTGGTCTCTTTTGGCTTTCTTGAGGTCTTCAGGCTTCTTGTAAAACTCGTCCCAATAGTCCATGGTGAGTAGTTCCATGGTCATGGAAGCCAGTTCTGCCACTTCGGAAGGGGTGTCCAGATAGGGAGCGATCGGGATGGGAGCTGCGGCTTGTGAGTGCATGGCGTGGCCTGCTTCATGGAGCAGAGTGACCACATCATTATGCTGTTTCACATGGTTCATAAAGATAAAGCTGCTGCCCAGGGCGTTGATGCCGGTGTTGTATCCCCCGGGTGCTTTGCCCTTGCGGTTTTCCAGATCCAAGAGACCGGTGTTTGCCATCATCTCAAGCTGTTTGCCATATTCGGGATTCACCTTGCCCAGCACCTTCACGCATTTCTCGATGAACTCATCGGTGGTCTTAAAGGGCTTCAAAACTCGGCCATCCAGATCGACGGAAACATCCCAGGGGCGCAGAACATCCAGTTTCAGCACATTGCGGCGGTGCTCATCCAGCTCTTTCACAAAGGGGATTATCACATTCTCCACAGCCTGGTGGAAATCGTAGAGGTCGCTTGGACTGTAGGAGAAACGTCCCATCTCGGCATGCATATAATCCCGGTAGTTCGGATATCCGGCGTTCAGGGCGATCTGAACCCTGATCTCCTTAAGTTCGTCGAAGAGACTGTCCAGATAGTTCTTCTTGCTGTTATAGAGCTCAAAGATCTTGTGCCAGGCGGCTTCGCGCTTCCCGCGGTTGGGGTCTTTGAGAAAGACGCTGAGCTGGGAGATGGTGCGTTCTTCGCCATCGAACATAGTTGTCAGGCTTCCTACCACAGCGCCGTATTTATTGGCCAGCTCAGATTCCTGAATCCTGAGAGGGATGTTCTTCTCCCGATACAGCTCTATCTCATTCGAGATAATGCGGTTGAGGTGGGAGAAGGCTTTGGGATCAAGCTCATCTTTGGCCGGGCTTTGGTAATATAGTTCTTTGAACTTGAAGCGGAGAGGCTCAGTCTGGGCATATATATTGGCATAAAAGTCGTTGTAAGCTTGGGCATAAGAATCGTCGTCCGCATGAACAGTCATGTGCACGTATTTCCAGGAAAGTTCGTCCGAGAGGGCTTTGGAGATCTCTGAATAGCGATAGAGGGAATCCAGAAGCTCATCTTTGGATTGTGGAACCTTGGCACAGATGGAATCGAACACTTCTTTCACTCTTTCCCAATTGTCCACCGCAAAGTCTTCAGGGAGATATTTGTAGGGTATCCTGGCGATCTTGTCGGTTGTGTAAATCATGGTTTATACTCCTTAAACGGGCTATGTATATTCTAATAAGTCCATGTCTTGAAAGGCTGGACTCTTTGTCAACCACAAATCCGGGATAATCTCAGAGCTGGAATAGCTCTTTTTCCACCAGTTCTATAATGAGGTGGAGGATCATCATCTGCATCTCCTGGATGCGGGAAGTCTTCTCTTCAGGGATGATGATTTGGTAATCGCAGCTATCTTTGAGCTTGCCTCCCTGATTACCCAGAAACACCAGGGTGAAAGCTCCCAATTCCTGGGCTTTCTGCATGGCTTTGATCACATTGATGGAGTTTCCGCTGGTGGAGATGCCAATGACCATATCTCCGGGGAGGCAGTAGGCCTCGACGCCCCGGGCAAAGACTTCCTCGTAACCGAAATCATTGGCAGCGCAGGTGAGGAAGGCGGGATCGGAGAGGGCAATAGCGGGAAGGGCTGGACGGTTTTGCTTGTATCTTCCGGTTAGCTCTTCGGCAAAGTGCATGGCGTCCGCCATGGAGCCGCCGTTACCAAAGATTATCAGCTTATTCTTCTGGGTAAAGACTCTGGTGATCTGCTTTACTACAGATTCAATCTCAGTGAGCAAAGAGTCATCTCTGGCCAGGCGGGCAGCCAGTTCGGCTGCCAGTTCTATTTCGTGCTGTAGTCTTTCTTTCATAATGGGATTAGAGAGCTTCCTTTACTTTAACGACAGTCTTGAGCTCTGTTTCTTCGATCTCGTCGAATTCTTTCAGGACTTCATTAACCAGACGGGCTCTTTCTTTATAAGGGATAAATGCACTTTTAAAGCCGTTCAGGATCACGTTTTTGATAGTGGGATAGCTTAAGCCCAGTTCCTGAATCGCCAGCATATACTCATCGGTGACGGTTGTATCGCTGATGGTGCGGTTATCTGTATTGATAGTGACCCTAAGGCCGTAATCTATGTAGAAATCGATGGGGTGGCTTTGGATATCTTTGACAGCCTTGGTATGGAAATTACTCTTAATGCAGATCTCCAGAGGGATGCGATGGTCGTTCACATAGTTCAGCAGATCACCATCTTCCACCAGTCTGGTGCCATGACCGATGCGGTGAGTACCGCAATAGTGCAAGGCTTGGTGGATGCTTTCGGGGCCATAGGCTTCACCGGCGTGGATGGTGATATTGAGATTGTTTTTCAGAGCCAGGTCGAAAGCTTCCTTGTGATCTTTGGCGGGATGGTTGTATTCGCCTCCGGCGAGGTCAAAACCAATCACACCTTTGTTCTTGAAGGCAATAGCCAGTTCTGCCAGCTTCAGTGAGGTAGTGGGATCCATGTTTCTAATACCGCAGATGATAACGCCGGTCTTGATGGGGAAGTCCCGTTCAGCGTGTTTGAGTCCATCTATCACAGCTTGGGATATCTCTGTGAGCTTCAGCCCTTCATTGGTGTGCAGAATTGGGGAATAACGCACTTCCATGTAGCGAACGTTTTCCCTGGAAGCATCTTCAGCAAGCTCATAAGCAGCCCGGCGCAGGCCTTCCTTGTTTTGTAGCACCAGGTTGACAATGTGAAAACCTCTGAGGTAGTCTTCCAGGCTGGTGGTATGCTCTCCGCAAACTATCAGCTTGCGAAGCTCTTCCGGGTCTGTGGTGGGAAGCTTGATCTTATGTTCTTTGGCAAGTTCGAGGATGGTATTCACACGGACGGAGCCGTCCAGATGAACGTGCAGATCAGTTTTGGGAAGTTTGTGGATGAAGTCCCGGCTTAGCTTTATCTTAGTCATACATTTCTCCTTAAATACTTGTATACTAGATAATCATAAGCCCGGATTGTGTCAAATTGTTTGTAGTTGTGGGGGGAAGTGAAGGCAAAAAAAACGGGTATCCGTGGATACCCGTTTTTATTAAGGACTGCGCTAGTTGATTAACAGCAAATTAGCTTACTGAGTGACTGCAGGAGCAGGGGTCTCGGCAGGGGCAACCGCGGGTGTATCGACAACAGCGGGAACTTCTTCGACTGTGGTTTCTTCGGTTGTTGTCTCTTCGACAGTTTCCTTGGGACCGCAGGCTGCAAGCACGAACATGCTGATGAGCATCATAGCGAGAAGGCTAAGTAAAAGAACTTTTTTCATTGATTCCTCCATAAGTGAAATCCATATTTTTTTTGGTTTTGTTTTTTTGGTTTTGTACCGGAATAGTCCGGCGGCTTGTTGTTCGTTTGAAGACCTTCATAGAGCCGAAACCCTTATCAGATCTTCACACAGTCCTTACTCACAACTATGTACTGTAATGAATACGGCTACATTTATAGGGCTCCCTAATTTTGGCAAGCTTTTTTTTTAGAAAGCTGCATCCAGCCCCAGATGAATGATGCCCAAACCAAAGTCCCACATATTCTTATCCTTGTATCCAAGAGCGTAATCCAGCCTCAAAATGCCGATTCTGGTACGATATGAGAGACCCATTCCCAAGGAAAAAAGACGATAATTTGTTTGTTCCTGCTCAGTCATTTGGATCCCGTGGTCATAGAAGAGATAAAGCCGGGAATCCTCTGTGAGACGGTAACGCAGCTCGGCATTGCTCCAGAGCAATCCCCATCCTGAGATGGTATCCTCCCGATAGCCCCTCAGTGTTTTGAAGCCTCCCATCCTGAAATAGGACAGAGAGTTTCCGGGATCCCGATCCAGGCTTTTAAGATTCACGCTCAAAGCTCCCACCCAATGCCGGGAGAGCGGGATGTAGTGCCGGGTGAAAGCTTCCAATGCGCTCCCGGGCTCGTCTTCGGCAGCACCCAGGTAGAAACGGTAGCGCAGCTCTGTATCCATCCCCCTGGAAGGATTCATGAAGTTATCCAGGTTTCTGTAAGCCCAGAACATTCCCAGGCTCCTGCTTGAGCGTCTTTCCACCAGTATGGGACGGCGGGAACCAGGGCCAATGCTCTCAAGCAGGAACTCCAAACCAAGTCTGTGCTGCCTGTTGTAGTAATAGACATCGCTCAGAAGCCGGCTCTTTATCCAAGTGCTGTCCTGGCTGGATCGGCTCAACTGAATATCACCGGCAATTGGATAAGCAGAAGGGCCTGATTCATGGTAGGATAGCTCCAGAGCACTGCTGAGTTCCGGTATATTCTTCCAAAAGAGACCTATACTTCTATCTGAACCCCAAAGATTCTGAAACCTTAGATCGAGTAACCCATTCAGTTCGGTTTTACCGCCTATTCTGTTAAATCCGGCCACTCCTTCCAGATATGTCATCTTGCCTTCTCTCACTCTGATCAGCAGGCGGGAGGCGTCCAGTGGCAGAATCTCACACTCCTCAATGAAGCTCTTCTCTTTGATCCTCTGAGAGGCTTCCTGCAGGGCAGCGGGATTGATTGATCTCATCTGCTGAAGACCGGAGATTCTTATCAAGGTGCTCTCCTTGGTGTGTAGATTCCCCTCGCAGACGATCTGCTGCAAACGAAAAAGGGGGCCTTCATCAATCCTGATCACGGCTCTTAATGCCGGGTCTTGAGTTTCTTCCACGATCAGGGAATCCAGACTGGCACTGGCAAAGAAATAGGAACGGTCATTGTACAGACTGACGATTCGGTTTATCAGATACGGGATGCGCTCCAAATCCTCTGTATCCGAAAACAACAGGTAGTCCTGCAGACGGGCAAGGCTGAAATAGCGGTTCCCTGTGAAGCTGAGACGGATTTGGCCGGTATCAACCAATCTGCTGACCTGGTAGCTCAGGGCAACACGGTTCTCTCCTTGGGGGATTATCTCAGGAGGGCTTACCTGTACGTAGTAGAAGCCACGGCTCTGGAGAAAGTCTCTCAGACGCAAACCTGCTTCCTGTATCTCCTCCATCTCCAGCGAGGAGCCTGGATTCAGGCCACAAGCTTCCTGAAGCTCTGCTTCGGCTATGCGGGGATCAAAATCCAGAGCTATATCCACAGACTCCAAAACAAAACTGCTCAGCAATGGAATACATAGGCTGAGCAGTAAAGAAACCAGCAGGTAACGCATCGGAGAAGCTATTCTCTATCCGCCTTCAAGACTGCCAGGAAGGCTTCCTGAGGCACAGTGACATTACCGATCTCTTTCATCTTCTTTTTGCCTTCCTTCTGCTTATCCAGAAGCTTGCGTTTACGGGAAACGTCTCCGCCATAACACTTGGCCAGCACATCCTTGCGCATGGCATTAATGGTGCTGCGGGCGATGATCTTGGCTCCAATGGAAGCTTGGAGAGCAATCTTGAACATGTGCCTGGGAATCACCTCGGAAAGGGTGTTGGTAACGCTTTTTCCCCAGTTGTGGGATTTATCGGCGTGACAGATGAAGCTCATGGCATCAACCTTTTCTCCATTGATCAGGATATCCACCTTGACCACATTGGAGACGCGGTTCTCCAGGAAATGATAATCCAACGAGGCATAACCACGGCTCACGGTCTTGAGCTTGTCGTAAAAATCAAAGATAATCTCAATGAGCGGAAGTTCGTAATGCAGAGCCACCCGTTTCTCGTCGATGTATTGAATGTTCTTTTGAATCCCCCGGCGTTCCTGCGCCAGCTTCATGATATTGCCGATGTAGTCGGTAGGAACGATGATCTCGGTTTCCATCACTGGTTCCATCACATAATCAATAGTGCTGGGATCAGGGAAGTCTATGGGGTTGTAAACCGTGACATCCTTACCATTCTTGAGCCTGATAATGAAGCGCACGCTGGGAGTGGTGGCAATGATGGGGATATTATATTCACGGTAGAGACGTTCCTTGATGATTTCCAGATGCAGCATGCCCAGAAAACCACAGCGGAAGCCGTAACCCAAAGCCAGAGAGCTTTCTTTTTCATATACCAGGGAAGCATCATTGAGCTTGAGCTTGGCGATGGATTCCACCAGATTCTCATAATCCTCTCCATTGATGGGGAAGATACCGCTATAGACCATAGGTTTGGGTTCTTGAAATCCCGGCAGAGCGGAGCTGCAACCACCTTTGGCCAAAGTGATGGTATCGCCCACCCGGGCATCGGCCACTTCCTTGATGTTGGCTATGATGTATCCTGCTTCTCCGGTATGCAATACCGTCTGAGCCTGGAACTTCAAGCCCAGATAGCCGATCTCTTCAATATCATATTCCTTGCCATTGGACATCAGCCTGATCTTATCGCCTTTGTTAAGGGTTCCGTCAAAGACTCTCACCAGGATCACCACACCCCGGTACATATCGAAGTAGGAATCAAAGATCAAAGCCTGCACAGGAGCTTCAGCTTCACCTTCGGGAGGTGGCAGCAATTCCACCACGGCGTCCAGAAGCTCTCCAATTCCGGTTCCTGCCTTGGCACTTACACGCAGGATATCCTCCTTGGCGCAGCCTATTATCTCCATCAGATCATGCTCGGTACCTTCAATATCCGCTTTGGGAAGATCGATCTTATTCATCACAGGCAGGATTTCCAGGTTGTTTTCCAGAGCTAGATAGAGGTTGCTCATGGTCTGCGCTTCTATGCCCTGAGAAGCATCCACCAGAAGGATAGCTCCCTCGCAGGAAGCCAGGGCGCGTGAGACCTCATAAGAGAAATCCACGTGACCGGGAGTATCGATCAGGTTCAGAGTATAATCCTGTCCTTTGTAATTGTGTACCATCCTCACGGCATGGGACTTAATGGTGATGCCCTTTTCTCTTTCGAGGTCCATAGTATCCAGGATCTGAGCGGTCTGAGCATTCACGTCGATCACATGAGTATGCTCCAGAAATCTATCGGCCAGGGTGGATTTTCCATGGTCTATGTGTGCAATAATGCAGAAGTTTCTGATCAGTTCTTGTTTCATAATTCCTTATTTATGGCAGCATAACAGCCCTTTACTGCAAACACGGTAATGACCTTGCTGCTCAATCTTCTAATGTATATCAACGTTCATGGGGTTATCTCCCAAGAACTTACCCATATAGTCCGTGTTGTCTGAGATAATCTCTTGCTTGTGGCTTTCCTGCTTTTCTTCTTCCGTTTGCGGATTGGGTTTCAGCATCTGAGTCAATTCCAACATTCTGGTGCGGGTGCTGTCCGGCACAGCCGGCTCGATCTCTTCTGGGATCTCTGCTGCCACCTCGGTGCTGTCCTTATCATCCTTGCTAAAGAGCTGGGGACTTTCCAGAAAGCCGTTCTTATATGCCACAAAGATGATGGAGCCCAAGATGATCACGATCACTGAGATCACTACCATCCAGATAAAATTTGTGGAGAGCATGATGCGTTTCTCTTTGGGGACAGAGATCATCGTGGGAGCAGCCTGGTTCTCGGGAGGGTAGATGAGATCAAACTCCGTCATCACAGCATAGATATCTGCTTCAAGATACCGGGCATAATTATAGACCATGGCTTTGCGGATGCCATATTCTCCCAAGGCTTCCCAATCTCCGGCTTCCATCTGCAGGATCTTTTCGGCAGGAATCAGCAAATCTTCCCGGATTTTATCCAGGCTTATGCCTTTTTTCTCACGAAGCTCCTTTAGATAGAGGCTCAGACTTTCCACTGATACACGCCCCTGCCGGTGAAGCTCACAGGCCCGATCAGATAATAATCTCCCGTGGAATCGCAGCTTATCTGCACTGTTCCGCCCGGCATCTCCACGACTACCTGATCTTCCAGAAGCCCCAAAGCCCTGCCGGCACAAACCGTTGAAGCCGCTCCGGTGCCGCAGGCAAAAGTCTCACCCACGGCGTTTTCCCAGATCTTCATCACAATCTGCCGGGGAGTGATAACCTGGGCAAAATGGACGTTTACAGATTTCTCAAAAGTGCTGTGATGCTCCAAAAGGCTTCCCCACAAGAGATGAGGGTTGTCCTGTAACTCATCTTTAAAGATCACAAAATGCGGATTCCCGATATTTACCAGACTGCCGGTGAATTGCTCCACCTGCAGCTTCAGATTCTTGATTACCGGCTTGCCTAGATTTACTTTGGGCACCAAAGCTCCATTCTGTTCCAGCATCTCCACTTCCTTGATACCGGAATCTGTGGCTATCCTGAAACTGGCAGAGGACTTGGGATCATAAAGCCGCTGCGTTAGGCAGCGCAGGGCCGAGCCGCACATCTCAGCACGGGAGCCATCGCTATTATAGATCACCATTCTGGCGCGAGCTTCTTCGGAAGGCAGGATCAGCACCAAACCGTCTGCGCCAAAGCCAAATCTCCGCTGGCAGACAGCTTGTGCCAAAGCCGGAAAATCCAGATCCCGGGACGCTTCGGTTAGCCCTTCCAGAATAATGAAGTCATTGCCCTGAGCCTGCATCTTGAGAAATTCTATTTGCATAGGATCTCATCTATCATTTCGTTGAAGCTGTAAAAACCTTGTTTGCCAGCCAGCCACTTGGCTGCCAGAATTGCACCCAGAGCCAGACTGCTGCGGTTACGGATCTGATGTGAGAGTTCCACGCTATCGGCCTCGGAATCAAAGCCTATCTTGTGAGTGCCCGGCATAGCTCCGGCTCTCAGGCTGGCAAAGTGCAGTTCTTCAGGCTTGATCTTGCGATCACATTTATCCCACAGCACTGTCGTTTTCCTGCTGCTCTTGGCCAAAACCCGGTTTGCCAGCTCCAAAGCAGTGCCGGAGGGGCTATCCGCCTTTTGGTTGTGATGCATTTCAAAGCCATAGACATCGTAGGCTTCAAAGCTGTCGAAGAGAGCAGCGGCGTAATCCACTACCCGGCCAAAGAGGTTCATTCCGATGGAGAAATTCGCACCATACAGAAAGCCGGTATGGCTGTCTGTGGCAAGCTGTTTCACTTCCTCCAGATGTTCCTGCCAGCCGGTGGTACCTACCACTGTATTCTTGTGTAGAGCCAAAAGATTGCGGATATTATCCATCACCACGGAGGGATGGCTGAAATCTATGCAGACATCTGCCTTGGAGGTGGAGACCAAGTCTATCCCGGTATGTTGTCCGGGTACGGAAGGATCGATGATGGAGACCACTTTGCAATCATGCTCCTCGGCCATTGAGGCAATCATCTTGCCCATCTTCCCATATCCAATCAGA
>JAKPXC010000107.1 GCA_029567705.1 Candidatus Cloacimonadota bacterium
GGAAAGCCTCACTGATCAGCTTTTGCACAGAGCTTGGGATCACATCCGGGAAGTGGAAGAACTGGGTGGAATGGCCAAGGCTATCGAAACGGGCCTTCCCAAGATGCGTATCGAAGAAGCCTCTGCCCGCAGACAAGCCAAGATCGACAGCGGTGCGGATACAATACTTGGCGTCAATAAGTATCGGCTAGAGCAAGAAGCAGCCATGGAGATTTTGGAAGTAGACAACAGCGCAGTACGCGAGGCTCAGCTTGCCAGGCTTGCCAAACTCAAAGCCGAACGTAACGAAGCAGACGTCCAAGCCAGCCTTCTAGCAATAACCAAAGCTGCCGAAACCGGTGAGGGCAATCTCTTGGAACTTGCCGTGATCGCAGCGCGCAACCGTGCTTCACTGGGTGAGATATCCGATGCTATGGAGCACGTCTTTGGCAGGCACCAAGCCAGCATCAAACTGATCAACAACGTTTACAGCAGTGAGTATAGAAATATGGATGAGATCGAAGCAGTACGCAGTCTTACCGATCGTTTTGCCGAAGAAGAAGGACGCCGTCCCAGAATTATGATTGCCAAGATGGGTCAGGATGGACACGACCGTGGTGCCAAAGTAGTCTCCACCGCTTATGCGGACATGGGCTTCGACGTGGACGTAGGACCTCTGTTCCAGACCCCTGCAGAGACAGCTCGTCAGGCAGTGGAAAACGATGTTCACGTGATTGGTATGAGTTCCCTGGCAGCAGGACACAAAGTTCTGCTTCCCACTCTGATAGAAGAACTGAGCAAGCTCGGCCGAGAGGATATTCTCGTGATCGTGGGGGGTGTGATTCCTGCCCAGGATTATGAATTCCTCTATGAGCACGGTGCTACAGCTATCTTCGGCCCCGGAACCCAGCTTCCCAAGGCTGCCACCAAGATCATGGAAGAACTCTTCAAGAAACACGGTATCGAGGCCTGAGATTTGTGAAAAGCAGAAAACCGGAATGGACTCCAGAGAATGCGGGCAGCGAGTTTGCCAGCAGGGTCTTACCTGCCACTGAACTCACAGCCAAGCCCATGTCCCATTCCAGAGCAGGCAAGTCTTATGATCTTGACATGCTCTGCAAGGGTGTTCTGGAGGGAAACCGGACTCTGCTCTCCAAGGCCATCACACTGATAGAAAGCAATTCAAACAAGCATTTCGGACAAGGACAGGAGCTGATAAAACGGCTCCTGCCTTACTCCGGTGCTTCGATCCGCATAGCCGTTACCGGCACTCCTGGAGCGGGGAAGAGCACCTTTATAGAAGCATTTGGCAGTTGGCTGATCGGGCAGGGGCTCAAGGTGGCCGTGTTGGCCATAGATCCCTCCTCAAGCCTCTCAAAAGGTAGCATCCTGGGCGATAAAACCAGGATGGAAAAGCTCTCCTGCTTACCTGAGAGTTTTATCCGACCCTCTCCCAGCGGGGGAGTTTTAGGCGGTGTTGCCAGAAAGACCAGAGAGAGCATTATTCTCTGTGAAGCAGCGGGTTATGACGTCGTTCTTGTGGAAACTGTGGGTGTGGGTCAATCCGAAACCACGGTTCGCTCCATGGTGGATTTTTTCCTGTTGCTGCAAATCTCCGGGGCAGGAGATGAGCTCCAGGGGATCAAGAAAGGGATCATGGAACTGGCAGACCTTATTCTGGTGAATAAAGCAGATGGTGCAAACCAACTTCGGGCGGAGCAAACCAGAGCGGAACTGGCCAACGTTCTGCATTATCTCCGACCCATAACTCCGGGATGGAAGACGGAAGCACTTACCTGCTCAGCTCTCACAGGAGCCGGCATCCCTGAAGTCTGGCAGATGATAGTGAGATTCAGAGATGAGACCCAAAAGAGCGGTCAATTTGAAGCCAGACGCCGTCAGCAGGTTTCCAATTGGTTTGATACTTTGCTCACCGAAGCCGTGTTGACAAAGTTCTTCAGCGATCCCGCTCGGAAACTTCATGTAGATAAGACCAGGCAAGAGGTCGAACAAGGCGAACTTCCTGTGGTTATGGCAGTTCAATCACTCATAGAGCATTCCTGATTTCCCCTGATTTTATCCCTTACACATAACTTTATGCAGAATAAGCCTTTCCTTAACCTAGGTTAAGGATGGGTTAAGGAATCGTATTAGGAAGCGATGGGGGAGAAGTGTCAATTCAGGGTCAGATCTTTTTATAAATCAGTCTTTCGAGTACGTCTTCAGCTTTTTTTGTAGACAAAGAAAAGCCTTCATAAATAATGCCCCGGTATGATCTGAAGATTAGTGAGGAAGATCAAAAACCCTGAAATTGATAAACCGCCCCCGGCTAAGCAAAAGGAATAATAATCATGAAAGGTGACCCAGACAGTAAACTGGAAAGAATCAGAAACATCGGCATCATGGCCCATATTGATGCCGGAAAGACGACTACTACAGAACGTATTCTCTTTTATACAGGCTTTTTACACAAGATGGGTGAAGTCCATGATGGCAATGCTTTTACGGATTGGATGGAACAGGAACGTGAGCGTGGAATTACCATCACATCCGCGACTGTGTCCTGTTTTTGGAAAGAACACAAGATCAACATTATAGATACACCCGGGCATGTGGATTTTACGGCCGAGGTGGAGCGCAGTCTGAGGGTTTTGGATGGGGCTATTGGCGTCTTTTGCGCTGTGGGAGGCGTTGAACCTCAATCTGAAACGGTTTGGCATCAAGCAGACCGGTACCACATCCCCAGAATGGCTTATATCAACAAAATGGATAGGATCGGAGCAGATTTTGACCGGGTGATCCAGATGATACATGAACGGCTCAGTCCCCATGCAGTCCCGGTCAATATGCCCATTGGCCGGGAGGATAATTTCCAGGGCGTGATCGATCTGGTCACCATGAAGGCCTGGGAGTTTGATCCTCTTACTTACGGGCAGGAAGTCAAAGCTTCTCCCATTCCCGATAAACTGCTGGATGAGGCCAAAGAACGCCGGGAAACGCTTTTGGAAGCCATCTCGGAATACGATGATGAGCTCATGATGCTCTTCCTGGAAGGCGAGACCATACCGGAAGATGTGATCAAGAGAGCCATTCGCAAGGGAACTGTCTCCGAGAAGTTTATTCCTGTCTTGTGCGGTAGTTCACTGAAGAACCGAGGGGTTCAACCTCTGTTGGATGCAATCTGTGACTATATGCCATCACCTTTGGATATTCCTCCGATTGAAGGAGCAGAGCCCGATAGCGGAAAAACTATCCTGATCCACTCAGATACAGCCAATCCCTTTGTTGCCATGGCATTTAAGGTTCAGGTGGATAAGTATGTGGGTAAGCTGGTCTATGTGCG
The DNA here is from genome assembly GCA_029567705.1 of Candidatus Cloacimonadota bacterium. GTDB lineage: Bacteria > Cloacimonadota > Cloacimonadia > Cloacimonadales > Cloacimonadaceae > PHBP01. The sequence continues at coordinate 3,323 of JAKPXC010000107.1, forward strand.
GGTATACTCCGGTATTCTCAAAAAAGGCGAGAGTTTTATCAACCAAACCAATGGCAAGCGTGAAAGGGTATCCCGCATGCTTTCTATGATGGCCAGCAAAAAGGTGGATCTGGACAACCTTCATGCAGGTGATATTGGAGCTATAGTTGGTTCCCGCTTCCTGATCACCGGAGATACGATCACCGATGGAAAGACGGAGGTTCATCTCAGCAAGATGCACTTCCCGGATTCAGTGATCTCGATAGCCATCGAACCCAAGACCAAGGCAGATCAGGACAGCCTGAAAGAAGCCTTGGCACGTCTGGAAGAAGAAGATCCCACTTTTAAAGTACATATTGATAAAGATTCTGGACAGACCTTGATTTCAGGGATGGGAGAGCTCCATCTGGACATCATTGTTGACCGCCTAAAACGGGAGTTTAACGTGGCAGCCAATGTGGGTAATCCCCAAGTTTCCTATAAAGAGACCATCTCCAAAGAAGTCGTTGTGGAAGAGACTTTTGTACGAGATATGAATGGCAAAGGCAATTTTGCCCAGGTCAAGTTCAGAGTATCTCCTCTGCAGCCCTCGGAGCTTCCCGATGAAGCGAGGAATATCTATGTCAATAGTGTTAGTCCGGAGCAAATCCCTCAGGAGTATTGGAAGGCCATTGAGGAAGCGGCTTTGAATGCTTTGAACGATGGACCGCTGATCAGCGGAGCTATCGAACGGGTGAAGATCGAATTGATTGATGGTTCGTATAATCCCGTGGATTCCAATGAGTTGGCTTTCAGAATCTCTACTTCCATGGCTATCGGAAAAGCGCTACGCTCCGCCGATGCTCTGATCATGGAACCCATAATGCTGCTTTCGGTTATTACTCCGGATGAGTTTGTGGGAGATATCATTTCGGATGTCAATGCCAAACGGGGAAGGATAGAAGTGATGCGTCGCCACACGGAGATTCAACAGGAAGTGGTGGCAGATGTTCCATTATCCGAGCTCTTTGGCTATGCCACTCGGATCCGCTCTCTCAGTCAGGGAAGAGCAATCTACACTCTGGAGTTTAAGGCTTACGAGATATGCCCTGCAAACGTTCAGAATGCTGTGTTGAAAAGAATCAGAGGCTATGCTGATTAAACTGCTTGACAGAAATTGTCCTGCAAGCTTACCTTGTAACTAGATACTTTTAAAGGAGTTCGCAATGAATATTGAGCTTAAGATCGAAAACAAAGTTGCCAATATCAAGATTGATGGTATCCTGAATAGTGAAAATGCACATCTGCTTCAGGAAAAGCTGGCTGAAGTTTTTCAATCAGATGCCAATTTGCTTGAGCTTGACTTGTTTGAGTGCCGTAACATCAGCTCAACCGGCATCGGCAAAATACTTTTATTCTATAAAGATTTCATCGGTAAAGGTGGAGAAATTGAGGTGATTCGCAGCTCAAACAGCGTATACGAGCTCTTTTCCATGCTCAAGCTGAATCAGCTGTTCACTGTCAACCTTGGCTGATATGTCCGAAACCCAAACCCGAATCCTGGTCGTAGACGATTCTCTGGATATGCTTACCAGTTTGTGTAAGATTCTGGAGCTGCACAGCTTTCTGGCGGAAGCTGCCTACAATGGCAGTGACGCACTCCGGAAGCTGGATAGTGCGGAGTATGACCTTATTCTCTGTGATATTGAGATGCAAGGCGTAACAGGCTTGGATTTGCTTGAGAGAATCAGGGTTAATATGGAGCGGGATTTGGAAGTGGTTCTGATGACCGGTTTTTTGGAGCATGAGTATTACGTTCGAGCTATTCAACTCGGTGCTGCAGACTTCCTGGCTAAACCCATAGATTCCAAAGCTCTGATCGAGACCATCACCAAGGTCTTGAGCAAACGAAAAAAGCGGAAAGAGCTTTCCAACTATTACAAGCACTTGGAGAAAGTGAGTCTGAGCCTCGAGATTAAACCCTCTGAGTTCTCCAAGTTCAGCCTCTCACGGGTCGTATACGGATATCTGAACCAGAACCATAGCCTCCCCAGTAAACTGATCAACCAAGTCCTAAGCTGCCTGGATGAGATGGCTTACAATTCCTTTATCCACGGTACCTTGAATCTGAACCATGATGAAAGAACCTTGGATTCAGAGGATTTGAGGGGATTGATTCAAAGCCGTCTTAACGATCCAGTTATCGATTCCCGCCGGATAAGATTCAGCCTCGATATAGATAATGCCCATCATCAGCTTGTAATGAGCGTAGAAGATGAAGGGGAGGGTTTTGATTATCAGGGCTGGATGGATAAGCTGAAGAATGAAGCTTCTCCCACAACCCAAGAACATGGTAGGGGTTTAGCGCTGCTTTATCACTTTGCTGATCATCTGGAGTTTTCAGATTCTGGACGTAAGACTACAGTTATAAAGAATCTTGAAGCAAGGTAACTGAGATGACCCTTGCTGAAGTATTGAGCGAGGCTCAGGACTTGTCGATCAATAGCGGAATGCTCCTTCAGGACTTCCTGTACATCCTTCAAGAAGTAACTGGCTTAAGCACTCCTGTTATAATGTTGGAGAAAAGCAGGACTCTCTCGGAAGTAGAGTTTCAGGCGTGGAAAGAGTATGCTGCCAGAAGACTGGAGGGAGAGCCGTCTCAATACATCGTAGGCAAAGCTTGTTTCTACGGCAGGGACTTTCGGGTATCTTCTGCTTGCTTGATTCCCCGTCCGGAGACCGAAGGATTGGTAGAATTGGCTATCAGGCAGCTTAGGGGAATGAAACCGAAAGCAAGAATTCTGGATATTGGGACAGGATCGGGTGTTATAGCCATAACTCTGAAGCTGGAATGCCCTGAAAGCACTGTTCATGCTACAGATATCAGTGCGGAAGCCCTTCAGGTAGCTCGCATAAATGCTAATGCCTTAATGAGTGAAGTATGCTACTTTCAAGCAGATTTATGGCCTGAACAAGAAGATGCATATGATATGGTAATCAGCAACCCGCCATATGTAACGGAAGCGGAGTATGAACACTTGGATGCAGTTGTCAGGGATCATGAGCCCAAGCTGGCTCTTGTGGCACCTGATAACGGCCTGGCGTTTTATAAAAGGATCTTCAAAGAACTGGGCTCCAAAATGAATAAAGGCGGCATTGCTTTGTTTGAGATCGGGGAAAAGCAGACTGATGATCTTGTGCATATTGCCCAGGAGAATGGTTTACAGAACTCAGCGATCTACAAGGACTTGGCAGGCCGTGACAGATACATAATGATTAGAATATGAGGTTATAATGGATAGTTTTAAGATAGAGGGAACCAGGAAACTGCAGGGTACCGTGTATGTAAGTGGAGCTAAGAATGCTATTCTGCCGGTGATGGCAGCTTGTCTGCTGGCACCGGGGAAGTCGGTTCTCAGGAATGTCCCCAATCTGATTGACCTGAAGAGTATGTCGCATCTGCTCAGAGTCCTGGGTGCCAGAATAGAGCATAACGGTACCACCATGAGCATCGATGCCAAGGATCTTTGCTTCAATGAAGCCCCTTATGAACTGGTGAGCAAGATGAGAGCTTCCATATATGTTCTGGGGCCACTACTTGCCAGATTGAAAGAAGCCAGGGTCTCTTTTCCCGGCGGATGTGCGATCGGTACAAGACCGGTTGATCTGCACTTGAAAGCCTTTGAAACCCTGGGTGCGGATATACAGATTGAGCATGGCTACATACATGCTAGAGCTGAGAAGCTAATTGGCGCTGATATATTCTTTGAGAAAAGCTCCGTGGGCGCAACCATAAACGTCCTGATGGCAGCAGTTCTTGCAAAGGGAAAAACCACCATGCACAATGCTGCTATGGAGCCGGAAGTCGATGCTACCATAGAACTCCTGAATAAAATGGGCGCCAAGATCAGCGGCAAAAGCACCACGACTCTGGTTATCGAAGGTGTGGAGGATCTCTTCCCTGTCGAGATGACCATGATTCCTGATCGTATAGAAGCCGGAACATTCCTCATTGCCGGAGCTCTAAGTGAGTATCCCGTTACGGTGAAGAACTGCCTTCCTTCCCACTTGGGTTCTGCTTTGGATAAGCTCAGAGAAGCAGGATGTGAGCTGGAAGTGGGAGAGGATTTCATCACGATCAACCCTCCCAAAGTGATTAAACCTTTCAGCATTATCACTTTGCCTTATCCAGGCTTTCCCACGGATCTCCAAGCGCAGTTCATGGTTCTGGCTGCCTTCGCAGAAGGAATGAGCTTTATCGAAGATACCATCTTTCCGGAGCGCTTCATGCACGTGGCAGAGCTGAACCGTCTGCAGGCAGATATCCGTCTCGATAGAAACATAGCCACCATCAAAGGCGTTCAGAAGCTAAGTGGGGCAGAGGTGATGGCTACAGACCTTCGTGCCAGTGCCGCCTTGGTTTTGGCAGGTATGGTAGCTGAAGGAAACACTACAATCTCCAGGATATATCACATAGACCGTGGTTACGACCGCATCGAAGAGAAGCTGAATTCCCTGGGTGCCAAGATAATACGAGAGAATGGCTGAGATTAGGAATATACTCATCACCGGAGCTGCCGGGTTTATCGGCTCTCACCTCTGCGAAAGACTGCTGGAGGAAGGCTACAACATCTACGGCTTGGACAATTTTGATCCCTATTACGAGCCCAGCCTGAAGCGCAGAAACCTCTCCGGAGTGCTGCACCATCCATCCTTCACGCTGATAGAAGCGGACATTCGGGAAGCGGAGAGGTTGAACGCCATCTTTGAGCTGTACAGCTTTGATGCTATTATCCATCTGGCTGCGATGGGAGGGGTTCGGCATTCAATCCTCTATCCCAAGCTTTTTGCTGAAGTAAATATGATAGGAACGCTCAATCTCCTCGAAGCAGCCAAGACCAAGGGTGTAAAACCTTTTATCTTTGCTTCATCATCCTCGGTCTATGGCAAATCAGGTAAAGTTCCTTTCAGCGAGACAGCAAATGTGGATCATCCCATATCTCCTTATGCAGCAAGCAAGAAAGCAGCGGAGTTGCTGTGCTACAACTGGCATCATCTCTATGATCTGTCTGTGATTTGCCTGAGGCTTTTCTCCGTATACGGACCCAGGCAACGTCCAGATCTGGCCATCAACAGCTTTAGCAAGAACCTGCAGGCAGGACTGCCTGTTCCCGTCTTTGGTGATGGCTCTAGCAGCAGAGATTATACCTATATTACAGATATTATCCAAGGCATTTACCTTTCTCTCAGATACATAGAGAACCACAAAGTCTTTGAAGTTATCAATCTGGGAAGTTCAGAGAGCATCAGTCTCTCGGCTATGATGGCATACCTGGAAGAGCTTTCCGGCAAGCAGTTCATCAGAGAGACTCAATACTTGCCCTTTGGAGATATGCAGATCACTCTTGCCGATATCTCCAAAGCAAGGAGCTTGCTGGGTTATGAGCCCAAGCTCAGCTTCCGGGATGGGATCAGGCTTTGGTGGGATTGGTTTCAATCCAGCAGCCAATAGCAGTTCCTGCCAGATAACCCTAGTCTATAGGCTTAATCCAATATTATCAAACAACAAGAGGATACAATGAAGAAGAATTCAGGTTTCAATACTAAACTTGTCCATGGTGGACAGCAGCCGGACGTGCTCATGTCCGTCAATCCACCCATCTATCAAAGCTCCACCTTTTCCTTCAAGAATGCCGATCACGGAGCAGCTTGTTTTGCCGGAGAAAGCGATGGCTATATTTATTCCAGGCTCGGCAATCCTACTGTCAGAGTGTTGGAAGACGCTGTTGCAGCGCTGGAAAACGGAGCCGGAGGCATTGCCTGTGCCAGTGGAATGGGAGCAGTCACTACCGTCTATTTGGCATACCTGTCTCAGGGTGCTCACATAGTGTCAACCGATGCTGTTTATGGAGCTTCCCGCAGTGTGCTGGAGAAGCATTTTAGCCGCTTTGGAGTTGAAGCCAGCTTTGTGGATACCAGCCAGCCTGAACAAATCGAAGCTGCCATCAGACCCAATACCAAGCTGCTCTACGTCGAAACACCGGCAAATCCCACGATCACTATCACAGATATTGCCCTGTGCGCAGATATAGCCCATAAACACGGATTACGTCTTGTAGTGGATAACACCTTTTGCTCTCCATATCTGCAAAAGCCACTGGATTTGGGAGCAGATATTGTGCTGCATTCCATCACCAAGTTCATCAATGGTCATGCCGATGTGGTCGGAGGCGTGATCGTTGCAAAGACCGAAGCTGATCATAAGCTGCTTTACAACGTGATGACCAGCATGGGGCCTAACATGGATCCACATCAGGCTTTTCTGGTGATTCGCGGACTAAAGACGCTGTCCATCAGAATGGAGCGGGCTCAGGAGAACGCCATGAAGATCGCAGCTTGGCTGGAAAGCCATCCCAAGGTAGCCTGGGTGCGCTATCCCGGCCTAAAGTCACACCCTCAGTACGATCTGGCACAGAAGCAGCAAAGTGGAGCCGGAGCCATGATTTCCTTTGGTCTGAAAGGTGGCCTGAAGGCCGGAAAAGTCCTCATGGATAACGTTCAACTTGCAGCTTTGGCTGTATCTCTGGGGGGAGTGGAGACCCTTATTCAGCATCCTGCTTCCATGACCCACTCCAAAGTCTCTTCAGAAGCCAAACTCAAGGCCGGCATCAGTGACGATCTGGTGCGCTATTCGGTTGGTATTGAAGACGTGGAAGATTTGATCGAGGATTTGGATCACGCTTTGTCTTGTATCACAGAATAAAACAGCAGAATCTGCTTGACAAGAAAAGCCCCTCAAGAAACTTTGAGAAAAATTGGCGAGATAGCTCAGCCGGTAGAGCAGAGGCCTGAAAAGCCTTGTGTCCCCAGTTCGATTCTGGGTCTTGCCACCAGATTTAGGACGCTCTCGCAGCGTCCTTTTTCGTTTTAGGGCAGTTTGGATTACATTGTTGAATGCAGATTGAAGGTTTCTGAATTGTTTATCCAAGTAGATGTATATACATGATATGCAGTCACTTATCCTTTCTAAATTGATACTAATGCCCTAACTTAATGCAGGATAATACTTTCCTTAACCGAGGTTAAGGATGGGTTAAGGAATCGTATTAGGAAGCCTTGGGGGAGATGTGAAGCAGTTATCTTGCATTGGTTAATATCAGGAAGGTGGGAGAACTGGAGTTTAAAATCAGCTTTAGGCTTGCTTTTTGCTAGTTTTGAGACAGTATATTGTTATGAATTATCTGCTTAGAAATCTCAGAATCCCTGTGGGAGAAGAAACTGGCTTGGAACTTGCCATAAGCCGGAAGTTGGGCTTGCCCCAAAATTCGTTCATAATCCAGCAAATCCTCAGAAAAGCTCTTGATACCCGCAGAAAAGCTCATCCCATATGGGATTACAGCCTGGAGCTGAGCTTCCCGGATTGCCAGCCTGTCAGTAAAGACTTATCTCCTTATATCTCAGAAGCATGGCCTGAACTTCCCACAAGACGTATTGCTAGCGATCCTTCTATCATAGGAATGGGGCCTGCAGGGCTCTTTGCAGCTCTGGCTTTAGTTGAACGAGGCTTTAAACCCAGAATCTATGATCAGGGATGCAGCCTTGATACCAGGGCAAAACATGTGAGCAATTTCTGGGAGCGAGGTGTACTGCGGGAGGAATCGAACGTTCAGTTTGGAGAAGGCGGGGCAGGTGCGTTTTCGGATGGCAAGCTTACCAGCAGAGGAAATAACCCTGTGGTTCGAAGAATCTATGATCTATTGGTTCAGTTTGGTGCTGATCCGGCCATAAAGTTTGAAGCGCTTCCCCACTGCGGAACAGACGGGATTCGGGCTTTGGTAAGCAGAATCAGGGATTATCTTATCTCGCAGGGAACAGAGTTTCGGTATGAAGCCAAGCTCAGGGATCTGGAGACGGAACACGGAAGGCTGAAACGCATCAAAATTAATGACACCTGGGAGGATTGTTCCACGCTGATCCTGGCTCTGGGAAATTCTTCCCGGGACACTTTCCGTATGCTAGCCAAACGAGGCTTGGCTTTGGAGAGTAAAGACTTCGCAGTGGGGTTCAGGATCGAGCATCCCCAATCCCAGATCAACCGTGCTATCTACGGAAATGAGAAGTGGGCGGAGACACTGGGCGCTGCCACATACAGACTGGCCGATGGTAAGGTATATAGCTTCTGTATGTGTCCAGGAGGAGAAGTGATTGCCGCCTCATCTTCATCGGGAACGGTTGTTACGAACGGCATGAGCTTCAGTTCCAGATCGGGTGAGTATTGCAACAGCGCTATTGTCACATCTGTTGGCAAGGAAGTATTCGGTTCATCTCTGTTTGCCGGTATGGAGTTTCAAGAGCTGATTGAGCGTGAATCTTTCAGACAAGATTTCTATGCTCCGGCACAAAGAATAGAGGACTTCCTAAAAGCCAAAGACACAAATACAAAGCTCTTTGCGAGCTACAGGCCGGGAGTCGAATCCTCTGATCTTTCGAAGATTTATCCTGCTGAGCAGACAGATTTGATAAAAAGTTCTTTACAGAAATTCAATGCTATAGTTGATGATTTTTCTAGGAATGCTGTGTTGATAGCGCCCGAAACCAGGACGTCCAGCCCTATCAGGATCACGAGAGACAAGGCTAAGCTGTGTAGCATTAGCTGCGAGGATGTGTTTCCTGTGGGGGAAGGTTCTGGATATGCCGGTGGAATTATCAGTAGCGCAGCAGATGCTTATAAAACAGCCTCAACGTTTTTAATAAGGTGAGTTTATGCCAAAGATATTGGTTATTGAAGATGACACAAGCTTTCGTTCCGTATTGATGCAGATGCTGCTCAAGGCAGGATATGAAGTGATGGAAGCCTCAAATGGTGACCAGGCTATAAAGGTCTGCCCCGGTTTTAAGCCAGATCTTGTGCTTACGGACATCATTATGCCTGATAAAGAGGGCTTGGAAACTATCCGTGAAATGCTGGTTCTGTGCCCTGAGATTAAGATTATTGCCATGTCCGGTGGAGGCAGAATTGGGCCGGATAGCTATCTTCCCCTTGCCAAGATGTTTGGTGCCAAGGCTACGCTTCAAAAACCTTTTATGAGGGATGAGCTGCTTGCTACCATCGAGCAAGTCTTGAATATGCCGGACTGATCACTACGCTTTAAGTATTTTCGAGATTTGTTGGGCTCTGCTTTGTGGGGAGAATCGTAGGTTAATAGAGTCTGATATGGCATACCTGTCCGGGTTCTTTGTTAGCCCTTCATGAATTGCATTTTTTAGCTCATCTGCAGACCTGTGCATAACAACCGTACCATAATCAGCAATCACAGTGGGGATGCCTGCCACGTTCGAACCTATTGGGTAGCATCCGTAGTACATGGCTTCCATCAGAGCATTAGGCATTCCCTCTGAAATCGAAGCCTGCACATACACACTGCTTTCTTCCATGAGGACATGTAAGTCCGGTTGAGCTATCCACTCTTGTATCTCCAGATTGGGGTATCTACTCAGAGGGTAAGTCTTCTCCAATTCTTCTCTCCAGCAGGATTTGATGCCCACAAAGATGAATTTGGTTTGAGGCATTTCCCGGCAGACTTCGAGCAACAAGTCATATCCCTTATTCAGGAAATCCTGCAGTCTCGGAGTTACTCCCACGCAAAGAACTTGTGGTTTGCGCTCTCTTGTCAGATTCGGCGTTCCTGTGAAACTGGTGGAGTTATATACTACATAGCAAGGGGTTGTGAGAGATGGTAGGAAGTGTTTGACCCCATCAGGATGTCCCTGCGGTAAGTAATATGTATTGCTGGACTTTATCAATGACTCATGATTGGCGATTATGTGATCTGTGTGGTTGAAAGCATACTTGGCGCAGGTAGCTCTGAGAGGATTACAGAAGACTCCCATACCCAGCTCAGGATAGCATATTGTATCGTATCCGCCCACAAAAACATAGGACTCCAATCTCCTAAGGCGGGAGATTAACACGGCAACGGCAGCATGGTAATCTGCAAACCAGATCATTATCTTAGTGCCTTTTGAGCAGATTGCCAAACCGCAGGCCAAGGCCAGCAGTCTGATGAGATAGGTCCATTTACTTTGAGTTTGGTGCAGCGGGATAATCTTCAGCTCACCCAGAGATCTCAGGATCTTCTCGTCCTCTTTGATGAAAGAAGCTTCGGCAGGTTTAACCAGGATAAACTTCATTATTCTGTTACTGCCTGTGAGTCTGAAGTGGGGTTAGGAAGAGGAAGATCGAGGCATTGATAGATTAAGCTGGCGAGCTTGGCTGCTTGATTCTCACGGGAGTACTGCTCAATATACGACCAATTGGGTTTCATAGCCTGGCTCAAATCGGTTGTTTGTGAGCAAAGCAGTTTCAGTAAGCAGTGTTTAATCCCTCTAATGTCCATGTGATCGGCCACGACGCCCAGTCCGCTCTCTTTTACGATCTTGGCAGCAAGCCCTTCTGGTGGGACTATCGCCAGAATAGGCCGTCCGGAACGGATGTAGTCGAATATCTTTCCTGTCAGGACGGATTGGGTGTTCTTACCTGAGGGGATGTATAGAAGTAAAGCACTGGCATTGGTCATCATCTCCAGGCTTTCTGCGTGACTAATGAAAGGCTTCAGAACTACTACCTTGTTAATCAGAGCTGAATTTGCATAGCGTCCTAGGACGAAACCCTTGTTGTTCTTACCTGTGATATGAACCCGGATTTGATCTTCTTGTATCTTCCCCTCGGAGCATAACTCACTTATGGCTTGCCAGAGAGAATCGGGCTGGCGCCGATCGTAGAAACTTCCTGTGTATACAATAGTGAAACTATCGAGACTTATCTTCGGAGGCTTTAGGTGACCAAAGTCTTCCTCGTCATAGCCATTCTGTATCTCACGGGTGGGCTTGTTCTTAAGGAAGCTGTAGCGGTTCTCGAAGTTTTTACGCATAATCTCAGTAAGATAGCTCAATCCACTGCAAGCTGCCAGGATACGGGCTTCCCACATGAGCTCTTTGGCTTGTGAGCGATGAGGGTAGCTAATGTTCAGGCGTTCAGGATTGTTTGTCCACTCATCCCGGAAGTCGCAGATGAAATCCATACTGTGTTTTTGTTTCAAACGAAGTCCAAGAAATAGGGAAGAAGGCGGTCCGGAGCTGATTACTGCAAGCTTGGGAACCGATTCAGCAGAATCACAAAGGCTGGTTTCCCTGTCTAACAAACGATCCAGGGTTCTGGCTGCCACTTTTCTGCAGATAATGTATTGATCCGGGATAAACAGGTTCTGGGACAAGAAGCGTACCAGCCAGGTAAGCTTCAAGAGATAGAATGCTTTGAACAACCATGTGATATCAAAACAACTAAAGCGGTAGATTCTGGTACTGGGGGGAACTTGGCTCAGAAGCTCATTGTCGGTGGGATAGTTCATGCCTTTGGGATTCAGGCAGAGAACGCTGCAATCAATACCCATTCGGTATAGATACTTGACCATCTTAAGACTGCGGATTGATGCAACTCCACCCAAAGGCGGGAAGTAGTAGGCAATGTAGAGGATTCTGATGCGGTTGTTCATCTCTTAAACTTCCTCAGGCTTTCTTTAAGGCCGGACGAAATGCTTTCCAGATCATAAGGAAGCAAAGCTTTGCTTATGTATGCTATACCCAGATATAAGATCAGGAATACTATTGGAATCACCGAGAGTCTCAGTAACTGGTGATGTAGGATGGATAGGAATGGATAGACCAGTGCTCCTGCCAGTATTGCAGCGATCATTGTGCGTAGAAGTTGTGACAGTGGCAGCATCAGCTTCAGGCTGTATTTCAGTCTAAAATGAATCAACCATAGATAAACAGCGGAGCTGAGGTAAGTCACTATCACTGTGGCAATGGCTGGTCCCTGCATCTTGAGGCTTGTGTTCACTAACACAAGGTTCAGGATCAAGTTTGCCACAAGGGTTAGTATAGCATTCTGCATGATGTATTTGGTACGGTTCACTGCCTGAAAGATCAGTCCGAAGATTCCCACCCGGATCGGCAGGGTAAAGAGATAAATCCTGAAGTAAACTGCTGCTCCCTCATAACGAACAGAATATAGGAAGCTCATAAGGTCGGTAGAAAGAACAAAGAACAAAGCAGCGATCGGGAAGATGAGAAGGGCGTTCTTTCTCACCGATCCTCTGTAAAGCTGGGCCATTTGTTCAGGAGAGTCGCTGGAACTCATAGCAGGAAGGATAACGGAATACACAGAGTTTACCAGTATGCCGATAAAGGGCAGTTCCATTGCACCCACGGAGAATACTGCGTACTGAGCAGGATCAAAGAAACTGGATATGACGATCTTATCCATCTGAACAGCAAGGATACCAATAATGGCTGAGAGCCCAATGGGTAACGAGAATCTGAACTGCTTCTTGTAATCTTCCCAGTGAAAGCCATAGGAAGAGGATTCTTTACGGAGTCCCAATCTGGCGTATATCCATTGAATGAAGGCTGCTATTACCAAGCCCAGCACTATCACTTCAAGCTTACGGAATAATAGTGCAGAGCCAAGGATCAGCACCAGATCAGTTGCCATGGAGAAGACAGAGAACTTGACCAGCCTGAGAGGTTGCTTCATCCCCAGCATCACAGAGCTGAAGATCTGATTGACGAACATATAGAGAGGATAGAAGGCAAAGACTAGTAAAAGAGGAAGAAGCTGGGGATTGGAGAAAGCCCTGCTGATCAGTGGCCTGAAGATTAGCACACCGGTAACCATTACAATAGCCAGCAGACTCACCAGATCGATGCTGCGGCCAATGAAGCTGCGACGCTGCTCTTCGTCTCCAAGCTTGGGGATGAAGTAGAGCATGCTTTGCGGGAGACCCAAGAGCAGCACCGTGGAGAGAGTGGCATAGATCAGGAAAAGTTGACGGTAGGTGCCATAATCGGCCTGACTGAGGATTCTGGCCAGGATTATGCCAACTAGGGTCTTCACCACAAAGCGCAAGCTATCTGTGATTGAAAGTAAACCTGCTTGTTTACTTAAGCTCAGTTCCGCCATTCATCACCCAAATTTAAGGGAATAATGTACTTGTAATCACCCGTATCCTGATACAGGTGGAAGTAGTAAAGGCTGCTATCATTACCTTGAGTGGTCAGTGAGTCTGCCAAGCGGAGGGAATCTATCACATCTAGATTTGTCCCTGTAAGGTAATAACGGTCATTCTCCCAGAGCAGTTCATCGTTATCATTATATATCTGAAGCTTCCATCTGCCTTCCTGAGGGATGACCAACTGCACAGAAAGCCTATCCGTCCCATTGGTAAGATAGATCTCTGGAGCATGATTGGTATCTGAAGAGGAGCGCTGCCGCATTCGTGAAAGGATACCAGGAGGCAGAGACAAGTCTCTTCTATCTGAGTAAGCCATAGAACCAATGTAGGAGAGTGCGTCCCCTTTGATCAGTCCATCGTAACTGAACAGTGCAATGCCCGGATACTCACGCTCTCTGGTCCAATCTATCCTTTCCAGCAAATCATAGACATTGTAACCAGTATTATTGCTTCTGGAGGGCATAAGTGATCCTCCTCCCTGATCCCAGGCACGCAGTCCCATCACTATTCTATCTCTGTAACCACTATCTGCCATCTGATCCAGAAGCCTGATAAAAGCAATATCGTCTACATGATAAAGCATTGGGTATACTCTATCCACCAATCCTTTCTCCAACCAGTCGTACCAATCCTGGGCGTATTGATTGCGAGCTTCGGAGATATCAGGGAAAACAGCAGCAGAGATAATCAATCCGGGGTTAATGGTTCTTAGTTCAGCTCGTAGTGAAGTGAGGAAACCTGTAACCTGGAGGATTCTCCAACGGTTCCAGCTTAGGTCTGGCTGAACTCTTCTTTGCAGATTGTAACGGGCGATTGAAGTGGGATGATGGCCAAAGTTTGTATTGGGATAACGGATATAATCCAGATGGATACCATCCAACTCAGGATAACCCGAGGCCAGATCACAGATAACGTTTTGCACGTGCTCTGTAGCATCCGGGATACCGGGATCAATAAAATAGCCAAACGCCTCCGTGGAACGCATCATGCCATTGTTCAGCTCATAAGTGAGCCAGCCCCGGTGGTTATTGTAGATATAGTTCTGATCCAACAGATTTGCTGCCAAGGGTGTGGCATTGAAGACCACCACCCAAGCATGTACAGCCAGATTGTGGGCATGTCCCTTCTCTATGGTATAAGCCAGAGGATCAAAATCTTCCTTGGTGAGGATATAGCTACGGTACTCAGGATTGGGGTAATCATCATTAACCAAGTTTGGCGTATAAAGCGCATCGGAGCGATAGCGCACTTCCACCAGGATCTCATTCTGTCCACTATTCAATGCCTGGTTGATCATATTGTCTATGCTGGAAGGTTCATTGATAGACCAGGGCAAGACCCAAATGGAGCGAATTTCATCGCCCAATGCAGAATCCTCATCTGCTACCGTTTGGGCTTTCAGAGGAATCAAGCACGATAAAACGATGAGCCAAAGAACGAGCTTAATCCCGGCTTTCAACAGCTTCATCCTTTGCAATCTTGAGAACACTCAGATCCAGCTTGCCATCTCTGAGGCAGGCCTCCAGCCTTTCTCCGGCCTTAGTATCCTGCACCGAACGTATAAGTTCAGTCCCTTTTCTCAGTATACAATAACCTTTTGCCATGATTAATTGAGGTGAGTTTACCTGCAGGCTCATTTCCAGAAGATTCAGCTTATCCTCAAGCTTGGAGACGTATTGTTGCGGAGTTTGGTTCAGAATCAGCTCAAGCCTATCCAGCCTGGCTTTATACTTCAAATTCTTGGTCTGGAGAACAAAGCGCGCTGCATTAATAAAGGCCTGTTCCACAGTCCGGAATTCACCGGCTTTATTTTTCAAGACTCTGGGGACTTCATCAAAAGCCAGAGCGATCATATCCAATTGCTGAGCTTTCCGGTTTATCCTGTCCTGAGGATGATGGGAAAGGTGCACAAGCTCTGCGTGCTTCAAGGCTTCGGCTTTACTTTGAATCTCCTTGCGCATTATATGATCTATTCTCTTGCTCAAAACTTCAAGATAGGCCAGCAATTCGGTTCTATCTGGCACAGCCAATTCTGCTGCTGCAGAAGGAGTGGGGGAGCGGTGGTCGGCAACAAAGTCACTAATGCTGAAGTCTATCTCGTGTCCCACAGCGGAGATGACTGGCAGGCTGGAAGCAAAGATAGCTCTGGCCAGTTTCTCATCGTTAAAGGCCCAGAGATCTTCCTGGGAACCTCCTCCCCTGGTGAGGATAATAAGATCTACCTGTTTCTCCCGATTGAAGAACTGGATGCCTTCTATCAGTTGTGCGGGTGCTTCTGATCCCTGCACCAACGCCGGATAGAGATAGACCTTCACAGGGAAGCGTCTCTTCAGGATATTCATTATATCCTGGATGGCTGCTCCAGTGGGAGAGCTGACTATCCCAATGCTTTCGGGGTATCTGGGCAAGGCCTGCTTGTGAGCGCTGTCAAAGAGTCCTTCACTATCCAGTCTTTGCTTGAGCAGTTCAAATTGACGTGCCAAATCCCCCTGACCCGATAACTGCATGCTGGTTACATTGAGATTGTAGGTTCCACTCTTCTCATAAAGAGTAATCTTGCCAAAGCACACCACCTGCATTCCATCCTCAGGCTTGAAGTTAAGACTGTAGTTTACTCCTTTGAAAAAGGTACAGCGCAGCGTTGCATTGGGGTCTTTGAGGTTGAAATACATGTGCCCGGAACTGTGATGTGTGAAGTTGCTGATCTCTCCGGAGATATAGAGGGGCTCCAAGCTTGTCTCAAGCACCTGCCTGATGTGCAAGCTGACTTCATACACGGTGAAAACCATCATCTCATTCATTGAAGACTAAAGAAAAAGCCTCTGGAGATTCTGTCAAGCTTGCCTCTTATCTCCGCCAACAAACCAGATAGCAGAGCTTGTGAATTGAAAGATAACCACAAGAATAATCTTGACAAAATTCAGTCTGATCCACAAATGTATTTCTGTGACTTGATGGTGCTTTTGCACAAGGTAATAGGGAATTCCGTTAGATTCGGAAGCGGTCTCCGCCACTGTAATCAGCACAAAAGGTTTAAGTGCGTCACTGTCCGGTTCCCGGATGGGAAGGCGCATTTTACGGGATAGAAAGCCCAACCCGCTGAAAGCCAGGAAACCTGCCACCAAGTATGTCTTACACCCACGGTGATATGGGTGTGGGCTGCCGTTCATCTCAAGTCACAATATATTATATGAGGTGAACATGATTAAACAAGTTGGGATACTCTCTGTTATCCTGTTTATGTGCCTGATTCCAAAGCTGCACGGTATTACTGGACAAATTCTGTCAGAAGCCGGTAGCGGGATTGAAGGAGCTTCCATAACCGACGGCAGGCAATATGTCTTTAGTGACGATAATGGCAATTTCCGTATAGATACAAGGGCTGATAGCCTGCAGATATCCAGAATCGGTTATCTTCCCAGAGTGCTAAACACTCGTTCTTTAGCCAGCCCCATCATCCTGAAAGCAGATACTCCCAGCCTGGAGCCTATCTGGGTAAGGGCAGAATACCGAACATATGAACCTACCTTAGGAGCAAACCTGATAATCCCCGATACCCAATCCAACCTCAGCACTGCCGGAGATCTCCTGCTGCAAAGTTCTTCCTTTTTTACCACAGATACCAGGCTCAAAGGGGAAAGGCAAACCGTTTCTCTCCTTGGTAGCCATGCCAGGCATAGTTTAGTGTTGGTGGATGGAGTGGCGCAGAATGCAGCAGGTGAAGATTATGATTTTAGCAAGGTTCCGGTGGAACAGATCGACTATGTAGAGATAATCAAAGGCAATGCCTCTGCCTATGGGGGATCTGCAGCTATTGGGGGAATCATCCACATCCATACCAAAGAAGCTCTGGCAGATTGGGGCGCAGAACTGCTTGCAGAAGCGGGATCGTTCGATTACTACAAGCAGGTTTACAAAGCACATTTTCAAAGAGCTGGACTGGCTGCTCTGCTGGAATACTACCATCAGGATGCCTTCAACGACTTCTATTACGACACACCCGCTTTCTGGGGAATGGATTCACCATTAAGGCGAACTCATAACAGGAAACAAAGCGATGGTCTGTTTTCCAGGCTGACCTATCAGCAGAAAGCTCTCAAGCTGGACTACAGCTTAAATCTTGGATCATTTGCCAAGGAACTCCCCGGTACCATTAACTTCCTGGAACTCTACGATGCCTCTCGTTTGACCGGAAGCTTCACACAACATAATCTACGTGCCAGTCTTGCCGGTAAACGATGGTCACATGAGCTAACCGGCTGGAACTATTTTGACTACAGCCAATACAGGAACCTGGAATCGAGCAGTCCTGTTGCACGGGCTCACTATAATCAGAAGCAAATCAATCGCGGATTGCAAGCTGGAACTTCCCTGAACCTTGATAATAGCTCGTTCAGACTTCTCGCTGAAGAGAAGGAACTGAAATATAGCTACGACAATTTCATTAGCAATAGCAAAGTGGAAGGCAGAAGACTGAATACTGCTCTGGGGTTCAGGGCAAGTCAAGAGCTATTTCCTTGGCTGAGCATCTGGAAGCTTGCCTTAGCACTCCGGGGAGATTGGAGTGATGGTGATTTTAATCCAAGCTGGCGTCTGGAGCAGGAACTTAAACTACCATGGGGTGAAGATATTCGGGTGGGAGGCTATTTAGGTAGATCTTTCAGCCAACCATCTCTCTTCGATATGTATTGGATTGGTGATAGCGAAACTCAGGGTAATCCAGAGCTCAAGAGCGAGACATCTCTGGGCTACAATCTCTATGCCTCAGGTCAGTTTTCCTCCCTCAGGATCAAAGCAGCATACTATCACAACGAAGTGGAGCAATTGATCCAATGGCGTCAATACTATTTGAATGGTATAACATGGAAGCCATTCAACGTAGGTAATGCAGAGACAGAGAATTACGAATTTGATTTGAACTGGCAGTGTAGATTCCTAAACTTGGGAGGCACTCTAACCTTTACTGACGCCATAGACCGCAGTTTAAATCCTGATGGAACTCACTCTGCTACTTATAACAAACAACTTGTCTATACTCCGGAGCTTAGAGCCAATCTCAAGCTTAAAGCTGGGAATGAGATCAGAGGACTTTGCCTGGCTTACAGTTATACAGGTGAGCAATACAGCACAGTGGACAACCTGATTGATCCCTTGCCCGCTTTTGATAGCCTGGATGTCGAGTCTTATTACAAGTTTGAGCTAGGCAAGATCGGCTTATTGGCAGGATTCAAGCTGAACAACCTATTGGATAAACGCTATGATATCTATGCGTACACTCCTCAGCCAGGCAGAAATTGGACAGCATCGCTAAATCTATCCTACTCACCTTGATAGCTGGTATATTTCGCTGTCTTGGATGTAGATAACACTATTATTGGAATCACAAGCGATAACTTACTGTAGGATAAGCCCATCCTTAACCGAGGTTAAGGATGGGTTAAGGAATCGTATTAGGAAGGAATCGGGGGGGATTGTCTCGTCCATCAGGTTGCTTGAAGAAAAGGCTTACTGCATGCTTCTTAATATCTTGGATAAATACCACTCCCCTCTGATTTTCTTTCCCTATGTTTATTGAAACCTCTGCTTCTCGCTACTCATCCCTGTGCATAATACGCCCAAAGACCCCTGAACTTCGGGAAGCGATATCCAAACACCGGGAAAAGCATTGACAGAAACAAGGTATCACTATTTTGGCGCTAAAATCTACATATTTAGTATGATGGAGTATAGAGAATGAAAAAGATTCTGATCCTTGGAGCTGCGGGACAAATTGGTTCCGAACTAATCCCTTTCCTCAGAAACATTTATGGCGATACAAATGTAATTGCCTCCGACCTGCATAAGAACCTTCCCTGCGATGTACTGGAGAGCGGTCCTTTTGAGATATTGGATGCCCTGGATGCAAAGAGCATGAACGACCTCGTCAGCAAGTATAAGATCGATACCATCTTCAACCTGGTGGCAGTACTTTCGGCCAAGGGAGAGAATGATCCGGTTCTGGCTTGGAAGATCAATATGGGAGCCCTCTTCAATGCCTTGGAGATTTCCCGCCAGACAAAGGGTGCAGTGTTTACGCCCAGCTCGATTGGAGCTTTTGGCAAGAATACTCCTCAGGATCAGACCCCTCAGGATACCATCATGCGTCCCGGAACCATCTACGGCATCTCAAAAGTAGCTGCAGAGCTTCTGGGAGATTATTATCACAATAAGTTTGGCGTCGATGCCCGTGGCCTCAGATACCCCGGTATCATCTCAAACGTTACCCTTCCCGGAGGCGGCACCACAGATTATGCAGTGGAGATCTATTACGAAGCCCTGCAAAACCGCTCTTACACCAGTAATCTGGCTGCGGGAACTTATCTGGACATGATGTATATGCCGGATGCCCTCAGAGCAGCAGTTGAGCTGATGGAGTGTGATCCTGCCAAACTGATCCATCGCAACTGCTTCAACGTTACTGCCATGAGTTTTGATCCTGAAGGTATAGCCGCTTCCATACGCAAGGTTATGCCTGATTTCAGGTTGGATTACAAGGTTGATCCCATTAAGCAAGCCATTGCTGAAAGCTGGCCAAATTCCATGGATGACAGTGCAGCCAGAGCAGAATGGAACTGGGCTCCTCAGTATGATCTGGAGAAGATGACTGCGGATATGTTTGAAAAGCTCAGTATCAAGCTGGGAAAGCAGATCTGATGAAGCTGAAGGTAGGAGTTGTTGGAGTTGGCCATTTGGGTCAGCATCATGCGCGTAAGTTTCAAGCCATAGAAAACTGCCAGATGGTGGGCATTTATGATGCCAAGCCAGAACGTGCTGCCGAAATATCCGAAAAGCTGGGAGTGAAGAGCTTTGGCTCGTATGAAGAGCTCTTGGATGCTGTTGATGCCATAGATATTGCTGCCACTACCACCTATCATTACGATCTGGCCAAGCCGGCTTTGAACAAAGGCAAGCATATCTTTCTGGAGAAACCCATTACATCAGAACTGGCCCAGGCTCAGGAGCTTCTGGAGCTTGCTAATGCCAAGAAACTCAAGATTCAAGTTGGGCATATAGAGCGCTTCAACCCTGTGATTCTGGCTGTTGAGGAGCAGATCAAAGACCCCATGTTCATAGAATCGCACAGGCTTTCCACCTTTCATCACAGAGGTACTGATGTCCCGGTGGTGCTTGACCTGATGATTCATGATATTGACCTCATCCTGGACTTTGTGAAGAGCCCCATCAAACAGATTCATGCCAGCGGGATCGGGATTCTTACTCCCAGCATTGATATTGCCAATGCTCGCTTGGAATTTGAGAATGGCTCAATTGCCAATGTAACCTCCAGCCGTGTCTCACTTAAACAGGAACGTAAGATCCGCTTCTTCCAGAAAGACGCTTATTTCTCCATGGACTTTGTGGCCAAGCAAGTGAACATCGTGCGTAAATCTGCCAATATCCTGGCTCTCCTACCCAGAATCATGGCAGGGGATCCCAGCCTCAAGGCTGAGGAACTGGTGGATTCCCAGCTTATCAGCATTACCGATAGTCCCAAAGATGCTCTGCAAATGGAACTGGAATCTTTTGTTGACAGTATTCTGCAGGATAAAAAGCCTGTAGTGGATGGTGAAGCCGGCACCAGAGCACTATCCGTGGCTCTGGAGATCATTGAGATCATCAACAGCCAGCTCAAGAAAAAGCTTTAAGGATTAAGAAGATGCCCACGATACTAGTTAAAGACATTGATAAATACATAGGTCAGGAAGTCAGCCTGCAGGGCTGGGTTCGCAATATCCGCCACAGCGGAAAGCTGCTCTTTATCATCTTCAGAGATGGTAGTGGTGAGCTTCAGACAGTGGCCTTCAAGCCGGATTTGGGTGAAGAAGCCTTTGAGATTGCCAAACGTCTCACGATCGAAAGCTCTGTGAAGCTGAGTGGTGTGCCCAAGCCTCATCAGAAGCTGGAAGGTCAATTTGAACTGGCCATCAGCAAAATCGAGCCTGTTCAGATCGCAGATGAATACCCTATCTCCAAGAAGGAGCATGGGCCGGACTTCCTGCTCTCCAACCGCCATCTCTGGATCAGAGCTCCCAAACAGTGGGCGATCCTACGGGTGCGTCACACAGTTTACTTCGCCATTTGCGAATATCTGAACCAGAATGACTTCGTCCGGTTTGATTCACCCATATTAACGCCCAACGCCTGCGAAGGCACAACCACGCTCTTTGATCTGGACTACTTTGACGAAGGCAAGGCCTATCTTTCCCAATCAGGCCAGCTCTATCTGGAAACTGGGATTATGAGCCTTGGTAGAGTCTACGATTTTGGTCCCGTCTTCAGAGCGGAACGCAGCAAGACCAGAAAGCACCTCACGGAGTTCTGGATGATGGATGCTGAAGCTGCCTATGTGGAACATGATGAAAACATGCAGATTCAGGAAGAGCTAATCCGCTTTGTGATTCGCACTGTACTACAGAAGTGTGATAAGGAGCTGGATATCCTCGAGCGTGATAAGGATGCCCTCAAGAGAGCTGATGCTCCCTTTAAACGCATGACTCATTATGAGGCGGTCGAATATCTCAGGAGCAAAGGCAGCGAGATCGAGCATGACAGCGATTTGGGCGCAGCGGACGAAGTGATGCTCACCGAAGGTTCAGGCACACCTATCTTTATCGAGCGTTGGCCCAGCAAGATTAAAGCCTTCTACATGAAGCGTGATCCCAAGAATGCAGAACTGGTGCTGGGAGATGATCTCATTGCCCCGGAAGGTTTTGGCGAGATAATCGGCGGCAGCCAGCGTGAAGACGATTATGAAGTCCTTTTGGCCAGAATGACCGAGGAGAAGATGCCACTGGAAGATTATCAGTGGTTTCTGGATCTGCGGAAATATGGCTCTGTGCCTCACAGCGGTTTCGGTATAGGTCTGGAGCGCCTGGTCACCTGGATGACTGGCATTCATCACATCAGGGAGACAATTCCCTTCCCAAGGATGATCTATCGCATATATCCATAATCCTGCGCAGACAGGTAGCAGGGGAGAGCCCTTGCTTTTTGGAGCTAAAGCTCCGTCTTCAGAGCAGCTGTAGTAAATACGGTTATCAAAGAAGAAAGAGGTTATCATGAAATATAAAGAGTACTTTTCCGAAACGACCTTGAACATGGGTTCATCCATGATCAGGGAGCTTGTTGCTAGTACCAAGAACATACCGGATCTGATCTCCTTTGCCGGAGGATTTCCCTCACCCAAGACATTTCCCAAACAGGAACTGAGTCAGATCTATGCAGAGGTCGTGGCAGAAGAAGGCACAGACGTGCTGCAGTATGGTCAAAGTGAGGGAGACAGCCTGCTTAAGAAGGAATTCTTCCGCTGGGAAGGCTATGAAGACTTGAATGATGACGATGCTCTGATCACGGTGGGTGCAACCAACGGGATTTATTACTTCAGCCGATCTTTGCTCAATCCCGGTGATGCCATCTTCTGTGAAGCTCCCAGTTTTCTGGGCAGCATAGTGGCGTTTGAAGCGGTAGGTGCAGATATTCGTTGCGTCTCTCTGGATGATGAGGGACTAAAACTGGATGAACTAAAGAGTGGTATCGAGCAACTCAAGAAAGAAGGTAAACAGGCAAAGTTCATCTACACTATTCCGGACTTTCAAAATCCTGCAGGAACTACCATGAGCCTGGAGCGACGGAAAGCTCTGCTTCAGCTCTGTGCTGCTGAAGGTATTGTAATACTGGAAGATAATCCATATTCCAAGCTACGCTTTTCAGGTGAGCATCTGCCCAGCCTGTATCGTTTGAGTAAAGAGGCAGGGCTGGATATCGTGATGGAGATCATTTCCTTCTCCAAGATTCTTGGCCCCGGGATGCGCCTGGCTTATGCCAAAGGCCATAAAGAACTGATAGCCAAGATGGTATCCTGGCAGCAGAAAGTCAATGTTAGTCCGGACTGCGTGACGGAACGTGTGGTTACCAGATACATGCAGAAAGGCTTGCTAAACCCTCATATTGATAATATTTGTGAGTACTACAGTCCCTACCTGCAGAGCATGCTGGAAGCCTTGGAAAGGTATATGCCCAAGAGCGTTACCTGGACCAGTCCCGAAGGCGGTATTTTCATCTGGCTCTGGCTTCCTGAGAAGATCAATGCAGACGAGATGTTCCACAAAGCCTCTCAAGCCAAGGTATCTTATATCCCCGGCTCCAAGTTCTATCCCAAAGGTCAGGAGAAGTTCAATTGTCTGAGGCTGAACTTCAGCTTCAGTTCCCTTGAGCAGATCGATCGCGGTATCAAGAGCCTTGCGGAGATAATTCGTTCATACGGAGTTTGACAAGCTCCGCCTTTTGCTTAGTATGTCTATACTGTTACAACGACTAAGAAGGAGTTGATAATGAAACAGATAAGCCTGATGTTACTGCTGCTGAGCCTGGCATTTGTGCCTCTCACTGCCCAGATAGACATGTCCCGTCTTGAGCTGAATCCCTTTATGCGGGGGATGCTGGCTCCCAATAAACTCAGTATGTCTCATAGTATGGGCTTTGAAGCCGGGACTTCCTCCAATGGCATGGGATACTATCTCTCCCGCTACACCAATCACATGAACTACAAGTTCAATTCCAAGCTGGAGCTCGATCTTGACCTGAGTCTGGTTAACTTTGGCAGTGCCAGCACCAATAGCGGAATTGAATTTAATAACGACAATAACAGCAAGATAATACCAGAGTTCTCACTTAGGTACAAGCCCAGTGATTCCGTCTCCTTTGAGCTGCGCTATGTGCAAAGACCCTGGATGCAGAGCTCTCTGATCTCTCCCTGGTATCATAACCCCGCGAGGTAATCCTGGAAGCTGTTATAATAGTATTGTTAGCTGTCTTTGGCTTGGCCATGGGCAGCTTTTTTAATGTAGTGATCTCAAGACTGCCCCACAAAGAATCACTGCTTTATCCGCCATCACATTGTTCAGATTGCGGTTACAAGATTCCACCCTGGAAGAATGTACCTGTCCTGAGCTATCTGCTTCTGAGGGGAAAGTGTTCCAAGTGTGGAGCTAAGATACATTGGCATCATCTTTTGGTTGAAGTGGTTACGCCTATCTTGTTTGTGGCTATCCATCTAAGATATGGCTTTGGTTCTGTGATCTTCTTCAAGTATCTGGTCTTGATGGGTTTTCTGATCCCTATCTTCTTTATCGATGCCTTTCATCAGCTCATCCTGCATGTAACGTCCATTCCCTTGATTGTGATAGGTTTGGGCTTTGCTCTAATGCCGGGGAATGACATCAGCATCCTGAATGCTCTCATCACAGCTATGATCAGCTTTACTTTGCTTTTGGGACTGGCCTGGTTTTACACCAAGGTCAAGAAGCGTGAAGGCTTGGGTGGGGGAGATTTGTGGTTGGTTACGGGGATTGCCACCTTTGTGGGAGCTTTGGCTTTACCTTGGATACTGCTGATTGCCAGTCTGTTGGGGATTATCTATTTCTTCGTCGGAGTTCGCATTAAAGAACAAGTCTTTGCCTTTGGACCCTTTATCGTGCTGGGGACGGTGCTGTGGATCCTTGGTTTAGACCGCTTGGCTATGCCCTTTATGTATCCCTAAAGATATCCTATCCAGAGGATATCCTCTCCCAAGCGCTTGTGTGAGACTTCTTTAAGCCTTAGAGCTTCAGAGATGCTCTGCACTCCTATATCGTAAAGCATTGTCTTGGAGCTACCCAGGAGCAGGGGAGCTTGGAAGATCATAACTTTATCGACTAGCCCTGCCCTAAAGAAAGCAGAGCTAAGCTCGCTGCCACACTCCAGCAGGATGGAGTAATATCCCTTGTTGTGGAGATGGTTTAGCACCTCCGGGAGTTCGCAGTACTGATCCCGGCATGTCATCCCTAACACTTCCACCCCCAAGGCTCTTAAGCTTTCTGCTTTCTGTGAATCTGCCATCTCGTGGTTGCAGAAGACGAGAGTGGGAAAGTCTTTTGCAGATTGAACTATCTTCGTGGAGGCTTCTATTCGCAGTTCTGCATCAAGAACCACTCGGGTGGGTTGATGAGCCTCTTTGACATCCCGCACGTTCAGCAGAGGATCGTCTGCCTCCACAGTCGCGATGCCTGTGAGCACCACGTCTATCTGAGAACGCAGTCTATGGACATAAGCGCGGGATTTTGTTGAGCTGATCCATCTGGAGCTGCCATCTGTTGCTGCAAACTTGCCATCCAGGCTCAGGGCTGTTTTCCAGATCACAAACGGTCTGCCTTTGTTTATCCTGCAAAGATAGTATTCCAGTTGCTTGCTGATCTCTTTGGCAAAGAAACCTTTCTGCACGTGTAAACCAGCTTCTAACAGCATGTTTACTCCCTTTCCTGCTACCAGAGGATTGGGATCGTCTATGCCTACATAAACAGCCTTGATACCTGCTTCTATGATGGCTTTGGCGCAGGGAGGTGTCTTGCCATAGTGGGAACACGGCTCAAGAGTTACATAGAGCTCAGCTCCGCGGCACTCGTCTCCTGCTTTCCTGATAGCCTGCACTTCAGCATGGTCGGAACCATAAGCTTGCGTCCAGCCGGTGGAGATCAGCTTGCCATCCTTTACTATCACCGCTCCCACAAAGGGATTGGGAGAGCACTTGCCTCGGGCTTTTTCTGCTGTTGTAACGGCCATTTGCATGTAGCGGGGATCATACATCGAGCTTCTCCAGATTTGCTTTGGCTCCTTGGTGACCTGGATTGCTCTGCAGGATATCCTGCCAGATGGCTCTGGCCTTGGCTGTATCACCGCTATTGGCATAGGCTGCAGCCAGATTGGTACGATTGTCCTCAGAAGCATCAAGCTTGCAAAGCTCTTCAAACCAGTAGATGGATTCCTGCCAGTTCTTGTCCTGAGCGTTGAGAATACCCAGGTGGTGGTAACTGGGGGTGAAGGCATTATCCAGGGCAATGGAGTTGTAGAAATCCACCTTGGCTTTGTCGCTCTGTTTAACCAACTGCCAATAGAACGCTCTGTAATACATTAGATCGGAGCTATCGGGGTAAAGCTTCACGGTATCTTGAATCTGCACCCAGGCAGCGTTGTCGTCTCCTTTGGAGAGGGCTTCTGCTATGCTGCGGTACTTATCGTTCTGAGTGAAGAACTCCTTGGGACTGCCATTGATGTTCTGTCGCAAACGCCAGCTATCGCCTATACGACTCAGAACAAGTGTCCAATCCTGGCTATGATTTAGTTCGTAGAATATCAAAGCTGTCTTGCCATCATCGGTTAAACCGCCGTGAATCACTTTATAAGTGCTGATCTTCTTGAGTTGCTTGATCTCTTTGAGCAGTTCAATGTGTCTTTCCCTGCAACCCTCTGGAGGCTTGATGTTTATGCTTAGAGACGCCAGGGCATCCCAATCCAGAGCAATGGCATGATCCAGATACTCTGCTCCCAGATCTTCCGGCTCAGGATTCTTCTTAAGATCAGAAAGTTCTAGCCCCAACTTACCCATCAGATACTCAAGCGGGAAGTAAGAGGGGTATTGGAAAGAACTGAGCCAGGCAAGTAACTTCGGTTTATCATCAGATGCCGCCTGCTTGGGGCTTTTTCCTCCCAGTGCGGCCAAAGTTTTATCTATCCATTGATCAATATAGAGAACAGTCACCTGTCTGGCTTCCGTGTGGGAATCGGCCTTGAAAGAAGGGAACGGACTGCTCTGCTCTGCTGAAGTCTTGGGTGCATAATCGCAGGCCTCGGGACAGGACATGTCGTAACGGTAGTGGTTACAGCAATCCCAGCAGATATCTTTATTGAATCTGGGGCATTTGCGCACTTTACGTTCATTATGGCATTTGCGGCAACGGCTGGGTTCAAGCAAGGATAACATCATTACTCCAATACAGGGGGAAGCTGACGCTTATATTCTGAACGTGACACCAGCTTCATCACGTGTTGATAGGAAGCCAGAGGATAATCCAGCTTGGCAGTTTCACTCACTTCAATATGCTGCTCTGTGAGTTGATAGAGTATTTCATCCAAGACCGGATATGTGATGCCCAACTCCCCTTCATCGGTCTGACCTTCCCATAGATCAGCAGTGGGGGCTTTATTCAGGATGGATTGCGGTAAATCCAATACTTGGGAAAGGATCCTCACCTCAGTTTTATACAGATGACCTATAGGTTCAAAGGCACAAGCTCCATCTCCAAACTGAGTGAAGTAGCCTACCAAGAGTTCAGTACGGTTACTGGTTCCCAACACCAGAGCTGCTTCCTGGGAAGAGAAGTCGTAGAGCACGCTCATACGCATCCTGGCCATAAAGTTTCCTTTTCTGAGGCTATCGGCCTCTTCCTGATGCATGGCAAAGTAAGCATCCACCATGGGGCTGATATCTATGGTCTTGGTTTTTATTCCCAGGCTTTCAGCCAGGACAGTGGCATCATCGGTACTGTGAGCGCTGCTTTTTCGATAGGGGAGAAGCAAGCCCAGCACATTCTCTTTTCCCAAGGCTTGAACTGCCAGGGCTGCAGAGAGTGAGCTATCAATACCCCCTGAAAGGCCAAGCACCACCTTGTTCAAGCCTGCTTGATGACAGTAAGCACGGATGAAAGCAACAGCGCGCTCTATCTCGTAGGCAGGATTTATTTCTCTCATGGAATCCTCTTGATCATTTTGTGTACATCAGAACAAGCTTGAGCCTGAAGTCAAGTGAAAAAAGGCGGACTCAACGAAGAGACCGCCTTGATATCTGGAAGCCGTAAGCTTTAGACTGAGATTACTTCTTTAACTTCCGGCAGATGTTCTTTGATCACACGTTCAATTCCGGCTTTAAGAGTGAGAGTAGCCATAGGACAGCCTTTGCAAGCCCCTTGCAGTCTCACCTCAATCACGTTGTCCTCTCTGATGTTGATGAGTTCAACGTCTCCGCCATCAGATTGGATGGCAGGTCGGATTTGATCGAGTATCTCTTCTACTTGTTGTTTGTCTATCACGTTTTATCCTTAGTTAGCCAGATTGATGGACATGCTTCTGCCATCGGGATAGAGCAGGTTGATGGTGTCTCCATCGACGGTTGCGACTTTGGTATTGATCACACCGCTGTGCAGGAACCAAGCTTGTGCATCCTGGTCGTAGTTTAGTTGTACTGAGGTTTTGTCCCCACTGAGGGCATCGATCTTGATTTGATCGTTTGTCATGGTAATCTTGAAGCTGTCATCACCGCTTTGGGCATAACGGATTACTTCCTGGCCATTCTTCATAGCCATGGGATTGGAGCCTGTCCAGAATTCAATAAGGTTAAGAACCACAACGTCAAGTGTGCCGGCTATGGAATATACGGGCAACCATGTAAGCACCCAGAAACCAACCTGCACAAGGAAGCGATCTCCCAGTTGACCATTCCATTCATAGACCTTCTTGGTCAGGTTAAAGCTGCCATAACAGCCTGCCATGCTGACCATTAGAAACATAGCGAGCACTGCAACAGTGACAAATTTGGAAATGCTTTTCATAAGCTTAACTCCTCTTATTGTGTTAAAGATTTCTTGCTTCTATGAGTAATATAA
>JAKPXC010000128.1 GCA_029567705.1 Candidatus Cloacimonadota bacterium
TAGATGCAGTACTTATCATCATTGCCGACTTCTTCCACCAGATGATTGTCTCTTGACCGAACCGGTGAGAGAAGCTTCAGCCCGCAGTCCCGCAGGTATTCCACAAAGGCCATCCGCTCGGTGACGATCTCTTTCTGCAAGAGGCTTTCCGGTTTGAGAAACTTTAGTAGATATGAGATCCCGGCTTTACTGAATTGGAAGATTACCCCGTCTGACCACTCGTGGCCTCCGGCAAAGTAAGTGAGTTCTGTCTCAGCTTCATAGAGATGGGAAGCTTGCTGCAAGAGCTGTGGATTCAAATCTTTTAAGGTGCCCGTATTAGTTATTCTCCTAGAGTATTCCTGCCCGGATCAAGTCGTGCATGTGAAGCATCCCGACCGGATTGCCCGCATCATTAATGACCGGCAGCATGGTAATTTTATACTCTTCCATCAGGCTGAGGGCGGAAACGGCAAGTTGTTCTGCTTTTATAGAGCGGGGAGAGGCTGTCATGCACTCCTCCGCTGAATAGGCTAGAAGGCTGTTGCCCTTATCCTGTAGCTGCCTTCTGAGGTCACCATCCGTGATCATGCCAATCAAGATGCCTTTAGCATCTATAATAGCGCTGCAACCCAGCTTCTTGGAAGTCATTTCCACGATCACATCCGCCATCAGGGCTTTGCCCGATTGAACAGGAAGTTCCACTCCCTGGTGCATGAGATCTGATACCTTGAGGAGAAGCTTCTTGCCAATCGCTCCTCCGGGATGGAAACGGGCATAGTCCTGAAGCTGAAACTTCTTGTGGCGGAGCAGGGCGATTGCCAAAGCATCTCCCACTGCCAGAGCTACAGTTGTGGAAGAAGTGGGCACCAAGCCCAGAGGCTCGAGTTCGGGTGGAACATGGCAATTGAGGGTCACATCCGCATTCTTGGCCAGAATGGAGGAGGGATTGCCAGTGAGAGCAATAATCGGAATCTCATTGAACTTCAGAAATGGGATCAGCGAAACAAGTTCGGTGGAATTGCCACTGTTTGAGATGGCGATCAGGACGTCGCCAGGCTCTATCATCCCCAGATCTCCGTGTAAAGCCTCCGCAGCGTGAAGGAATATCGAGCCAGTGCCTGTGGAAGCAAGAGTAGCGCTGATCTTGCGGGCAATGATACCCGTCTTGCCAACGCCTGAGACCACTACCTTCCCCCGGCACTTTGCCAGAAGCTCAAAGGCTCTTTCTATGGAAAGCTGATCGAGCTGCTCAGCCACCCGGAGGATGGCTGAGGACTCGATCTTTAGCTCTTCTATTATCTGTTCGTAGATACTCATGCCTGATTCCGGATGGCTTTGACGGCTTCGTCAAAACTCATCGCGCCCAGATCACCTTTCTTATGCTGACGAAGGGTTACCTTCTCTTCGGCTTCCTCGTTCTTTCCGATTACGCACATGAAGGGGATTTTCTTCATTTCAGCATCTCTGATCTTGTATCCAATCTTCTCGCCACGGGTGTCTATCTCGGTGCGCAAGCCCAAAAGCTGGAGCTTGTCCGACACCTTTCTTGCGTATTCCAATTGACTGTCTGTAATGGGGATAACCATTACCTGAGTAGGGCAAAGCCAGAGAGGCAGATTGCCGGCATGATACTCCAGCAGAGTGGCAAAGAAGCGTTCCACGGAACCCAGCACCGCTCTGTGAATCATGTAAGGACGGTGAGCAGTGTTATCTGCACCAATGTACTCCATATTGAAGCGTTCCGGCAGGTTGAAGTCGAACTGGATGGTGGTGCACTGCCAAGCTCTTCCCAGAGCGTCCTTGATCTTGATATCGATCTTAGGGCCATAGAAAGCTCCACCGCCTTCATCCACTTGGTACTCCAGATTGAGCTTTTCAAGGGAGTGACGGAGACTTTCAGTAGCTGCTTCCCAGTTCTCTGCTTCTCCCACGGAGCCTTCCGGGCGGGTGGAGAGATAGATCTGGAACTTCTCAAAGCCAAAGTGTTTCAGCATATCTAGCGAGAAGACTATCAGCTTCTCCACTTCCTCGTCCATCTGCTCGGGTGTGCAGATTATGTGTGCATCGTCTTGAGTGAAGCCTCTCACTCTCATCAGACCATGCAGCACGCCACTGCGCTCATAGCGATAAACAGTGCCAAGTTCTGCCAGTTTGATGGGTAGTTCGCGGTAACTGTGATGATTGGCGTTATAGACATGGATATGGAAGGGGCAATTCATGGGCTTGATATAGTAATCCTGTTCATCGATCTGCATCGGTGAATACATGTTCTCGGAGTAAAAGCCCAGGTGTCCACTGGTTTCCCAGAGCTTACTGCGTCCCATGTGGGGTGTGTAGACAAGCTTATAGCCTTTGCGCAGATGTTCTTCCTTCCAATATGCTTCTATCAGATGGCGGATCATAGCTCCATTAGGATGCCAAAGCACCAAACCGGCACCTACTTCGTCGTTCATGGAAAAGAGATCGAGCTCCTTGGCCAGCTTACGGTGATCCCGGTTCTTGGCTTCTTCGAGGAAAGCCAGATACTCATTGAGTTCTTTATTGGAGGGGAAACTGATACCATAGATGCGTTGCAGCATCTTGTTCTTCTCATCCCCGCGCCAGTAAGCGCCGCTGGTCTTGAGAAGCTTGATGGCCCTTATCTTGCCGGTGGAGCCAATATGCGGTCCCCGGCAGAGATCCAGGAAGTCTCCCTGTTTGTAGGTGGAGATGATATCAGTATCCGGGATAGCTTCCAGAATCTCCAATTTGTAGTCTTCACCTTGTGAACGGAAGATCTCCACAGCTTCAGCTTTGCTGAGCTCGGTACGGATGTAGGGCTGATCTTGGGCGGAAAGCTCCTTCATTCTGCCCTCTATCTGAAGCAGTTCGTCATCGGTAAAAGGTTTGTCCCGATCGAAATCATAATAGAATCCGCTTTCGATGGCTGGGCCAATGGTTACTTTCACATCCGGATAAAGCTGCTTCACGGCTTGCGCCATCAGGTGAGCAGTGCTGTGCCAGTAAACTTCTTTACCAGTATCGGTTTTAAATGTATGTAAGATTAGATCAGTATCAGTCTGAATAATGTGGTCCATGTCCACCAGTTTTCCGTTTAACTCCGCGCAGATGGCGGCATCAGCAAGACGGGGAGAAATCCCACTTGCGACTTCCATAACCTTCACCGGATTGTCATAGCTCTTGATAGAGCCGTCCGGCAGTTTCACTTGGATAGCCATAATTGTACTCCTTGAATAAATGTACTACGTCGATACAAAGGACCTAGCCAGTTTCACTTCTTTCCCGAGGCTGGATATTTGTCAAGCATGGGCTCTAAAGTGTGATATCCTCATGGCGTTGAAGACCGCCAGAATCGTCACTCCTACGTCTGCAATGACGGCTTCCCAGAGATTACCAAGACCAAACGCACCTGCGATCATCACCAGTACCTTCAATCCCAGAGCCAATACGATGTTTTGGATGATTATGTCGTGAGTTCGCCTGGAGATTCGCATGGCTGTGACAAGCTGTTCGGGTTTATCCTGCAATAGCACGATATCAGCAGCCTCGATGGAAGCAGCATTGCCCAGCTCTCCCATAGCAATTCCCAGATCAGCACGGCTTAACACCGGAGCATCGTTCAAGCCATCTCCCACATAAGCAGTGAGCCCCTCAGTATGCGAGATCACTTCTTCCAGCTTCTGCAGCTTCTCCTCCGGCAGAAGCTCGGCATGGAACTCATCTAGCTGTAAAGATTCAGCCACTTGACGAGCTTTGGCAGCTTGATCACCGGAGAGCATCACATGACGCTCCGCACCTTCCAGTTTAAGATCTTTCAAGGCCTGGGTCATGGAGCCTTTGATCTCGTCCGTGAAGCTGATATAGCCCAGATAGAGGTGATTCCTTATAGCATAAATGGCAGTGGATGGGGCAGTTGAGATCGGCATGGTGTAGCCCAGGCTGCGAATCAATCCCAGAGACCCAACCAGATACTCATCACCGGCATAACGCATCAGGATGCCCTTGCCGGGATACTCCGTGTATTCTTCGATGTTATGCACATCAATATCAGCCTGATATGCTTTCTTCACGGCCAAAGCCAGCGGATGTGAAGAACTGTATTCACAAAGATAGATGCTTTCCCAAAGCTCGTGTTCTGTTACTCCCGGCTCTGTGTGTATCATTCCCGGGCTTAGTTTCCCGGTCGTAAGAGTACCCGTTTTGTCAAAGACGAAGCTCTTCACTTGCCGGAAAGCATCCAGGAAACTGGACCCCTTGATAATGATGCCATGCTTGGCAGCCAAGCCGATGGCGATGTAATAGGTGAGGGGAATGGCGATTACAAAAGCGCAGGGACAGGATACAATCAAAAAGATCAGTGCCCTGGGCAGCCAGATTTCCACCGAAGCTCCCATAAGCACCGGAATAATCACCAATAAAGCTGCCAGAAGCACCACAATCGGTGTGTAGATTGCAGCAAAGCGGGTGATGAATTTCTCCGTGGTGGATTTCTTCTGAGAGGCGTTCTCAATCAGATTCAGGATGCGAGCAACAGCACTCTCGGCTTCAAGAGCGGTCACTTCCAGCTCCAGCCTGCCACTCAGATTCACAAATCCGGCCAGTACTTGTGAGCCGGGCTCCACCGGTTGAGGTTCGGATTCTCCCGTTAATGAAGAGCTATCTATACTGGAGCGTCCTTTGAGAACCAGAGAATCAAGCGGAATTCTATCTCCCGGATTGACCACGATAATCTCACCTTTAGCGATCTCGGAAGTTTTCTGCTCGACAACTTGCCCGTCCCGTAATACTGAAGCTTTCTCCGGCTTGGATGCCACCATACCTTTGATGAGGTTTCGGGATCTGTTTACTGCTTTGGTCTCAAAGTACTGCCCGACTTCATAAAGCAGCATAACGGCGGCAGCTTCGGTATATTCTCCCAGCCAGATAGCTCCGAAACTGGCAATAGTCATCAGGAAATGCTCATCGAAGACCCGAATTCTGTATAGCTTCTTAAAAGCGTTCAGAATCACTCTATGCCCGATCAGGAACCACGCCTGCCAAACCGCTATCAGGCTTGCACTATCCTTCAGTATGTAGGATAGAATTAGAGCTATCAGACCCAGGCCGATAAAGCCAACGATGGCGTCTTCACATTTTTTCATTACATCACCTTGTTCTCAAATTCGGCGTATTTTTTGACCGTGATCATAATTTTATGGAATTGTTCCGGGGTAATCGACTGTTCGCCGTCACACAGGGCTTCTTCCGGATTGTTATGAACCTCAATCATCACCCCATCGGCACCGGCA
>JAKPXC010000130.1 GCA_029567705.1 Candidatus Cloacimonadota bacterium
ACCCATCGTGACCATCAAGGATGCCATCGAGAGCAATCTGCTGCCCACCGTTTCCAAGGCTGAACTGCTCGATTCCCCCATCGACGGAGTCTAAAGATGGATCAACAGCAGATTAATCAACTCGCCTCGGACCTCGCAGCCGTAGTAAACAGACTCGTCAACCTGCCCTATGTGAGCGAAGCAGAAGAGCAGGCGCTATTTGAATTGATCCTTCGCAAAGCCCTCAAGCTGGTATTGAGAGATAAAAGCAAGCCTGAAACAGAGGCTTGAGATAATTCAAGAAGAAATGGCAGACACCTTCTATTGGTGTCTGCCACCTTCAATCTGGAGATGAAATGCAAGTTACCTTTAAAAACATGCTCATGTCTTACACAGGCAAGTGTGATGGCGTTATCTACTACTACCATCCCCGTTACAACCGCATCTATGCCAGAAGATTGCCCCAGTTCAAACCCACAGTCGCAACCGAGCGTTTGGGTAAAATCTCAAGCCAATTGAAAGCTCTGAAGGTGTCCGAAGGCTACAGGAACGACTTGAAGATTTACTGTCAGCTCTATCAAAGCCTGCATCAGGAATATCGCTATCCCTGCTGGAGCAATATGTTCACCAAGATCTTCTGGGCGCTTGCCAAAACTTACAATGTGGATCTCAGCAGCATCACCAGAACACAGATCGAAGCAGAGGAACTGCCTGTGCGCAGCGTGAAAGAAGCCGTCGCAGCAGGACTGATCCCCGAAGTCCCGGGCTGGGAGTATCTGGAACAGGAGATCTGAGAAGTGAGCACCAGTGAGTCCGCTACTCTTCATTCACTGATCATCTTGCAGCTATTCTCGTTGTGTATTCAGCTCCTGAGCTCCCAGTTCCATGAAGACTTCTGAGACAGTGGGATGCGCATGAATGGTGCCCGCCAGCTCGTAGATAGTTCCTTCCATCTGCATCAGGAGGGCTGCTTCCGCTATCATATCAGTGGCATGCTCGGAGACGATCTGAACGCCCAAAACTTGCTTGTACTTATCTTCATAGAGCAGCCTGAGGAAACCATCTGCGGAGCCTTCTGTCTGGGCTTTGCCATTGGCTGTGAGCTGATACTCGGCAGCTTTGTAGTCTATGGCTTCCGCTTTGAGCATGGCCTCAGTCTTACCCACTTGAGCAATCTCGGGATAGCTGTAGATGTTCAAAGGGCTGAGAGAGAGGTCTGCTGCTTCCGTCTTGCCCTGAATATGGTTCACCACCGCCAAACCTTGAGCAGAGGCAGTATGCGCCAGGAAGGAGAGGCCATTGACGTCTCCCACTGCATAGATCCCTGGTATAGTGCTTTGGAAATTGGCATCCACCTTGATGAAACCCTTATCCAGTTCCAAGCCTGATGGCATTTGGGGCAGCACAGCTTTACGGAAGGAGCAATTGAGCAGAATATCATAATCCAGTGGCTGACCTTCCAGAGTGAAGATGCCATCCACAATCTGCAAGTCTGTCTCGGAATGTAGCTTGATCTTATCCTTCTTGAGCTTCTTCAGCACATAGCTTTCAAGATGTTCATCCAGCCCGGGGATCATTGGCAAAGCGCTGTAAACGATCTGAACTTCTTTATCCAGCATAGAGAGCAGAGAGGCTTGCTCAAAGAGAATGGAGCCCCTGCCATAGAGCAGAATCTTCTGAGGCAAAGCTTCCAACTGGAGCAATTCATCCAATTCCACCACTTGCTTCAAGCCTTCCAGTTTGGCAGGACGTGAGCCTGTGGCTACCATGATATGCTTGGCTTCATAGATGCTGTTTCCAGCTTCCACTTGTGTGGCGGAGAGAACTTTGGCTTCAGCACGGAGATATTCCACACCGTTCTTCTTCCAGAGATACTCGATGCCGCGAGAGAGCTTTTTCACCACCTGCCCTGTGCGGGACAGAGCTTTTTGCCAATCAAAGCCCAGTTCTGCAGGCTCCAGGCCTGTGATGCCAAAATCTGAGGCTTTTTTTATCTTAGCGTAGAGTTTAGCACTCTCCAGGAGGGATTTGGAGGGGATGCAACCCCAGTTCAAGCACATCCCTCCCACATACTGCTTGTCTATAACCAGGGTCTTCAGCCCTGTCTGTCCTGCCCTGATGGCAGCAACGTAACCGGCAGGGCCGGAACCGATGATGATCAGATCGTAATTCATAAAGCTGCTCCTTGCTGAATCAGCATGTATAATGGGTCTTTCAGGTAATCCAGCACCAAGTTCAGGAACCTGGCCACTTCTCCCCCATCCACGATACGATGATCGACGGACATGGAGATAGGCATCACTTTCCCTGGAACCACAGCACCGTCTTTGATCACTGGCTTGTCATTTATCCTGCCTATGCCCAGAATGGCAGCTTGAGGATAGTTGATCACAGGAACTGCAAAGTAACCACCTATGGAGCCAAAACTGGTGATGCTGAAGGTGCCGTCCTTCAGGTCATCAGGACTGAGCTTGCGTTCACGGGCTTTCTCTGTGATCTGAGCCAAAGCTGCGGAAATCTCCAACACAGAGAGCTTGTCTGCATCACGGATCACGGGAACCACCAGTCCATCAGGAGTATCCACCGCAATCCCGATATTATAGTAATTCTTATAGATTAAACGTTCTCCCTCCAGATCCAGCTCGGAATTCAGGGAGGGATGTTCTTTGAGCGCCAGAGCCACTGCTTTGATCACAAAGGGAAGGTAGCTGAGCTTCTGTCCGCTGTTCTTCAGCTTCTCATTGAGCCTGCTGCGTGCTTCTGCCAGGGGACTCACTTCCACCTCGTCCATCACAGACATGTGGGCAGCGTTCTGCTTGGAACGGCTCATGTTGCGGGCTATAGTCTTGCGTATCATGGAAAGAGGCTGCACAGTTACTCGGTCTGAAGCAAAAGACAAAGCGTTTGCCTCTTTGGATGCGCTTGATTTCTCTGTGAGATAACTGCGGGAAGCGTGAAAACTCTCTATGTCTTTCTTGGTAACTCTGCCCACGGGACCTGTTCCGGGTATGCTGTTGATATCCAAGCCCAGTTCCCTGGCCATGGCACGGGCAACAGGCGTGGCAAGCGCTTTACGCAGAGGCTTGGGCTCTTCCTTCACTTGGCTGAGGGCAATTCCTTCTCCGCTGGCAGGCAGATAGGCTCCATCGCCAGCCACTTCAATGGTTCCCACCACACCAAAGCCTTTCTCTTCCACAGCCTGACTCTCAGGGGCAGCAGGGCTATGACGGTTGATCTCGACCGCTTCTTCTGGAGAAACACCTTCTATCTCCAGTTCCACCAGAGCAGCACCAACTTTCACCACATCTCCCACTGAGCCATATCTTTGCACGATAACTCCAGTCTTGGGGCTGGGAATATCTGTAACCACTTTGTCCGTCTCCATCTTGAGCAGAGGATCTCCTGAGGATATGGTCTGTCCCTTTTCCAGGTACCACTCAACTATTTTGCCTTCTTCCAGGCCTTCGCCTATATCAGGAAATTTGAATATGTATCGCATCTCTATTCTCCTTAATACTTTACTATGCGCTGAATCTCACCAAAGATTCGGGCAGGGCTGATCATGTAGTGCTTTTCGCCCATGGGAAGGGGAATCACGGTATCATAGCCTGTCAAACGTGAGGGAGGAGCTTCCAGATTCAGGAAAGCCTCTTCATTGATGATGCTGATGAGTTCTGCAGCAGGGCCATAGCTTTGAGCAGCTTCTGTGACTACCAAGGCGCGTCCCGTCTTGCGCACAGATTCACGGATGGTATCACGGTCTATGGGCCAGATGCTTCTGAGATCGATCAGTTCCACACTGATGCCCTGTTCCTTGGCCATCACCATAGCTTTCTGCACTTCTCGGATCATGGCGCCATAGGCGATCACAGTAATATCTGCTCCAGCGCTTAACACCTTAGCTTTTCCAAGAGGAATACTATAGTGCTCTTCAGGAACTTCCTGCTTGATGGCTCTGTAGATGCGTTTGGGTTCCATAAAGATCACAGGATCGGGATCCTCGATGGCAGCAATGAGCAAGCCTTTGGCATCGTATGGAGTGGAGGGAATCACCACTTTCAATCCTGCTGTATGTCCAAAATAGGCCTCAGGACTTTCGGAGTGATGTTCCAAGGCATTGATGCCACCGCCATAGGGAATGCGTATCACCATGGGAACAGAGAATTTGCCTCTGGTGCGGTTGCGGAAGCGCGCAATGTGAGAGATGATCTGATTCATGGCAGGAAGTGAAAAACCATCGAACTGCATCTCGATCACAGGTTTCATTCCTGCAATAGCCATACCCAAAGCCGAACCTGCTATGCCTGATTCTGCCAGAGGAGAATCAAAGACACGCTTTGCACCATGTTTGACCTGTAAACCTTCGGTAACGCGGAAAACTCCACCTTCCACGCCCACGTCTTCACCATAAACCACCACGTTCTTGTCTTCACTAAGCTTCAGATCCAAAGCGTCATTTATGGCCTGTACCAGATTCATCACCTTCATTTCACACCTCCTGCGGCAAGTTTGGCAATATGCTTCTGACGCACCAATTCGTCCGGAAGCTCGGCATACATGTAGTCAAAGATATCATCCAAAGGTGTTTCTGTGACTGCCTCAGCAGCCTCAAACTCCGCATCGATCTTTTTTTTGAAGCCGGCAATGATTTCTTCCTCCTGCTTGGGATCCCAGAGATTTCTGGAAACCAGATATGCTTGCATACGCTTAAGAGGATCTTTCTCTGCCCAGAGAGCTTCTTCCTCTTGGGTTCTGTATTTGGTGGGATCGTCTGAAGTGGTGTGAGCTCCACGACGATAGGTGCGAGCCTCGATCAGGAAGGGACGCTTCTCCTTCAACACATGATCTCTGGCAAAAGCCAAAACATCGTGCATGGCCAGAAAGTCATTGCCATCCACCAGAATGGAATCCACATCATAGGCTATACCTTTTACTGCCAGATTGATGGAACGGGTCTGCATCTTCAGAGGGACCGAGATGGCGAATTGATTGTTCTGAACCACGAAGACCACGGGAGCATCCCAGACCGCAGCGAAATTCAGAGCTTCATGGAAGTCACCTTCGGAAGTGCCGCCATCGCCCACAAAAGCAAAAGTCGCAGCTTGCTCTTCCAGGTAGTTCATGGCATAGCCCAAGCCTGCTGCATGAACAAGCTGTGAGGCGATGGGCACAGAGACAGGGAGCATGCGTTTGGCACCCACAAAACGAGAGCCGTCTTCACTGCCTTTGAAGTAAAGGAAGATTTCCTTCAGACTCACTCCCTTGGCCAGCCAGGCACCCAGTTCACGAAAGGCAGGAACAAACCAGTCCTCTTCCTTAATCACTTTTCCTGCAGCGATGTGAATGGCTTCCTGACCCCAGTTCGGTGGATAGGTGAACATCCTGCCCTGGCGCTGATAGCTTACCGCCATCTGATCTGCAGTGCGTTCAAAGAGCAGGTCCTTGTAAGCTTGCACCAGATCTTCATCTTTTAGGTTGGACTGGTAACTTGGATCCAAGAGCTGACCCTGGTCGTTCAAGACTTGGTAGATCTTGTTTTCTAATGGACTGTATGCTTTAAGTTTATCTATATCGAACATGTTTTACCGCCTTATGAATTATTATATCCTACTAAAAGGATAGGGTATTCCTGAAAGAAGGCAAGAAGAAATTTTGGGCAGTAGTTGGGATTTACAGGAAGGAGTTAAGCGCAAGAGCTGCGCTGCTTCGCACCTTGGGCTGAGAGAACTAAGAATACTCTTTTTATTCAAAACAGAGGGAAAGAGTAAAAGAGTGTAAGTGATATGATAACAAGGAGTAAAGAAGAAAGGAGGATTCTTAACTAGGGAAGAGCGGAGATCTTGTCCATGGTGTCTATATCGTTCATCTCGTCCATTCTGTCCATCTTTGTGACCCATCCCTCCCTAATACGCTTCCTAAACCTATCCTAAACCCATCCTTAACCTCAGTTTAGGAAAGCTATATCCTGCGGTAAGTTACGAATACTGCGTCTTACACCCACTATCTTTATACCCAGTAGCAACTTATGCTCGTATCTTGGAGATTGAGTTGCGAACATCGCCTGTAAATCTGCTATATCTTATCCGAAGCAGGTTCCTGTAGTAAAAAAAATCACTTGACTTGAGACTCAGGACAATAAATTGGCAAGCATTCGAAGATGGATTTTGTATCACAATGATATTTAGATAATTATGACATACCGAGGTACTAGATGAAAAAGTTAGTTCTTACTCTCTTGAGCCTTATCGCTGCTTTAGCAGGCTATGCAATAAGCCTGGATGAGAGTATAGTGATGGCCAAGAGTAATAACAATGAGCTTCTGCGAGCCAGAGAAGATATATACATGGCAGATGCCACCTATCGCGATGTGCGGGGTAACCTCTTGCCGCAACTCTCTCTGCAGGGTGCTTATTCGCTCACGACCACCCATTTGCCGGATTCTGCCGTTCCGTCCTTATACGATTTCTCTTCAGGATTGGATGCCACTGCAGATGATAACGATAACTATCTGGCAGACTCTATGACTGGCATAATGGCTTCCATGATACCCAGCTCACCTCTCAAGGAAGGCTCTCTGGCGCTGCAACTCAAGTTCCAGCAAGTTCTCTTCCTCGGTGGCAAGCTGATAAACGGTATCAAGGCTGTTGATCGTTACCGTTCCATTCAAAGCCTGGTCTATAACGTCAAAGAGCGCGAACTGGTGGTCTCCACCACAGAAATATTCTATCAATGCCTTCTGGCCAAGAAGGTGGTTGAGCTGCAGCAACAGGCTTTGGATACGGCAACAGGGCATCTGCAGAGAGTGGAATCCATGAATCGGGAAGGCTTTGTTTCGGAGTTTGATCTTCTGAGAGCCAGGCTGGAAGTGGAGAAGCTACGTCCTCAGCTCATAGAGGCTCAGAATAATTATGATCTGGCTTTGGCTGCCTTCCGCCGTCAGATCGGCACTGAAGATACAAGCCTGATACCCGAAGGCGACTTTGTGATTCCTCAGGAGCGCAGCTTCAATGAAGAGGAAGTGATGCAATCCGCCAAAACGAACAGGCTTGAGCTGCGTTTGGCTGCCATCAACACGGAAGTGAATCAGATCAAATACAACGCCGAGCGTGGGAACTACCTGCCCAATGTAGCGCTCTCGGCTGATTACTCCGTCTATACCAAGGCAGATGAATATGCCATTGAAGGGGATGACTTTGGCACGATGTACTCTATTGGCATAGGTTTCCAGATACCTCTCTTCACAGGCTTTTCAAATACCGCCAAACGGGCTCAGACCCGTCACGCCTGGCAACAAGCCAGGTTGCAGGAACGTGACTATCAGGATTTTATAGGTCTGGAAGTGAAGCAGAACTTCCTAAGCTGGCAGCATGCCAAAGAGAATATGGCCGTCCAAACTCAGAATATCCAAATGGCAGAACGCAGCCTGGAACTGGCTCAATACCGTTTTGACAATCAAGTGGGAATCCAGCTTGAGGTCTTCGATGCGCAAACCATGCTATCTGCCATCAGGCTCGAATACTATAATGCCATCTATCAATTGAAGCTGGCAGAACTGAAACTTACAAAATCCATGGGAATAGAACTTTAAGGGAGCGTTTAATGAAAAAGATAATACTTATATCAACAATAGTCTTGTTACTAGTGCTTTCGGGCTGCGGTAAAAGCGCTAAGTCCGGAGCCAGTATCGAGAAGATCCAGCAGACAGAAGGTGTGCCTGTGCGAGTCAAGGCAATTGAAGCCGGAACCTTTAGCCAGGAACTGATCTACAATGCCACACTTACAGGAGCTGAAGAAAGCACTTCCACAGCCATGCTGGCAGATGTGATCACCAGAATCCATGCCAGAATCGGCGA
>JAKPXC010000037.1 GCA_029567705.1 Candidatus Cloacimonadota bacterium
TGATTCAGGAATTCAAGTTTAAAAAGTTTCAGCTAGGTCTGGATTTGGACTTCCTCTTTGATGAAGACCTGCATATCCAGGAGAAGGATTGGGATCAGCTCAGAGATATCCCGGGCAAGATTTACTATTTCCGCTATGGCAGGCAGGGGGATCCCTTCTTCTTCCATTATGGTGGAATCACTGCCTACACTATCGGCAACGGGTTGCTGATGCGCAACTATACAAATATGAATTATTACCCGAATCTGAGGAACAATGGCCTCTTGATCGGAGGAGCTCCGCCTTTACCACTCAGACCATCGATAGAAGCTTTCAGCTCGGATTTCTTCAAGAATGATTTTCTATCCCTGGCTGCTTCTTTCCAT
Organism: Candidatus Cloacimonadota bacterium; assembly: GCA_029567705.1. Taxonomy (GTDB): domain Bacteria; phylum Cloacimonadota; class Cloacimonadia; order Cloacimonadales; family Cloacimonadaceae; genus PHBP01. The sequence goes on from JAKPXC010000037.1 coordinate 366, forward strand.
CCTTTGCCGGATTCCAGCTCCAAGATATTTGATGGAGTGAGCCTGGGCTTTGCCGTGGTGACAGATCGGAATCAATTCAGCAACTTGCGTCAGGTCGTGCCGGATTCTCTGTATCAGGACCTTAATCCTCACAAGAAGGACGCTCTCACCGCCTACAGCTTCGATATCGATTTCCCCTTCTCGAGGGCACAGAATGCTACGTTCGGCACTTACGCGGAACTTTCGCACATAAATGGTCATGGCACCGGCTTCATATTACCGGGAGTTTATGCCGATTTCCGGGTGCTGAAAGTCAATCTGGAATACCGGCTGCACAATGACGGCTTCATCCCAGCATATTTTGACGGTTTGTATGAGGAAAACCGCACTATTCTGGAGTATGACGAGGAAGGAAATCCGCAGCTTGTGACGGTGGAAGATCAATTGTCCCGCTATCCTGCGTCCTACGGTTGGTATGGCAGAATTCAGAGCCTGATCAAGGATAGAATCAAGAGCTCTCTGGCCTTTCAATATATGTACGGCTCAGAACTGGAACGGGGCAAATCCCTCTGGTTCAGCACAAAGATAGATACCCGCTACAAGTGGCTGGAAAACGTTTCTTTCTCCTATAGCAGAGTGAATGTGGCCAGCCTCAATCCCGGCAAGATTGCGGAACCCAATGCCCGGTTGGGCTTGAATTTTACCCTCAGTCTGGACGCCAAACGCAGATGGTTTGTGATCAGCAAATACTCCGAGAAATACAAGGATAAAAAGGGCGGAATCAACTGGCTGAGAGATACCAAGAGGTCTTTCTCGGTTGGGTTGAAGTATGTGTATTAGAGTGGTGAAGTGGCGGAGTGGTGGAGTGGTGAAGGCTCTCTCACAAGGATTAAAGGATTATAAGAAGTTTTATTACGGATTTTTCGGATTAGACTGATTTTACTGATTATACTGAGAGACAGTTGCACGTACGGCAATACAAGGTGATTTTTGGGGTATTCCACCATACTCCACGAAGCGTCATTCCTGCGAAGGCAGGAATCCATATCTTTGTCTCTCAATCTATTAAAAGCACTATGGATTCCTGCCTTCGCAGGAATGACGACACGTGGACACTGGGTATCAGTGGGTAGAAATCTTCTGTATGCCAGTATCCATTGGCTTTGGACTATTATTCAACGCTCTTACTGATTATTAGATACTTCAATCCGTGTAATCCGTAATCTAGCCATATTTAGGGATTGGGGACAATCAGGCTGCCGGGGTAGGTGCTATCCTGCTTTATGGTGCGGTAGGGCACTGCGCGGCTGCGGTTCGTTTGAGAGGCAAAGCCAAAGCTGGGGTTGTTTCTCTTGTACCATGCAGAAAAAGCCGGATCTGCCAAGAGATCGGAAAGCTCGCAGCTCATCACAATGCTGCCGGTGCTTTTATCCAGTTTATAGCGAATATCTCCTAGCCGGATCAAATCGTTTCTGCCCCAGCCCTCCACTCTGTAGAGCCCGGGACGGATTCCAGCCAGAGGAACGTTTATATAGGTGAGAGCCCAGACCACATCTTCACTGGCAGGATTGGCGATGACGGCCATGTATGAGTAGTATGCGGTTCCCAGATTTCCCGAGGTGGAAAATCCCCCGCCTCTGGTCTGAATGCCTGCGTAAACTCTACTATCCGAGAGGGCAAGGTAATCGGCCACAATATCCAGATCGGCAGGCAGGGAAGTATTGGCCGGAGAACCGTTTATCCGGCTAAGGCGGTTCAGAGCCGGCAAGCTGTTCCCGGTGTATCTGCCGGGATTGATCCTGCGGATGGGATTGCCCAGAAGCAGGCAGGGCAGGATCAGGACGGCTGTAACAAACATAATCAATCTTCTCAAGATAGATTCTCCATAAGCTTTGGGTTTGACTGTTACTACCCTCCGATTTCTGTCAACCCAAATGGCGGTGAGAAACGGCCTGAAAAAGTATTGAGGACAGCGGGTGCTGTCCTCAATGTGCGATTAGATTTGGTTTTGAGGGTTAAGGAGAGCGAATTAGCTCCCTGGGGAGGCTACTATTTTAAAGAAAGCTTTGGTCGGTGTGGCAGGCACCTGATAGCTGGGGCTAGCGCTGGTGCCAATTAATTCAAATCCTGTTTCCGGATTTACCGAGCTATATATTTCATAGATCGTTGCTCCGGGAATCTCGTTCCAACTGATGGTGACTTGGTTTGTGTTGTTATCATAACTGATGACAGGCTCCGGAGAGGCAAGCACAGCTTCCGCTTCCCTCACTACGAAGTTATTGATCATCAGGTCATTGTCTGCATTGAAAGCAGTAGATCCCGCATAGATGGCGATGCGCTTTCTGCCGGTGAGCCCTGTCAGGGGTATGGTTACGTGAGTTCCGGTGTTCGGCACATCGTTCAAAACATACGAACTGCCCGTGTTGTTCCATTCCCGGACAATATTAGCGGAAGACCAGGTGAAGCCATCGCCCACTAGAATGGCAAAGCGATCGTCCACGCCGGTGAGGCCATTGGGATCGGAGCTGATGGGATTGTTGTTGTTATAATCCATCAAAGCCAGATCAAACTCCAACACGAAATCGTCATTCTCGATGTTTAAGAGAGGTGAGATCAAGTACCCTGAAACAGAGCCCCAGATATCTACCTTTGCAGCTTTATCGGTGCTGGCAGTATTAAGCCAATCATCTTGCTGCCACTGGCTAGATCCATCAGACCCCAGAACTATAGGATCCACAAGTCCTCCCTGGTAATCATTCCAACCGCTTGGGTTAAAACTCCCATCGAAATTCTCTGTGTAAGGGAAAGCATAGATGGTGGGGTCAGGCTCAGTGGTAAAGCTCCAGACTGGGCAATCGAAAGCAAAACCAAAGTCGTTATGAGGCACAATCCTCCAGTAATAGGTGGTGCTGTAATCCAGATACTGGGGAATGTCGAAGCTATTAGCATAAACGTTTTGGGCAGCGATGAGATTGGAAGGAGGATTATCGGTTCCCAGCCAGAGCTTATAGTAATCCGGTGACCCGCCGGTGTGGTTCCAAGAGAGATTAGAGGCGACACTTATTCCAGTTGCGGCATCGGTGGGAACCACTGCCTCTGCTGGAGGCGGAACATCGGTGGGAGGGCTCATAAGCCATACGTTTGGACGAGAACTAACTCTTGTTCCATCATTAGTTAGAAAACTATTCCCGTATTTGTGAACCGAGGTCGATCCCGAAGTTGAACTTGTATAGAAGCTGGGAGGCCCACCGATCTTAGAGCCATCTCGGTTCTCCCAAACAATTTCTAAACCCCATTGTCCAGCGTATGTATAGGGAGTCATCAATTCTATCTCGAACCAGCCGGGTCCACTCCAGGTTATTGTGCCGTTATAAACCTGAGTATATGAACTCCCCGTGGGAAAATTGTCTGTGCTCGATGTATAGTAGCTGTTGTAGTAATGAGCCAGATAGATCTTCTGGTTGTCCATCACATAACCTGAAGGTGAATTACTGACTTGGAAAGCAATCTTGGTGATCTGGGTAGATCCACTGATCCCTGAAGCAGCCAACTCATCTGCAGTAATAAAGAACTTGCTCCAGCCATAGTCTGCATAACCATATATGGGCACTTTGTTTTGTGTGCTCGTTCCCGTGCCGATGCGATAATCACCGGCGGAAAGCATACAGATAGACAGGAGCGCAAGAAATGTTACTAGAAGGACTTTTTTCATGGTAATCTCCTCTTATTTGACCAGGACAACCCTGCGGCTATAGTTCCGATTCTCCGCATTCATCCTGACGTAATAGATACCACTGGCGACACCGCGGCCGGCGTCGTCGGTTCCATCCCAGCTCAGGGAGTTAATCCCGATGGGATAGTTGCCATTGGCAAGGCTTTTGACTTTTTGGCCTTTGAGGTTGAAGATATCCACCCGGACAGGACCGGCCTGTCCCAGCGTGAATTCGATAGTGCTGCGGGGGTTAAATGGATTGGGATAGATTCTGGTGATTCCGCTGTTGGCGGGGATAAGCTGACCTTCTTCATTAGAGACCGGCTCCAGCCCGAACCAATCCACCAGGTCGGACATCAGCTCAAAGCGCTGAACCGGATCTGATACCTGAGAGAAATCAAAGCTGAAGTAGAAGCTTTTGTAGATGGGCAATTCCAAAGCCACGCCTGCCACACCATTCAGGAGATAGGCATTACCGCCGATTGGGCCATCCTGGAAAGTGAAGGCTGCCACAGCACCTATTTCGGGATATTGCACCTGATCGGCATAAGTATCTGAGACTTCATCGTAGTAGAAGATGCAATCGGGGCTGTTGGCATAGACATTGTATTCTGCGTTGGGAGTTCCAATAGGCGAGCCTACCCGGCGCAGAAGGGTCCCGTTTTGATATGTATAGACATCCGGACCCGCCAGTCCATTGGTGCCTCCGCCAAAGCCTGAAGCCACATAGTGCATGCGGAAATAGGCATTGTTGAGCTTGCGCATCACGTTGTCATTGGGTAAGGCGTGAGAATCCGCCGCCCAACCATCGGATGCGAACCAGACGTTCTTGGGCTCTTCCACGCTGCCACTTTCCATATAGTCCATAAGTGCAGTACTGAGCTGAAGAGCTTTGTTGCCGCTTCCACCCGTGGTGGCGTAAACAAAGAGTCCCTGGTACTGAGTCGGGAAGCTATAGGTGGGAAATTCTTCCCAGTTGAAGATGTCATAAGTGACGTCCAGGGATTGCAGCAGGTCTTCATAGACCGGGAGCTCAACTCTCTGGTAATCTTGACTTCCAGCATACACGATCAGGGCCTGTGCACCGGCTGTGGGCAGAATCTTGAAGCTGTAAAAAGCATCGGGAGCTGCACCAGGCAGGGTGCCAGAATTATCCAGCACATCTGAGGCACTGAAGTAATAGTTAAAGGTGGAGCCCAAAGGGATCTCTGTGATAGCAAAGCTATAAAGATTGCCCTGCACCTGGGAAGGCACTACTGTCTGCCAGCCGGAACCGAAGTCATAGTGCAGCAGTGCTGATTCAATCTCGGAGAAATCCACAATGCTGGCACTCAGAGTAAAGCTATTGTTAAAAGTGTTACCCGGAGCGGTGTGTTGTAACACTGGCGCTTGAGCATCTTCAGAATTGAAGAAACGAACGGCCAAGCCATCATGAAGCAGGTTACCAGCCGGTTCCACACCCATATAGGTGTTGTTCTGGACTATTTCACGCAGGTAAGCAAGGCCTATATCGGCTGTCGCATTCTGCACGGCAACCGTGGCGCTGCGTCCGCTTTCGTGAGGAACGATACCCGGGGTGTGACCGGTATTAACCGTATGATACTGCATCACGATCTCACCATTTTCATGTAGGATCACCTGGAACTTGAGGCTGGGAGTTCCTCCCGTGCCCGCCAGAAAACGCAGGTTGTTCCATTGAATCACGGTATAACGCTCCGGAGCTGCTCCGAAGCTTTGGAAGTAAATATCCGATGTTCCTTCCACGGCCAAGAGATCATCCCAATAGACAGCGATCAGGCCGGGCATCTGAGCATAACCCGGAATGGGATACTGGTAATTGAACATATTGCCATCGTTGTCCCAGCTCTGTCCAGGGTACTCGTCGTACCAGTTATTTTCTGCAAGAAGGATCTCGCCATTGATATCTATGTAAGCCTCACTATAGTTGTAGCCATAGAAGGGGAAACTGAAGCCCAATGGGACGGGCTCGCTGAAGTTGTCGTCTCCCTCAAAGGTGGGGACATTGTACATGATGGAGGAGGTTCCGGTCTGACTGATCTCGATCCAATCATAAACCGGGCCGCCGGGAGCATTACTATCGATGAAGCTGTAGCCAAAGGCATCAGGGCCCCCTTGAGTTACACGGTAAACCACGGTGAAGTCCTTGGTAGCATTGTTGTTGTCGGGATTGCCGTCCTCATTGACTATTGTGAAGCTGGCAGTATAGATACCCAGCACAGAAGGGGTCCAGCTCTGAGTGAAGCTGATTACAGCACTGCCGGCAGGCTCAATTGTGGCATTCTGGAAAGCAGTCTCGGAGTATACCACTGCAGAATTGGCATCGCTTATTTCACATAGAACCTGAAGGACGTCGTTGAAGCCCACGATTCCATTGTTTGAAACGCTTAAGGAGGGAGCGAAGGCAAGGTTTTGATATTGGAATGCACGGGGAGAGCTGATCCCGGAAACCACCAGATCCACTGCCGGTTCGGGAGCTACAATGATTTGGACAGTATCCGCATCACTCTGTCCGGAGCTGCTATCATGCAGAGTAAAGGTGAGAGTTTCCGTTCCGTTGAAATCTGGAGAACTCAGGCTCACCTGCAGACCGTTGATCGCCACCTGAACGTTTGTGTTTCCCTCCACCGTCAGGCTGGCTGTGGCAAGATCCGTGGTGGTGACATAGGGACTAAAATCCAGGCTCAGGGTTTCTCCCTGGAAGAAGCTGAAGCTCTCAGGCAGTTCCAGATCAGCATCGATGATAAGCGGATGCCCGATCTTGACGTCATCGATCAGGATACCATAGTTCTCACAGTTCCAAAGGAAACCTATATAGATGTTTTGCCCGGTAAAAGCGGAAAGATCCCGGCTCACGAGCTGGTAGGCCGTGCCGATACCGGTGAGATTGGCAATCTGATTGTTGAAGTTCCCGGGCAGAGTACCGGTCGTGGAAACATAGACTTTGAGCGGTTCTGTCCCAACCCAACTGCGGGTATAGAAGTGCAGGGAGTCTCCTTCAGAGATGTTCAGTTGTGGTGTTATCAGCCAATCTGCATTCTGATTGGGCAGATAGTTATCACAAAACGCTGCCCTGCTGCCGCTATAGGCGTGGGAAGCATTGTTCAGGTTTCTCCAGATCATCCCATCTCCGTCATCCCGGGTAGTCCAACCCGTGGGAAGAGTGGAAATGGAATCAAAATTCTCATTGATCAACCACTGTCCGTATACCGTGCAGAGACTCATCAATATGATGGCTAATGCAAATACTCTCTTCATGTTTTCCTCACTTACTGCTGATCAGCGGTTCTTCGATCTGGATGAACCACTCACTGGTTCCGGAGACCGTTCCGCCCAAGGTCTGATTTTCGCCCCAATAGACGGTCATCAAACCCACCATCTTATGCTTGTAGCTGCTATCTATGTGTTGCAGCCCAATGTTCTCGTTTGTTCCCAGACAGATCAGGGCTACCTTGCGGGAATCGTGACCACCCATAGCGATAGCTTTGGCGATCAGTTCCTGATTCTTATCTGCTTTAAAGCTGACGATCTCATTATCTTTGATTTCCAGGACGGGATTTTCGATCACTTCACCGAATGCATAGGCCACAGATGAGGAGATTGTCCCATTCATGGTTGCCGGCTTTGGCACCAACAATATCTCCCCTCCTGGCAGATTGATAACCGGGCTTTGATAGGGACTGCAATCAAAGGAGCCGGTGTCGGCCATGATCCGCTCTATCTCGAAGTAGAAGTCGCTTTCCGCACTCTGAACATTCAATACGTGCTTATCTTCAAAATCCCGGCAGAGTGCGGTGGTGCGTTCACAGAGCTTGGAATAATCTATATCCAGGGCTTTCCAGAATTGCAGCTCGATATTGATGCTGTGGTCTGTGAGCGTGTCATGCAGAAGCCCCGGCATCATAGCCATGCGGATGGTTCCTTTGGACAGGATGACACGGCTCTTCTGGAAATGCCGGTTGCGCAGCTTGATCTTTTCGGGATCGGTGAGCTGGATGTAACGCGCTTCTCCATTGAGATTCAGATATACGTCGTGCTTGGCCAAGAGAGAATTGAAGTGCTCATAATCAGCATTGAAGGCAGCCAGAGAAAACTCTTCATACTTAGCTCTGAGCTGCTGTTCTTCCTGGTATAGCATGGTTGTGGAAACCCCACGTCTGCCTGCTTCTATCAGCATCTTCTCCACCAGGGGCAGATTGTACTTTCCGGTAACAATCAGGAGCTTCTCGCGGTTCTTCACACGCAAACAATCGTCCAATATCTTTCCTGCTATTTCCTGAAGAGACAGCTTATAATCATTCTCCAGTATTGTATTGATGATCTCCCGATTATTCAGAATATTGTCCTCAATACTTAGACCAATTGTATAAGCCAGAACGTAGTTTTTGGCTGTAGCCCGGTAGAATACTTCCTTCTGATTAGGCTGATGATCCGGATCTATCTCTATCAGACCTTCTTCCTGCATTTTACCAAGATTGTAGTGAATCTTCTGCTTGGTGAGAGAGAAAAGATTGGCCAATTGCTGACAGGTAAGGGGTGTCTTGATCAGTTCTTTTAATATCAGATAGTTGAGGTTAGTCCCCAGCTCTTTGATCTGCGATTGACGCTCCAGCAACATCAGGTTCTTTAACATAAATCTTCCTTTTTTCCTTCTCTGATAAGATACAAAGCCATCACTCGGATAGCTGTTTTCCATCTGAGACAAAGAAAAGACCACTCCGATTTATTGTCAAGAAATATTAGACCATTTCCCAAGATAGCAGCAAAACCAAGCGTTGAAACTCGCATTGATGGGCCTGACATCCAGATAAATTGCATTGACACATTATACATTTATACAGACTGGGAAAAATTCAGAATCTGATATATGAATGTGTATGAGGGTCAGACGGCATGCTTGGGTACCCCAAGTGGAGAGCTTGCCGGTCTCTCCTGAAACTGAGGAGAAGCCATGAATCGAAACCTTGTCCTGTTTTTCTTGTTGTTACTCTGGATCATCTCGATCCCTGCCTTGGGACTTACTGATGCCGGGAACGCTTATGCATCAGACCGAACCACTGTCCCCACACCCTATATCCAGAACTTCAATGGTACTTTCCCGCCTTCAGGCTGGGAAAATCCGCCTACTTCCGTTTCCTATCCTGAGGGCGGAGGCACGTTTTCCACTTACTTTTATCAACGTTTTTCACAAGCTTATGCTCCGATGAGTTCCAGCATTGCAGGGGCTATTATCCACCTGATATCCCCGGAGATTCACCTCCCAAATAATGAAACCTGCAGATTATCATTCAAATGGTCTCATGGCCAGCTATCGGGCACGAATCCGAATTTAGACTTCGGAAGAGTGCTGGTCGAGGCATCAGGCTTTGGTGATACAGTCGTATGGCAACGATTTGGAACTGATTTTAACTCCAATGACGGTTACTCCAATAGCGACGGGGGTATTCCCGGTTCTGGCGTTCTTGAGAGCATAGACTTGGGAGCTTGGGCGGGTCATGATATCCAAATCATCTTCGAAGCTGTCTCCAGTTTTGGCCCCTATTGGTATATCGACGACTTTGCAGTGCAACATATAGATTCTACGATCAACAGCTTCCCCTACACTCAAGACTTTGCCTCCACCACCTTCCCGCCTACCTATTGGTCGGTACCGCAATCCTGGGAAGCTCCGGATTACGTGCCTGCCTGGCGCAGAGACAACAATGCTTATGATGCACCCGGCACCGGCAGTGCGCTGTTCTCCTTTGCAAATCAACAGACAGGGACTCAGATCATGCTCACCACTCAATACATAGATCTTGGAGCTTATGGCGGCACTCTCGGCTTTGATTATGCCTATTCGCCTTATCTTGCCGGAAACCCCGCCGAAGAGCTGGATATTGAATACTCCAATACACTTGGGAATAGTTTTTACCCGCTGGCTTCCTACAACGCAGGCTCCGGAGGCGGGCTGGTGACTGCCACTCCCTACTCCAGCGGATCTTGGACCCCCGCAGCCTCAGACTGGGTACATTCACAAACTATCACTCTCCCCCCGGGAACCAAACGTATCCGTTTCAGGGGTACCAGTGCACATAACGGCCGACTCTTTATCGACAATATCAGGCTAGAAAGGCAGCAATTTGCTTCCGGTACCGGGACTCAGGCAGATCCTTTCACTGTTAGCAGTGCAGAGGATCTGAACCGGATCCGCAATTATCTGGGCTCTGCCTCCTCCCGCACCTATTTCAAGCTCATCGCGGATATTGATATGGATACCTTTCTGTCTCCCGGCGGAGAAGGCTATGCAATGTGGGGGACGCAGGGCTGGAATCCCATCGGTAATAGCACATCCACTATGTTCTACGGTGGTTTGGATGGAGACGGGCACACGATCTCCAACCTCCGCACCTCGTTCTACGAAACATATCATGGTCTGTTTGGGATGACGGCTGCAGGCAGTATGATTAAGAACTTGCACCTGAGCAGCTCCTGCAGTATCCTCGGCAATGGTGATACAGGTTCTATCGTTGGCCATAATAAAGGAACTATTGAGAATTGCAGCTCAGCAGCTACGGTAAATATCGGAAATGCCACTATCGGCGGAGGAATCTGCGGTAACCATAATGCCGGCTCTATAATCAATTGTTCTTTTTCCGGCACCGTCTCAAGATCCGCCGCAGGCGTAAATGCAAACAGCCTAGGAGGCATAGCCGGTAGGAATGAAACAAGTGCCGTAATCACTAACTGCAGCTCTAGCGGCACCATAACAGGAAGCACCTGGAATGGCGGATTGGTAGGCTGGAATAACGGTACTATTAACCTCAGCTATTCCACAGGAATCGTAAGCTGCAACAATAACACCATTGGCGGATTGGTGGGCCAAAACCAGGGATCCATCAACAACTCCTATTCCCGGGTGAACGTCACCGGGGCGCATTACATCGGCGGACTGGTCGGTTACCACGGATCGGGTTCGATTTTAAATTGCTATTCCACCGGGACGGTTTCGGGAGGGCAAAAAGGCGGCTTGATAGGAGCTTCCGGAGGAACTGTGACCAGCTCTTACTGGGATACCCAAACCAGCGGTATCGCCACCTCCTTTGGCGGCACCGGCAAGACCACGGCTCAGATGCAGACTCAATCCACTTATACCGGTTGGGACTTTGGGGTCGAGACAGAAAATGGCACCAATGATTATTGGTTTATGACTACAGAAGACAACGGGACATATCCCTTCCTGATTTGGGAAAAGGCGGGTGAGCTTCGTGCTCCGATACTCCTTTCTCCCGCAGATCAGGCAACAGCCATGCCCGTCGGCGGCTTCAACCTCAGTTGGTCTCCCAATCCTATCGGCCTGGTTCCCAATTGGTACAACGTCTATTTGAGACGCTACAACGCACTTGGCGTAATGGAAGAACGCCTTGTCACCGGCCTTATGAATACCACCAGCTTCAATCCCTGCAATTTACCAGGATTTGCTCCGGCTTATGAAGCCACCTGGTACTGGACTGTGGAGGCCGTCCGGCAAGGCACTGTCGTACGCAGGCTTCCCTTGTGTTCATTCCAGTTTGAACAAGATCCTGTGATTGACACTTTCCCCAGCTCCGAAGACTTCGCCAATCCTGCTTTCCCGCCATATAGCTGGAGCAATACAGGCTGGGAAAGGCACAGTGTGAACGCCTTTGGTGCCGCAGGAGACGGCTCTGCCAGAGCCTATTTCTACCTTCTGGATATTGGTGTGACGGTGGATCTGATCACTAAACGCATAGACAATCATGGCCTGGGTGGTAACCTCAGTTTCGATTTTGCTTACACTCCAGACGGCACCAGGATTGACCTCCTAGAGATCTTGGCATCCACCGATGATGGAGCCAGCTACAGCAGCTTGGCAACCTATACGGGCGGTGTAGATGGAAGCTTGAACACCACTCCTGGTCAGACCATAGAAACAGATTTTGTGCCTTCTGCCTCGCAGTGGGCCACCCGAAGCCTGGCCTTCCCTGCCGGAACAGATTATATCAAGTTCCGCGGCACCAGCGCTCATGGCAATAATCTCTTTATCGACAATATCACATTTGATTCACTCCCCCTTCTGTCCCCTTCAAATGTCCAGATCAGCGCAGATTTCTGGGGACAAGGCACCATCACCTGGGAGGCAGTGCCCGGAGCCACCTGGTATGGCTTCTATATGGGAACTGATCCCAATAATCTCAGTTACATTGGTTACACCACCCGTCTAATTATGTTAGGGGATTTCTTCAATTACGATAAACTATTCTTCCGGATAAGTGCGGGAAATGGAAGCCCGGTGGGCAACGACCTCACCTGGTGGGGCTTCTGAGGTGCTGCAGAACAAGAAGTTACAAGTATCCTCATTCTTTGCTAAAAGATCGGACTTGACAGAAATGTGCCACTGTTATACTTGGCTACAACAGTGCATCAGTGAAACGGTGTATAGCGGTCAGATTGTGATTGACAGAATGTCCTTGGGGCATCGAAAGTGTCACAGATTACCAATAAATATCGCCAGCTGAAACACAGAATAGTTTGAGATTAATCCTTAAGGAGGATACGATGCCAAGAAGCACACGTCTTTTACTCTTGCTCTTGCTTATCAGCCTGAGCACCCTCGCCTGGGCGGATAATCCCGCCGGGGCTTTCCGGATACAGAATTATGATCTGCCTATTGCTACTGCAGACAATCTCTTCAGTCCCCTGATCAACCCTTCTCTGCTGGGAACAGGGTGGTCAAATGGCCTTGGTTGGGCTCAGCTCAATGACAACGAAAAATGGCAGGATCACTATTGGTTCTATGCCAATATGGACGGCTTATCCTACGTATTGGAACACGATAACGGCGTGGATTACCACACCTTTGCCACCGGTTCTGAGCTCTTTGAGCAAAACGTCTTCCCAAATCTATACGTTGGCACTTCATACCGCTGGAGAAACTCCAATTCCGGAAGGGGAGATTTTCGCTCTGCGCTCACCTATCGTCCTCTTGATGCAGCTTCTCTGGCTTTCAGGCTGGATAATCCGCACAAAGCCTCACCTTCCTACAGAGCCGGCTTGGGATTGCGTCCTCTGGCATTGATCAGCCCCGCCAACGACTACCGTCTGGAACTCACAGCAGATTTTGATTATGCCAAAGACCTGGCCGGAGATGGAGATTACAAAGTCTTCAAGCCCAGCCTGGGAATCAATACTCAGGTGCTGGATGGTATCATGCTGGGTGCCAGCTACAATATGGAGACCGAATCCACCTTCCTGAACTTCTCCCTCAGAGCTAAGACCAACGAGATTGGCACAGTTGTGAGAATGCACGAAGATGATAACTACGGTCTGGGTTACCTGCACTTGGGAGAGAGCACTTTCAAGCCTTTCCTGGGCATCCAACCTCAAGCCTGGTACAATATGGGTCTGAAGGGTGATTTGGTGACCTACAAAGCCCCCAAATACAGCCTGGGGCCCATCTCCATCTTTGAAGGCGGGCAGTACAGCATCGAAGAGATGATTGAGAAGCTGGAGCTGGCAGCAGCCGATGACGCCATCCAGGGCATAGCCCTCATCAACCCTTCTTTCAGTGCTTCCTTTGCTTTACAGCAGGAATTACTCACAGCCTTCCGCAATTTCAAAGCCACGGGCAAGAAAGTTGCAGTTTATAGCGATAACCTCACAAACGGCGGATATATCTTTGCTGCTTCCGTGGCCGACAAGATCTATCTCAATCCCATGGGTAGCCTGGATTTGCGCGGCATTGCCGTAAACAGCCCCTATCTGCATGATCTCCTTGATAGCATCGGCCTGGAAGTGATCAATTTCCGCAGCCATGCCTACAAGACAGCCGGAAACATGTTTAGCGAAAGCGAAATGAGCCCTGCCGAACGGGAGATGTATGAATCCCTGCTGGGCAGCATTTACGACCAGATGATCGAGCAGGTCACAACCGGACGCGGAGAGCGCTTGGAAGGCAGCCTGCGTGATCTGATTGACCAAGGACCTTATTATATTGCACAGAATGCAGTGGATAACGGCCTGATCGATGGTCTGATCTATCAGGATGAATTTGCCAAGACTCTGAAGACCGAATTTGGCTTCAATAGAATGACAGCAAATCCTGCAGATGATGTGGATTACAGCTGGGCACAACCCCGTACTCAGCAGATTGCCGTAATCTATGCACAGGGCAATATCGTGATGGGCAAAGGCACTCCCGGCCAGAAGATTGCTCACGCCACGATCGTGGAACAGATCAGAGCTGCCAGAAGGAATCCGGACTACAAAGGCATCATCCTCAGAGTGGATAGCGGTGGCGGTTCTGCACAAGCTTCAGACATCATTCTCAGAGAGTTGGAACTGGCACAAAGCGAAAACCACAAGCCTGTAGTTGTTTCCATGGCCGGAGTGGCCGGAAGCGGTGGATACTATATCGCCTGCGGAGCAGATCGCATTGTGGCAGATCCTGCCACTATCACAGGTTCCATCGGTGTGATTGGTATGGCTTTCAATGCCGAACGTGCCTTCCGCAAAATCCGCCTGAACTGGTCTACCGTGAAGATGGGCGAACGCTCCGATCTGGGCTCCATGAACCGTGCCTGGACTGATGCTGAGAAGCAGATTATGACAGATGTGATCGAGCATACTTATCATGACTTCATCAGCAAAGTGGATGCCGGACGTGAATCCATGGATTTGGACGCCGTTCACCGTCATGCCCAGGGAAGAGTCTGGACTGGTGCTCAAGCCTTGCAGATCGGACTTATCGATGCTCTGGGTGGCATGGATGTAGCCTTGGAGCAGATGAGAGAACTCACCGGAATCACCGGAGAGATTGATCTGGTGGATGCCACCACTTCAGATAGAGGATTCAGCATCACCATGAAATCCAATCCTCTTTCTGCTTTCCTGCCGGTGGACGAACTGGAAAGCCTGACCGAGGAATATCTGAAAATCTATGAGCTCTATCGGGACTACGGTACTGAGAACGTTCTGATGCTCAGCCCCATGAGCCTGAACCAGATAGAATTCTAAAGAAACGTCTATTATCAATAGAAGAGAACCCTGCGGGGTTCTCTTTTTTTTTGTGAAGCTTTTGATGGACGGTATGGACGATATGGACGGTATGGACGGTATAGACAATATGGACAATGCCACTAGACTCGAGGGATAGCCTCTTTTACTTCTTTACTCTGTTTGAATAAAGAACCCTCTGCTGTTCTCTGTGTCCTCTGTGGTTAAGAAGTGGTGGAGTGTGGATTGGGGTGCGAATCTCCGAATTGGCACAGCGGCCGAAGGTCTCTCCCAAGATATACAAAGAGTTAAGTGGGGTTGAGGATGATCTGATAGGCCCAGTCATCACCAGTCCTTCTCTCTATGTCTCAAGTTCAAACTGAATGAGTACAACACCGGCATCATCGCTGATTCTTGGGGCTCACCAGGTAAGCACCCTGAAGGGGTGCCATCAGCAAGCCCGGGGCGAAGCCCCGGGGTAACAGCATGATATAAGGGATTTTACGTGCTAATCCGCTCCCCATAGCTGGAAAATCGGAGATTTTCCAGCTATGGGGAGCGGATCTTGTTAAAATATACGTAAACATCATATATTCCCAGGGCTTACGCCCTGGGCTAGCATATTATCACCCCTCCGGGGTTTATCAGCGTCCGTAAACTCCGGGAGAATTGTGCTATCAAAGTGGACTATGTCAACAAGCTGCACTTGTTACTCGTCACTCACCCACTTGTCGCCGACTCTTCACCGTGTCTTGCAGGACTCTTCCCGAGCAAAGTGTTCGGGAAGAGTCCTGCAAGACACGGTGAAGAGTCGGCGAGAAATGAGATTGATATAGCAAAGCCCCGACTAAGAAGCCGGGGCTTTATCAATTGTGTGGTTACATTATTTTATCAGCATGGCTTTCTTTACTATGTTCTTATCCGCAGTTTGCAGACGATAGAAATATACACCGGAGGCAACGCCTCTGCCGGATTCATCTCTTCCGTTCCAAACAAAGCTGTGCGAACCCGCAGAGAGCTGGGAATTAACCAGAGTTCTCACGACCTGTCCGCGTAGGTTGTAGATGGACAGCCGGGCTGAGCCTGGCTGAGCCAGGTTGAAGCGGATAGTCGTTTCGGGATTGAAGGGGTTGGGGTAGTTATTGAACAGAGTTGTAACCATAGAATTATGGGGATCATCGCTACTCACAGCCGGGTATTCAAAGCTTATGAACTCGCTGGGAGCGCTGTTTCCTTGATCGTATTTGGCTTCGATGTAGTAGCTATAGGTTCCATCCTGCAGAATCGGTTCACTATAGACCGGCTCTGCAAACACGCCCAGATGCTCATAATGTCCGGCATTGATCCTTCTGTAGATATTGTAGCCCTGCAGTGTGTAAGCTCCGGGCTCAGGAACATCCCAGGTGAGGATCATTTGGGACTCGACGAAGGTATACGCCGGGTTTGTGATGGGAGCGAAATATCCCAGATCGAAGTTGTAGTTATAGACGGGAGCATCCAGACTCAGGGCGAAGGAGGGGCTTACCTGGCTGTTATAGCCTTCAGAGAGCGCTGTCAGGGTGTAAACTCCATCGGGAAGGTATATGCTGTAGTTGCCATCTTCATCAGCGTTTACCACAGTATTGTTTGATGCAATCACCTTAATCTTGTTCAGCTCGGCATCGGCATTATCGCTGGTGATGGTTCCGGTTGCAACACAGGCAAAATCTATGAAGCCATTGGTCTGCACGTCGTCTATGAACCATCCCGGAGCTTCGAGGCCCTGATCTGAGGCCATAGTCCACTTGAAGCGGACTACTTGATTGGAATAAGCAGAGAGGTTGAAGCGTGCCAGTGTCCAGGCAGACAAAGTGCTGGAGTAGCCGGGTTCTCCCAGTGCCACCACATTGCTGGCGGAATAACCGCCTTCCGGTTGGAGAAGAGTCCAGGTGCTGCCGTTGTTTGTGGATATCTTGACGTTACCGCCATCGTACATGCTTTCAAATTCATAGCGATGCCAGAATTCCAGCACGTAGTTCTGACCCACATAGATATCTGGAGAAATCAATGTGATGTTTTGGTTCGGCAGATAGTTCGAGTTCAATCTGGTTCCCCAGACGGCTACTCCGGAATGGGCTCCGGCATAGCTGGAACCGCCCCATTCCCATCCACCATCAGTAGGTGTGGCATAGAAGGCGCCATTATCAGTTTCAAAATCCTCACTCATTCCGGTGGAACCAACCGATAGCATGACCTGTTGGTTCTGGGCACTGATCAGTTCTCCCAGGAATGTCAGATAGAAAGTGATGAAATTGCCCATTTGCACGTTTGGCCCCAAGGTAAGGGTGTAAACGGCCTGCACGGTCTTTCCTGCAGGTATCTCAGGGATCAGGACATCGGTATTGATCAGAGTAACATTAGCGTCCAGACAGGTAATATAGCTGGTGAGGTTTCTGGCATTCACTTCGGAATTATTCTGATAGTTCACGACCAGCTTGATCGTTTCGCTGGCTTCTGCCAGGCCGTTACCGTTTCCATCCAGATCGTTCAGATAGACCTTGCTGATGCCGACAGCAGGTTTCTGCACCGTGAAACTGATGGGATACTGCCAGCTATTGAGGCTGGTGTTGACGTTGCAGATCAGGCTTACTACATGATCGTCCGGGCAATTCTCGGAGATGATAAGCTGAATAGGAACTGTATTGATTCCATATCCGCTGCCTTCGATGTTATTGTATGTGCTTTGATTGTTTACTACCGTTACATACGGATTGGAGAGGGCTCCCACCAGGCTTACTTCCGTGGCGGTATTGAGCCCGATGTTATTGAGCTTCACACCCAAATCCACAGTTTCCCCCGGCTCTACCAGGCCGTCCATGTTCTGATCGTTGAGGATCACTTCACCGATTACCAGGTGGGCATTCTGATGAAGAACAGGCAGGGTGGTGATCATCAGGGCTTTTTGGTTTGATAGCGGAGCAGCTGTGAGAGGATAGGTATTGTTATACGAGTACTCCAGGCCACGGGTGTTGGTGTGGTCTTTGATACCAATTGTGGCATAGTTGCCATGAACCGGAGTGTATCCGCCACCGCCTGTATCCACATTATTAAAGGTTTGGTATTGGATCTTGATCTTACCATCACCCAAACCTGTGGGGTAATAGAGCGGATCGTAGAAGATCACCTGGAAGGTCTCCAGAGAACTGGTGCTGAAGCCATTACGCATTTTATAATACTCTACAATGAAGGTATGATCGGCTTCATTGAAGTACTTCAGAATGGCTGCATCTCCGGCAAAACACATATCATCCCAGAAGGGAGCAATCATCGGAGAGGGTCCCATGGCACCGGGTAAACGATAGTTTCTGAATTCGCCATTGGCAGAAGCTCCCATGGCAATGAAGCCATTGCTGCAGACGGAGATCTGGCTGTAGTCTACTCCGTAGAACTTGAAAGTGAAGGGTAAATCTACTGTCTTGATGGAGGTAGATCCGTTGGGATCACCTTCATCGTATGTATCGTGATTATCGTTGTAACCAGTGATGACTGAGCCGCTGCCACCCAAGCTGGGGTTTATCTCAAGCCACTCATAAGTGGGGCAATCGGGATAGGCAGTATCGGTTTCATCGTAGATGAAGTATCCGTAGGAATCTGGGCCCATGGGTGAGTTTTGAGCAGGAGTGCCTACGGGAATATTGAAGTTTACAGTTTGCTCAAAGCCCAGATCGTTAAACAGCCTGAGGCTGAAAGGTATCTGCATACCGGGTACCAAAGCAGCCCGGGCAAAGAGTCCGTAACCATCCACCGAACCGGCTGTGCCATTGGCCATCACATTGCCGAAGAAGGAAAGAGAGTCTGTCACCTGAACCAGGTCGTTCAAGGAACGCAGCTGGCCCCAGATTTCGTTTGCACCGAAGCTCATGCTGTTTATCACGGCAATCTGCAGGATACCATTTTCCGCAGGATCCATCACGGCATTACCACCGGAGCTGAGAGTGTAGCTGCTCAATTCCAGCCCGGCATTGATGCTGGTGAGATGGAAGATGGATTGATATTGGTTGCTGGATTCATCAGCCAGCGTGAGGATAAAACGGGTGTCGTGCGTAGGTTCCACGTTTGTATCCACTGAGAAGATAAACGCCGTATCGTTCTGCCCTGCAGCCGAGGGAGCAAGGCTGGGATAAGTGCTGGTGGCTTGAGTGATAGTGATAGCGGGATCTGAGGTGCTCAGAGTAGCGGTGAGGCCATTCAGGGAATTGACCGTTGTGTTGTTCAGGTTCACTCTCAGGGCCACTGTTTCTCCGGCATTGGAGGCACCATCGCCATTACCGTTTGAGCCTTCAGTACCGTTATCAACTAGCACTTTATCAAAATAGACCAGAGAACCGGCACCATCGATGCTCATATTCTGCTGGGTGGGTTTGTAATCATGACGGCTGGCTGTGACGACACAGGAACCGGTGAGGGAAGTGGGCAGGAAGATGGAACAGAAGCCATTGCTGTCTGTGAATCCCTTGCCTACGATCTCAGAACCAAGATCAGACCACACAGTGATGCTGACGCCTTCCACAGGCATACCTTCAGCATTGGTAATATACACATCGTAGATGGGAGTTCCGGCAGGAATGGAGCTTTCCGCCACCATAGTGAGCCCGCCGGGGATACCCACAAAGACTTCAACTGTGGGGTCGCCCATCAGATTGCACCAGTGGGCAAAGTAGTTTGTCTGGGTGGGGTTTGTAACACTGTAGGTGGAGGCGAGGTATAGCTTGCCATTCAGAACAGCTTCACCCATGGTCCTCATATGGTAAGTGAGGAGGCCATCGTAGATACCGCCATTCAGAGTGTTGTTAAACATGGTGTGGGTGCCTGAAGTGGACATGCCTGTGGCAGTGATCGCTCCCCCAGGGATTGCGGCCGTACCGGAGCGCATGAAGGCTTCTGATGTGGCAGTATCGTTCTCAAAATTTCCGGTAGCACAGGTGAGAATGGTAGCATGGGGCATCTTAGCACCATTGGTGGGGTTTGACGGTGGGCTCCAGCTACTCATCCCAATGTATCCTCTGTAATTGAAGAATTCCACTCCCAGAGTAAGCGCAGAATTCATGGTGGAAGAATATCCGCCACTGTAGTTCTCGATAAAGCTATAGTTGGGATTGACTTGTAGAGCCATCTCTTTGATGAACTTATTCACATACATGGTAGAGATACCGCTGGAAGAGGGATCTCCCACCAACATCACCCGGTTCATCCAGGTAGCTGCCGTGGGATCGATGTTTACGTCTCTTTCATAGGCATAGATCTTGTTGAACAGCACAATGAGCTGAGAAAGGTTCTCTGCAGAGATTCTGCCGATAAAGACGTCCCCGAGGGTATCTGAACCGGCCAGATGCGTGTAAGGGTAGTCACCCTTTCCACCATAGCTGGAATAGCTTTCGGTGAAGGTCGGGATTGGATAACTGCCATTAGTATCACCCACCAGGATGATGAAATCTGGGCGGGTTTCCAGGTTGTTGTATTGAGTTTGAATATAAGATTTGATAGCTGTGGTGTTGGTGCCTGCCACGGCAGTGCTCACCACGTTTACTTCGTGGCCTTTTTGCCGTTTCCAGGTAACAAACTGGTTTAGCTGAGCCAAGAAGGTGGCATCGGTGGAATTACCATGAATCAGCAGTATTCTGCTATTCTTGAAGCTGCCAGCTTCCAATCTGTAATCGTTGAAGTTGCTGATCATTGATTCATACAGGTTTTCCCACACAGGATTGTAACCATCGTAGGGTGTAAGCTCATTGATTCCGCTTTGATTGTTGAAGCTGATGCTTACTTCCAGATCATCATAAATTCTCAGAGTATTGGTCTGTGGATTCCATTGCACCGGGGAGAGATTCATCTGAATCACTCTGAAGTCTCTGATGACCATAGGTTGGGTATAAGATACCAACCTTGCGGGATAAAGGCTTTCTCCCTCGTAAACCGCACGGTTCAGCTCAAAAGCCGCAGGACTGATCTCATTGGAGACCACCGGATAAGGACGGATACCCGAGACTTCACGATAGGAGCCGGGATTCACGTTCACTTCAAAGCTCCCTGTGGCAGGGATGGCAATCATACGGGAGTAAAAGGGGAGTTCCGGATCGCCATCTTCAGCGGTGACTTCGGCTCCGGGAAGGCTCAGCTTATCGTAAGCGAGGCCGGAGATATCTTCTGAAACGCGCTCCAAACCGGGTGTCTGCAGCGTAACAAGCATCTGTCTGCTGTTTAAAGACCGGATGCTGACGGGATTACTGCCGGTAGTGGCAATCAATGAATAGCTTGCCAGGATCAGTAGCAAGACCAGGACACATACCTTTTGTTTCATTTTTCCTTCTTCTTCAAGAATATAGTGAAAGACCTGAAGCCACGTGGCTCCAGGTCTCTTGATCTAAATATTAGCGAGGATGCTTATAGCAACTCATTTTATACTGTATACCCGGATACCGTTATCACGGGAGGCTATGATGATCTTATCACCATCGAAAACTGCTTCGTTACTATAACCGCAATCTGTGATTCTCTGCAGAAGCACGGGATTGGCCGGAGAACTGATATCAAAGAGGTAGACTCCACCGCTATTGGAATTGACCAGCGCCATATTACCCCGCACATCAACTGATGAGGCATAGCCTGTTGTATCCCAAGTCTTCAACAGCACAGGATTGGCAGGATTGGAGATATCAACCACAGAGAGGCCTCCCTGACGTCCTGCAACGTAGGCATAATTGCCCACAACCTTAACTTTCTGTGCCTCACCCGGAAGGGCAAGCTCTCCCACCAAGGTTCTGTTCGATTTGGTGTATATCAACAGACCACGCTGTTGGGCAGCCAGAAAGATATGAGAGGCATTCAGGTCAAACCCGGAAGATGAGGCAGGAGGGGTGATGCTATAATCAAAACCCAGCCATAATTGGGTATTGTAAGAACTGAATTGGAAGTTGCGTCCCGCCGTAAAAGCTATCTGGATCCGGTTATCGTTTGTGGGATTGTCTATCTTGTAAACTTTCAAATCGGAAACACCGGCAGTACCACCTTGCACGGCATCAATGTATTTGATGCTGTCCTGTTCGGTAGTATCCAGAATATAAAGACCGTCAGTGGCTTCCATCTCAAAAACAAAGAGCCGGTTGAACTCTTTCAGCGAAGCTATCTTACGGATTTGGTACAAGGATTTGAAACCTCCGGTGGCCTCTTCCACTTTGGTAAGCCAACGCATTGATCCATTTGCCTTGTCGATGATAGAAAAACCACCCTGATCCAAGGCAGCGTAAATATAGTCCTCATCAAAGTCTATGTCCCGGACGTCTCCCACAACGGGATAAACATTGTCCAGTTCCACATAGTCCTGTTCTTGCCACTGAGTGCTGCGCTCGGCACAGGCACTCAAGACCAGCAGGACTGCTGCGAGGATGATTAGCAGGAATCTCTGTCTCATTTGTTCCTCTTTATCTTAGTTTCTGTATTTAGCTGTTTTCAAGTTACTATGCAAGATGTATTCCGAAGCTATAAGATTCCTGAGGAATAACAAAAAAAACCATTTGTTGAACTCCCAATCCTGATGAATTGGACATCAATACCAAACTGATCCAGATTCATTTCTGTGGCGATTCCGCCGCAAATCTGCCGCGAATCCGCCGCCGTCGCGGCGGAGTCGCGGCGGAAATGCAGCAGAATAGTCTCGTAATCTCTTTAGGGAGAAAGCAGGAACAGGAGATCAATGATCTCCGGTATGGGGTCTGTATTTGGGGGAACGGTTCTCTGTATATCCCTATCTGGCCAGGGAGACGGATTCTTCAGTTATGGCGTGGCTTTGCGGATCAGGAAGGGGAGGAACTTCACCTCTGAATCCCGCCAATCAATCCTGCTGAAGAACTCACTGGCGGAAATGATGGGCGTGAAGACCAGATCGCCGTCGTCCTCACGCTCGTCATTGTACCAGAAGCTCATGGGCCTTCGGGACGCCACCACGCAAAAGGTGCCGTTTTCAGAGCTTACCCCGGGCGAAAGAGTCATGGGAATATAGTAGGGATGTTGGGGGTAAGTAACTGCTTGCCGGGCTGTGCTGGGTTCCGGCCAAATCTCCAGGATATTGATGCTATCCCGGGAGATCACTCCCACCAGCATATACAGAGGTTCCATGGTCTGAAACCGGATGGTGGCACGTTCGTTTTCGATGAAGCTGCTTTTATTGAGCGCTGCCATGAAGTTCACGGTACTGTGAGCGTTGGTTTGGTCGTCCAGTTCGATGGCCAGATCAACCGTGACGCGGTAGAAATCCTCGGAGCTGAAGTCCGTTTCGGGGGGATGATTCTCGGAAAAGGACAGCACTGAGGCTCGTGCCATCACGCCAATATAGCGGTTGTAAAAATCCCTGGCACATTCATCTACCAGGCTTTCCTCGGTAGTCGTTCCGGAAAAGATATCTATAGTGCCATTCTCCTGCACACATCGTTGCAGGGCCTCGGTCTTGGCGCGCTCTATTGCCCGATTGGGTGCCTCATCATAGGTTGCCGTGATGGTATGTCTGAAGCTGGGAATCTGCCTGGGAACAGCGGATAAACACGCCCAACCGGCCAGAACTAGAACGGTAATAGAGACGGCTCTGAGGCGTTGCTTCATTCTGCCAGCCTGATCAATACGCGGGTAGGATCGGGTGTGTCTATCTGCGGTACCTGATCTTTCTCCAGCACTGCAGCCACCCGGGAAACTTCCTGCTGGACGTATGTTCTCAGCTCAGCCACGGTGATGCTGCGATCGCTGTTGGTATCCGCTTCTCCCTTCATACCTTTCATCAGAAAGTATGAAAAGAGCCCATGATTCTTCTCCGGATATGCCCAGGAGATTTGCGAGGGTTGGGAAGCACTGAAGACATTCATGTTCTGCCCGGCAGGAGGAGTTTCGATGTGCAAACCAATTGCACGTCCGTTTTCAAAAAGTGTTCCGTCATCACGGGTAGAACCGGAGAAACAGGCGTCTATCATCACAGTTACACTATTATGCGGAATGCTCTCCAGATTTGTATAAAGCCTATCCAGGGGGTAACAGCTACGCTGGATGTTCTCCAATCTCCCGTCATTTGGCACCAGATAGGCCTTCTGAGTTTGCATATCCGGGGCACCATGACCGGCATAATAGAAGTATATATCGGGATTTGTGTCCCGCACCCGGGCCGGAAGCCTGCCTCCCTCACCAAAGAGCTGATCAATTCCGCTTAGCGTGGCCTGCTGGTTGATCAGGCTCAAGATATTATACTCGGGAATCCCCAGAGTGTTGATGAAGTACTGCTTCATAAAGTTGGCATCCCTTTCGGCATAGGGAACAGAGCTGGTGTTTACATAGTTTTCTATCCCAATGATCACGCCAAAAGCATTGGGATTCCTGATGCCCCGCGGGATGTTTTCTTCAATATCAATACTGAGTCCTGTTGCCAGACTGATCACCGAATCCTGCGATCTGGTGCCGGTAATGGCAAAATCCCTGGTCGTCCTCTGCCTGGTTTGCAGGCTAAGGTTCAGAGGAACCGGTTCGGGAGAATAACGTGAACGAAGCTCGGATATCCTGATTGAGACGGGGAAAGCTGTGGCTTCCCGATTTGCGATCAGTTCCAGATCAAGATCGCTGAACTCACCCGGTCCCAGATCTCCCAGACTGGCGGCAGCGACAGACCCAATCGTCCTCACTCCCTCTCCCAGCTCAGGGATAGCTGTAACGTTACGCGCTCTTCCTCCACCGATGTTTTGAATCCTCACCCGAAGAGTAACAGCTTCATTGGGACGGATCATGCCATCCCGGGAATCGATGCCATAATCTGCCACCACGAGGTTTGGAGCCTGCAGTGCAGCAGTCCCAAAGGTAATACTGACTGGATCAGGATAAAAGCCATAGAGTTCCCTGAAGCTTATATTTAAGCGCACAGTACCATCGGACACCACATCAGTGGCTGCCACATTGATTCTTGTTTCTACACTTTGTCCCGGGGCAATCTCACCCACGAAAACCGAGCTCTCCCAGCTTAGGCCATGCTGCGCCTCACCTTCCACCACAAGCTCCACTCCAATGGCCAAACCATCTCCGGTATTGGTGAGGTTTATGGCCAGGTAGCCTGATTCTTCGGCATCCAGGAGATTGTTTCCGGAAGGTTCAAAGATACGTTCTGCTGGCTCCGCTACCAAAAGAGGTGGCCTGTAACCTTCGGGAAGAGCTGTAATTGTGCCCACAGAACGTTCTCCTATGGCATAGGCAGCATTATCTGAAAAGAGCTCCCAATTGCGATACTCCCATTGAAGGTTACGGTTCAATTGCCGTTCTGCTCTCAGTTGAAAGCGGCTGATATTGGTCTTTACATACTGGGCAATCGCAGGAGAGATTTGGCAGTATTGAACCGCACCGGTATCCCGGATCATAATGGGAAGCTTCTGATTATCCGGATCATAAGTGCCAAAATCGAAGTTTCTGGAGCTATAGGTCTCTTTGGAGGCTATCAAAAGCCCCTCGATCTCCTGCTCTATCTGTCCCCGGCGATGAGCCAGAGCCTGGCGCATTCCTTCCTCGCGGTTGGCATAATCCTGTGTAATGCGCTCAATGTTCCGGTCCACATCTGCCAATCTGCGTTGATAGGAGACCGTATCTTCAAACTCACCTTTGGGCGGGATGTTTCTCGCATTGGCGATGGCCTGTTCCCGCTCTTTATCCAGATTGACCACCGTGGTGCGCATGGACATCAGACTTTGCAAAGCTCTTATCCTTTCGATAACAGCCTGATTTGCCACGGCTTGAGCTATAAACACCGTACAGAGTATTAGCAGTAAGATTCTCTTCATAGACACCTCTAGAAAAATGGGCTGAGATTTACATTAACGAAGTAGTTGATGCCAGCCAAAAAATAGTTTTCTATGGGTAGGTTGGAGTTTGTGACCGCAGCAGGAGTGTTGGAAAGATTATAGTTTTCCCAATCCAGCACCTGATCTTTATTGTACCACTGTCCATAAGTAACCTTGCTGTATCTGGCTCCTGCACTGACGGAAACATACCAGGATTTCCCCAGCTTGATCCCCAATTGAGCGCTGGCTTCTCCGGCAAAATTCAGCTTGTCGCTCCCGGTAGTGGTTCTGCTGCCTTCGTCATCGTAAAAGCCGGTGATGTAGCTATAGCGGACGTTGTTTACCAGGCGTTCCTCAAAGATAGCCCTTTGAATGTTCAGGGAGGCTCTCCCTCCCAAATTCAGAAAAGCACCATAGCGAAAGACGGGAATCATCAACCCTGTATGCATCGAGAGCAGATCCAGATTGTAAGCATTGACCTTCTGATCTTTATATACTCCCTGCATTAGACTCACATTATCCGCCACACCCACTCCCAGATACAATGAGGGACGCTGGCTGCTTTGAGATCCAAAATGAGAAAAGGTGGCCTTCAAAGCACAAGCCGAAAAAGACTTCAGATCGGATATCTCGGGCGGCAGATTAGCATAGATTCTGGCATTGAAAGGGAAGATCAGACCTCCGGAAACATAATTGGCAAAGCTGTCCCGGCGTCTTTGAAACGAGCTGGATTGCTCTATTTGCCAATTGAATACCAATCTTGAGCTTTGCCAGGCATTGACCGTGACTTCCTGTTGCAGAGAATTGAAATCCGCCCGGGGCAACCCGGTGATTCTCCAGATACCCGTGGGCAACGCCAGGCGAGTGCGCTCCGAGTATGCTTCGGTATGATCGCCGATTGTGTATGATGTGTTTGGAGTATTGGAACTCAGGCTCACAAAACCAAAGCTATCCACTGCATCATAGAGATAGGGCTCCAGCAGGCCATTTGCCATAGACCGGTTAAAGGCAAAGGCATTGAATTCATAATCTCTCATCTCTTTGAGTTCCAGGATAGGCTCCCAGAGAATCAATACTCTGGAGCCACCGGCAGTATTGATATAAGCACCACCCAAAGCCCTCAGCTTCTCCCAATTGGAGCTTCTGTCCCTCCTGGCAAAGAGAAAGATATCGTAGCGTGAATCTGCATCAAAAGAGCTGAGATCAACCGTGATCTCATAACGTCCATTCACTGCTACAGCATTATATGAGGATATCTGTTGCGCCAGACAGACCGACGCCATCATAAAAAGAACCAAGCAAGCCAAGATCCTTGCCAAAGCTGAAACCATCTCTAAAACCTCGAATATTATAGGGACAAAACAGTCCTCTCTCACTTGATTGCATTAATGTAGACGTTTTGATTGCTGTCAAGAAAAACCAGCTTTGCCAAGTGATATTGGCTATCCTCCCTCCTCTATCAGACGTGCTGATCCAGCATAATCACATTACCATCCGGATCTTTGAGGACGAGATGCGCCGGGCCGGAACTATTGGGATCGGCTTCTGTTTCCAGAGTGATACCTTCTTCTTTAAGTCTTTGCTGTATCTTTCTCACATCCGTAAAGTCCGGAACCGGCTTGGCATCTTGATCCCAACCGGGGTTGAAGGTGAGGATATTGCCTTCGAACATACCTTGAAAGAGACCGATCACGCAGGAGTCGTTCTTGAGGATGAGCCAGTTTTGAGCTATATTGCCGCCAAAGATTTCGAAGCCCAGCTTGAAATAGAAATCCCGTGATATTCTGATGTCTTTGACACATAAGCTGATTGAAAAAGCACCGAGTTCCATATAATTCTCCTTATCTGCTGTTATGTTGTTTGGGTAGAAGCATCTTCAGGATGATACTGCAGTTCCTGGAATATGCTAATACTGTCCATTACCTACCCTTCCGTGGATCGTGTAGTATTGTCAATATTTTTCTGCCATAAGCAAGCTTCGAAGTTCAATCAGTCCTAATACGTCGCCGACTCTTCACCGTGTCTTGCAGGACTCTTCCCGAGCAAAGTGTTCGGGAAGAGTCGGGGAACACTCGGTGAGGAGTCGGCCACGAAGGAGAGACATCTTAGCCTTTGCCGGGAAAACAGCCTCTTGTATTAGAATGCGTGATTTACCTCAGTAGTATTCAGATAGATTCCCAAGATGAGGCTTGTGAGAAGCCTGAAATAGAATTATATTGACAAAAGAGCTTGTCTTTACCATCTTTGAAAAAACGAAAATGAACAGGAGGAAACAATGACTGCTTTGCGTCAGATATACCATTGCCCACTTTGTGGAAATGTGGTGGAAGTGCTTTACACAGGAGCAGGTGAATTGGTTTGCTGTGGACAGCCGATGAATCTTCTCAAGGAGAATTCTGTGGATGCCGCCAAGGAAAAACACGTCCCCGTCTTGAAGGATTTGAATGGAAAAGTGGAAGTTTCAGTCGGCTCAGTGCTTCATCCCATGGAAGAAAAACACTATATAGCCATGATCGAGATTGTTACAGAAACCAAGGTACTGCGTCACGAATTCAAACCCGGTGATCAACCGGTTGCCGTGTTTGATGTGAAGATGGCGGATGTGCTTTATGCCCGTGAGTATTGCAACCTTCATGGATTATGGAAAAACGCCTGAACAGGAGGAGAAAATAATGTCATTTAAGGATACCAGAACAGCAGAAAACCTGATGAAGTCTTTTGCCGGTGAATGCCAAGCCAGAATGCGCTATATCTACAGTGCCAAAACCGCCAAAAAAGCCGGATTTGAGCAGATATCAAACATCTTCATCGAGACCGGAGACAATGAAAAGGAACACGCCAAGCTCTTCTTCAAGCATTTACAGAAGCAAGGGCTGGAAGGTGAAGTGATCAATATCACCGCCTCCTATCCGGTGGGTTGGAGTCCTGAGGATACACTCAGCAACCTGAAATATGCCGCCGAAGGTGAAAAGGAAGAATGGACCGAGCTCTATCCCTTCTTTGCCGAAATCGCCGAAGAAGAAGGTTACAAAGATATCGCTTCCACCTTCCGTCTGGTGGCAAAAGTAGAGAAGTCTCACGAACTTCGCTTCCGCAAGCTTTATGATAATGTGAAAGACCTGAAAGTCTTCAAGAAAGATGAAACCTACTTCTGGAAATGCCTGAATTGCGGTTATATCCACGAAGGGCTGGAAGCTCCCAAGCTTTGCCCCTGCTGTCTGCACCCCCAGGCTTACTTTGAAATCTTTAAAGAAACCTACTAAATGGAGGAAATCATGCAAAAATTCCAATGCATCGCTTGTGGATATATCTACGATCCCGCCGAAAACGACGGTGTACTCTTTGAGGATCTGCCCGAAGATTACGTCTGCCCAGAATGCGGCGTCGGCAAAGATATGTTCGAACCAATCGACTAAGACTGATATGGCGGGAAGAGCAATCTTCCCGCTTTTTTTAAACAGACAGAGGGACAGCAGGCTGATTTGACATTAAAGAGGTAAGAATGGATATTAGTAGTTTCAATGAAATCCTGGATTTTGCCATAGAGCGCGAGAAAGAGGCAGTCCGGTTTTATCGTGATCTGCAGGGCGAAGCACGTTTCGCCGCTCAGATAGATATGCTTAAAGAACTGGAAGCCATGGAAATGGGACACATCATCATGATCGAAAACATCCGTAAAAACGGGGTGCAGGAAGAGATGATCAAACGGGTGCCAAACCTGAAGATCAGCGAGTATCTGAGCACCGAACCCAAAGATCTGGACCTCAGCTATCAGAGCCTTCTGATCCGTGCCATGAAACGCGAAGAAGCCTCCACCAAGCTCTATTCCGAGATGTCCACCAAGTTCCCCGATCCCGAGCTTTGCACTCTGTTCCGCAGGCTGGCCTCTGAGGAAGCATCACACAAGCTACGCTTTGAAACCCTCTACGACGAATGGATGAAAGACAACTAAAGCCCAATACTATGCTGCTTGCTCTGGATTGTACACAGAATTCGGGATCCCTAGCCCTGGGAACTGTGAATGGCCTGCTGTACAGCAGTTACTTTGACCTCAGAATCACTCATTCGGAGACCTTGCTACCCGCTCTGGACTATGCTCTTAAGTTCTGTGGGATCGAGAAGAATGCTCTCTGCGGTTTACTTTTGGCAAATGGCCCCGGTTCCTTCACAGGCTTAAGGATAGGGCTGGCTACAGCCAAGGGCTTGGCTATGGGGCTCTCCATACCCATTTATCCATACAACAGCCTGGAGCTCGCTGCTTCGGTGTATTATGGATTAGGGGCACAAATCCTCAGCGTGGTCGACGCCAAGATGAGCGAAGTGTATTATGCGCTATATGATAGCAATCTGAAAGAGCTCATCCCGCCTTGTGTCTCCAAACCGGGAGATATTCTGACACTGGAGCTGGATAATCCCATTGTAACGGGCTCAGGCAGCACCCAAATCCTGGAGGTTCTGCGGGAGACCAGAATCTCATTCCGGCATGGCTTGAGGCCATCAATGGTGAGCAATGCTGCCGGTCTTTTTGCCCTGCACCATCTGAAATCAAAGGAAAAGAGCTTTGATTTTGATGAGATTGCCGAGCTGGAACCTTATTACCTAAGAGAATCTACCGCTCAAGTCCGCCTTACAAAAATCTGAGAATTGCTTATAAAAATGTCTCTTTAACTCGCTAAAGCCGGGCTCAAAGAGCTTTCCACTCCATTCGTCCATCCAGACCTTCTTGAATTCAACCGCCAGGCAGACTGCCCGATCTGGATAAGTGCTGTTTATCCAACGGGATAGATAGCCTCCGCTAAACTTCACATCGCAACGGCAATCCAGCGCTCTGCCCTGCCAGTTAAGGCCATCCAGCCTGCTTCTCAGTTTCTCGATCAGAGGATAGTATTTGGGATGCAGGTTACTCCTGCCCAGGATGATATCAGGATTCAGGGTGGGGTCATCCTCCGGCATTCCGGCACCTTGTCTGCGGTAGTTGTAACTATGTAAATCCAGAAGCAAAATCTGAGGCTGAAACTGCAGAATCCTGTCCAATTGGTACTTCAGAACGTCGTACCAGGCTTTGTGCATGGAGTGCAGCTCAAACAGATAGTCCAGACTTATGGGATTCTTTCTGGCTTTGAGTCCCCAGCAATCATCCGGGTCCTGATACACAGAATCCTGGATCACCCGATTGATATCTATCATAAAGCGGCTGTCGTGCACAATGATATGATTCTCAAACAGAGCAGCGATCGAGCCGGTGTGCGGGTCTTCCTCCCGCAAGCGGGTAGCCTCGTCTATACCACAGTTTTCGAGGAGCTTTTCCGGCATATCATGGCCGTTGTGAATGGCCAGCGCCAGAACCTTACACTTGCTATTGCCAAATACATAGTCAGTTCGTATCATAGTGCCGCCTCGTCAAGATGCTTAAGCAGCGAGGAAATAAGAGAGAGATAGGATAGCGCAAGCTCGGTATTTGTCTTGCTCGAAGCAATAAGAGAGCGGATCAGGCTCAGATCTATCCCGGTGGTTTGCTGAGTTTGGTCAACCAGTTCTGCCAGATTCTGGGGAATGCCGGTGCCGGAAAGATAGAGGAACCCTTTGAAAACCGGCAAAATGGCTGTGATAGAGACCTTGATTAATCTGGCTATCTTGGCTTCATTCAGGCTCTCAGAGAGAAGTGCCATGCGGGTGTGAAGCCATTTGCTCTTGAGCTCCCGCTCCATCTGCAGACGGACATCGGCTTTCTCCAGCTTGAGAGTGGCCAGAAGATCCGTGGAGTCGTAAATATTTCTATATTGATGGCTGAAGGAAAGCAGCTCTAGAGGGTATGAATCCTGTGAGCTTTCAATGAAGCTTCTATCCACCACCAAAGGGAACTGAAGCCGGTTTCTGGCACACCAGAGCCTCAGGTCTTTGATTCCCTTCATCAGATATTCCGGGTCTTTATCGAAAATTATAATGCAACCGGGCTTGCCAAAAGGGTCACTGTACTCCGCAACTTGCAGCAGATTAGCTTTGTAAGGCAGTAGGTGATCCAGGATACCGTTGTAGCTTTTCATTGTCCCACCTCCGGGAAGTACTTTTCCAGATAGACCGTGGCGCAGGCTTTGGCCAGATTCCGTATCCGGCCAATATAGGCTGCCCGTTCTGTTACGCTGATCACACCTCTGGCATCTAAAAGATTAAATGTGTGAGAACAGCGCAGAAGCTGATCGTAAGCCGGATAAACCAATTTGGCTTGCAGCAGTGCTTCTGCTTCGCTTTCGTAATCGTTGAAGAAACGGAAGAGCAGCTCCGTATTGGCTGCAGTGAAGTTGTAATGCGAGAATTCCTCTTCTCTACAGTAATACATCTCTCCATACTTAGTGCTGTCGTTCCACTTCAGATCACGATAATCGTCCACTCCCTGAATATACATGGCCAGCCGTTCCAAACCATAGGTCAGCTCAACCGGCACGGGGTTGCAATCAAAGCCCGCCACCTGTTGGAAATAGGTGAATTGGCTGATCTCCATGCCATCCAGCCAAACTTCCCAGCCCAGTCCCCAGGCTCCCAGGGTGGGAGATTCCCAATCATCCTCCACAAAACGGATATCGTGCTTGGCTATCTCCACCCCGATGGCTTCCAGGCTCTTGAGATAGAGATTCTGGATATCGTCCGGACAGGGCTTGATGATCACTTGAAACTGGTAGTAGTGCTGAAAGCGGTTGGGGTTCTCGCCATAGCGTCCGTCTTTGGGTCTGCGGCAGGGTTGTGGATAGGCTATAGACGTGGGGTTTTTTCCCAAAGCTCCAAAGAATGTGGCGGGGTGAAAGGTACCCGCACCCATCTCCAGATCATAGGGCTGCACCAGGCTGGCTCCCCGGCCTGCCCAGTATTCCTGCAGAGTCTTGATTATATCTTGAAAATTCATTTATTGCTCCCTTGCAATGAGTGGCATTTATTTATCAGATTCAACAGCAAAGCACGAAGCTCTTGCGCTGCATGGAGTTGTTTTTTGGATGCCCCTGGACCGGTGCCGGCTTCTTCCAGCCGGATCTCGGTTTGCTCTCCCGGTTTGAGCTCTTCATAGCTGCGATTGCTCTTGCGCTCGATCTTCAGCTTTTGCCGGGCTCCCTCGATCGTGAACTTCTGATCATAGAGCATGGCTTTAATCTTTTTGAGCAGCAGGATGTTCTCTTCGGAATACTTGCGAATCCGGCCTTCGTCCTTTCGGGGGCGTAATTGGTGAAACTCTGTTTCCCAATATCGGATAACATAGGGCTTGAGATCCAGCAGATTGCCCACTTCTCCAATGGTGTAGTAGTGTTTTTTCATAATGTCTCCTCTTTTCTATGCCGTTTGAAGCAAGCCAAGATAAAGATAGTTGCAGCGAAAAAAACGATCAGTAGGGGATACCGGTATATCCTCCTGATCAGGGGAATGCTCTTGGTGATATAGAGCGGAGCAGAGATATTGCGCAGCTCAAAGAGTTTGGTCTGTGTGAGGGTTCTGCCCAGAGGGTCGATGACCATGGATATCCCCGTTTGTGCAGCACGATAGATCTGTATCCGGTTTTCGATTGCCCGGTATTTCGTCATCAGCCCATGCAGCCAAGGACCATAGCTGGTGCCAAACCAGGCATCATTGGTGATATTGATCAGGTAGTCTGTCTTGTGATAACCATCTGATTTCTTGGGAATGGCTGATCTATGATAAAGCTCGGGGAAGGCAATCTCATAGCAGATTGAAGGCGAGAATTCATAACCTCCGCTCTGGTACCATTTAAGTTCTGTGCCAAATTCCCAGTTTGCCTGTCCGAATTGCAGTTTCCACAAAAAAGGAAAGAGATCCAGCCACAGCATCCTCTCCCCCACCGGGACCAAGATATTCTTGTAATAAGGCTTTGGCCTTTCTCCCACTTTACTGAACAGGGCTGCAGCATTGTAATAGTAATTGGGATCCACATGATCGGAAGGTGCCGGACGATAATCCGGAAAACCGGCAAAGTATTCCAAGCCATAAGTCTCCATTAATTGAAACAGAGGCCACAATTGCCCCGGATCCCGGAGCAGATAGACAGGAAATCCACCTTCAGGTAAGATTAGAAGCCTGGCAGAATCAGCTTTGGCTTCTGCACTTAGTTTATCGTAACGGGAGAGTATCTCCAGATAGAAGTTCTCATCCCACTTCTTATCCTGGGGAATCGAAGGCTGGGCTATGAAGATACCCGCTTCGTGTTTCTGAAGCTTCAGGCTTTCAACCCGCCACACTCCGTATCCTGCCCAGAGCAGAATCAACAGGGCAGAGACAAGCAGAGCTTTGAGCTTTCCTTTCAATGCCATATACAGAGCGACAGATAAGATCAGCACCAAAGCCGATAGTCCAATCAATCCTATCAGATCCAAAGCCTGTAGGAAGAGCGTATATTCCGAAAGGGCATAGGCAATATTCAACCAAGGGAAGCGGGTTTCTCCAAACTGGATCAGATATTCCAAGCTCAAGAGAACCGCCACGAATGCGGCATAACGGTATCTGGGAAGATAGTACCAAACCCTTTGAATGGCATAAAATGCAAGCGTGTAGAACACAGTGTGAACTATGCAAATCCCTATCAATCCGGGTAAGGTGACAGTGGCGATCCAGGACAGCACAAAGGCAGTGAATACACCGCAGAAGATCAATGAGGCAAGAATCAGCTCTTTTAGCTTGTGATACCCTTGATCAAAATACCAAAGCAGAGGTATCCAGGCAAAAACGGCAAGAAAACCCAGATGCAGAGGCAAGCGTGACAGGCTGAGCAGTAAAGTGGCCAGCAAGATCGGAAGCAGACTCTTTAGTTTATTCATAACGGTTATGATATATTACTCTGTAAATCAGAGCAGAAACGTTGTTGTGCAGCAGCAGAGTCCCCTGTGAATAGCTCATCCTGAGTTCTCTGCCTCCGGTGAGCAGTTCCAGTGAAGGGATCCGACTGAGTTCTTCTTCCCAGGAGTTACTGCGGGATACGGAGAGCATCATTCCATTCCAAACGAAGGCATTGTTAAAATCATCATATACCCGTAAGTCCTCATAGGTGCCAATCAGCTCTCCCAATATGCTGAAAACGTAGCTTGAGCCAGCAGATTGATCCTGCACGACCACTTGGTTGCTGCTGCACAAAAGAGATGTGGGTTGGGGAAGCTGGAAGCGACCAAAACGGTAGTTCTCCTCAAGAGACAGGGAGTTCAGGCAGATAATCTCCATCGGCGCAGCATCATAAACAAATACTGTGCGATCGGGACTCATGCACAGAAGTTCCGGCTGCACCATCCCGGTGAGATCGAAGCTGCTTATCTTCTCTCCATCCGGCCCAAACTTTGTGATCCTTTTACTTAAGCCATCGAGGCAGAGCACGCTGCCGTCTGGATCCAGAGCAATATCGGATAACTTCAGAAAACGTGTGGCATCTGAACTGCCCAGCCGGTTCACCAGAGCTCCGTTGCGGTATATATTCACCTGCTGCTGCAACCGATCCAGGCAATATAAAGCCCTGCTTCTGGCATCATATACACTCTTGGCAAAGGGCTGATCAGGACGCAGGAGGCTGCCCTCATCCAGCTTCATTATGCGCAGAGACGCTCCGCTTTGCGCTCCCGAACAGGCACAGAGCACCACCAGCAGAACCAGCAGACTAATCTTTGATAATATGGATGTCACGTAGTTTCCCTTGTATGCTGACTTTATTGCCAAATCTGTTGTATTCCAGCGTGTAGGCAATATCTATCAGGCTGTTTTTCTTGAGCAGAGGCAGATAATCTCCCAGATTGTAACCGATCAAATCCAGGGTAACTCCGTCCTTCTGCACCTTGATCTTCAGATGGTTGCGTCCCACATTGTAAGGATAATTTGCCACAGTAACGTTATGCGTCACAAACACCGGTCTGGAATTTTCCGGGCCAAAGGGGGCAAAACGCTCCATCCAATCCAGCAAATAGTCGTGAATATCATAGAGCTCCACTTCATAATCCAGTAGAAGAGGAGGCTTGATCTGCTCCAGCTTCATGTTGTCTGCCACATAGCGGCTTATCTCATTCTCGAAGCGATCGATATACTCCTGATAGATAGTTAGCCCCACAGCATATTTATGGCCTCCGAAACTGTGCAGGTTGCTCTGGGTTTCCTTCAGAGCTGAAAAGAGATCAAAATCCGCCACGCTACGTCCGGAGCCGCTGCCAAAGCCATCCTTGAAAGAGATCATGATCACGGGACGGTAGTATTTTTCCACCAGCTTGGAGGCCACAATCCCGATCACGCCCTGATGCCAATCGTCGGAAGAAATGATCATACAGGAAGTCTTGTTGATATCCATGTATTTCTTCTCGATGATGCCACAGGCCTCATAGAAGGTCTTCTGATCTTCCTGCTGACGCAGAGAGTTCTGGCGTTCTATGATCTCCGCCAGTTCCTGGCTCTTTTCCTCTTCAGTGGAGATAAGCAGTTCGACTGCTAGAGCAGCACTACCCATCCGGCCGGCAGCATTGATGCGGGGAGCAATTCCAAATACTATGTCTGTGGCATCCAGAGACTTGTGGTTCATGCCAGAAATCTGGATCAGGGCATTGAGTCCCAAATTCTTTTTGTCGATCAGGTGTTTAAGCCCGATATAGGCAAAGATGCGGTTCTCTCCTGTGAGCGGAACGATATCGGCAATCGTGCCCACCGCCACCAGGTCCATATACTTCATCAAGTTTTCTTCGGTATCAATGCCTACCCGTTGATATACTGCACAAAGCAGCTTGTAAGCCACTCCCACTCCCGCCAGATCAGGATAAGGATAGTTGCAGCCGGGCAGCTTGGGATTGATGATGGCATAGGCAGGGGGAAGCTTGTCCTTGGGATTATGGTGGTCGGTGATAATGATCTCCATACCCATGGCATTGATAGCTTCGATCTCTTCCTGGGCATTGACACCACAATCCACACTGATAATCAGCGAAGAACCATTATCACGCAGAAAATCCAGGCTGTTCAGAGAGAGTCCATACCCGTCTATCATCCGGTGTGGTATGTAGAAATCAATATCTGCACCTATACGTTTCAAACCCAGATACAACAGAGCCGTAGCAGTGGTGCCGTCCACATCGTAATCTCCATAGATGGTGATTCTTTCATGGCTGTCTATGGCCTTTTGAATGCGTTCCACAGCTTTTCCCATCTCCGCAAAGAGGTAAGGATCGTGCAGTTTGGACATGCTGGGCTCAAAGAAGTATTTGATCTCTTCT
Source organism: Candidatus Cloacimonadota bacterium (assembly GCA_029567705.1). Classification (GTDB taxonomy): domain Bacteria; phylum Cloacimonadota; class Cloacimonadia; order Cloacimonadales; family Cloacimonadaceae; genus PHBP01. Next base: position 37,127 of record JAKPXC010000037.1, read on the forward strand.
TCGTTTCTGATTCCCTTTCGAAAGAGCAATTCCGCTATCTGGTAAGGACACTTCAGATTGGCGGCCAGATTGGCCACAAACTGGTGTTCTTCGTCAGAAAGCTTTCTGGGCAGTACCCATTCCTTCTCCATAGTCTTTTTCCCTTTATTATCTTTACTATTTATCAGCTTCAGGCTTTGAGCGGCAGCCATATATATAGGTTACAGCAAGTTACAAATACAGACTTAAAGTTTTGCAGCCACTTTTTCAAAGCTTTTTCAATAATACTTTTAGAGTGGATTCTGTAAAGAGAAAAAATAGGCAGTTGTTTACCGGTGCTTCAGCCGGATTTTAGCCATGCTGAGGGAAAAAGCCAGTTTTGCCCTACTTTCGCTTGACAGAAAGACGCTTTCCAATTAGTATTATTTAACTGCTTTAGTTCAATTTTATCAATCATAAAGCCGTGTAAACAGAGATTTTCTAAAAAACGGTTCAAAGCTTGCATAAGATCATAAGTAGTATATGTGAATTAGATTAGATTTCAGAGATAAAAAAAGGAGTTACCGTGAAAAGAACAAGCTTAGTGTTTGTGTTCCTCTTGTTGATTGCCATGTTGGCAGCGACGCAGGGGAGCATCAGACTTGGACAAACCCCAAATGCTGTGCAGCTGATGCGCAGTTCAGACGATGGTCTGAGCATCCGTTATGCAATCGAAGCATTGGATTACAACGAAATAGAAACCTCCATTGGCACCTACACAGATCTTTCGATCAGAGATTATACCTATACGAACCTCACCGGAATGCCTCGCTTACCCCTGGTTCGCCAGATCATCAGCGTGCCGGAAGGTGCCACTGTGCAGTTTGAGCTGAAAAACGCCCAAAGCATGACCACCAACCTCAGAGCCTATGGCCTGGAAAACCCCATTCTGCCCCGTCAGGAATCCATCGCCAAGTGCGAAGATGCCTCAACAGTGCAGATGAAGATAAATGAAGACTTTTATGCATCCAGAAGCTGGACAGGCTATGACATCGTAGCCATCAACGAGCTCGGTTATGCCCGTGGTGAAAGGCTTTTTACCGTGGATTTCAGCCCGGTTCGTTACAATCCCGCCAGCGGTGAGATAGAAGTCACCTATGCAGGAGAGCTGGAAATCCGCTTTGTGGGAGCTGATTATGCCGCTACAGCAGAGCTTAAGGCCCGCACCTGGTCTCCCGTATTCAACAGCATGTTCAAAGCTTCAGTGCTGAACTACCGGGAAGATACCACCCGTACCTCACTCAACAGACATCCCCTCAGCTATGTGGTGATCACTCCTTCATCATTTGTAAGTGCTTTACAGCCCTTCATCGATTGGAAGAAGATCGAAGGCTACAACATGATAGTTGCCACCACAGAGCAGACCGGCACCAGTGCCAACCAGATTAAATCCTTTCTCCAAGGTCTGTGGAGCAGCGCTACCACCGAAAACCCTGCCCCCAGCTACGTACTTTTCGTGGGTGACGTCGCTCAGGTTCCCTCCAATACAGGTGCCACCGATGGTTCCCATGTGACAGACCTCACTTATGTCCGTTTACAGGGTACAGACTACATCCCGGAGATGTATTTCGGCAGATTCTCTGCTACTACTGCAGCAGAAGTAACCAACATTGTAAACAAGACTTTGATGTACGAACAATACACCATGCCGGATGACACCTATCTGAGCAAGGTCGTCCTGATCGCCGGCGTTGACAGCTCCTGGAGTCCCACTCACGCCAATGGCCAGATCAACTATGGCACGACAAACTATTTTAACGCCTCCAACGGCATCGTCTCCAATACCTACCTTTACCCCGCTTCCGGAAGCTCAGACAGCCAGATTGTGGCCAATGCCTCCGAAGGCAGAGGATACATAAACTATACCGCCCACGGCAGCGAAACCAGCTGGTATGATCCCGCTTTCTCAATCAGCAACATCAATAGCCTTCAGAACACAAACGAATACTCCGTTGTGGTGGGAAACTGCTGTTTAACCAGTGCTTTCGATACCAGCGTATGCTTTGGTGAAGCTTGGCTCAGAGCCCAGAACAAGGGCGCAGTGTCCTATATCGGCGGCACCAACAGCACCTATTGGGATGAAGATTATTACTGGGGTGTGGGATTCAAGCCGCCCGTGGTCGGTACAGGCTCACCCTTTATCGCCAACCGCACCGGTGCTTATGATGCCATGTTCCATTCTCATAACGAACCCTTTGCAGATTGGGCCAATAATCCCGGCTCCACCATATTTATGGGAAACATGGCCGTTGTCGCAGCCAATAGCTCCAGAATAAACTACTACTGGGAAATATATTCCGTGATGGGTGATCCCTCTCTGGGCATCTATCTGGGAATTCCTCCCGTGAACAACGCAAACGTTGCACCCACCAGTTTCATCGGAATGACCAGCATGGAAATGACGGTAGATCCCTATACCTATGCAGCCATCTCCATGAATGGCGTGCTGCACGGAGTTGGCCTGGCCGATGCTCAGGGCAACCTGAACCTCAGCTTCACTCCCTTCACCGAGCCCGGAACCGCCAAGCTGGTGCTCACCCGTTCACGTCTCAGACCCACCTTTTTCGATATCGACATCGTTCCCAACGAAGGTCCTTATGTGATGGTGAGCTCCGTGGTTGTGAATGATGGCAACAACGCTGTCGCCGAAGCCGGCGAAACCCTGGGCCTGGATCTGAACCTCAGCAATGTGGGCATCCAGGATGCCACCAGCCTCACTGCCACTATCAGCACCGGCAATCCCTATGTTACTTTCCAAAACACCACTGCCAACCTTCCGAACGTTAACGCCGGAAGCACCGCAGTTGTGAACTCTGCCTTCACAGTGGCAATTGATCCCCTGATTCCCGATCAAACCAATGTGATCTTTGATATTTCCATTACAGACGGCACCAACACCTGGAACAGCAACAGAACCATCGTTGTGAATGCACCCAAGGTTGAGATTCTCAACATTGGCTTCCAGGACAGCAATGGAAATGGCTTCAATGAAAGCGGCGAGAACGTGACCGTGAGTGTGAACCTGATGAACAACGGTCATATGAATGCCGAGGGCGGAACAGTCGTGTTGTATCTCGGCTCCACTCAAGCCACTCTCAATTCCACCAGCTTCGTGCTTCCCGGCGTTCCTGCCGGCCAGGTGATCCCCCTTTCCTTCACCGTTTCTCTGGCTCAAGGCATAGCCGACGGCACCATGATTCCCATCGGCCTCGCTTACACAGCAGGAACTCAGATGCTGAATCATACCATCCTGATCCCCGTGGGTGTGATAGCTGAAGGCTTTGAATCCAATAGCTTCACCACCTTCCCTTGGATCAATAATAGCTCAGTCCCCTGGACTATCGTTTCCGGTGGTACAAACGCCCACTCCGGCAGTTATGCAGCCAAGAGCGGAACTATCAGCCACAATGGCAACACTGTACTGCAGATCAGCCTGAACGTCGGTGCAGATGGCAACATCAGCTTCTGGCGCAAGGTCTCCAGTGAGAGTAACTACGACTGGCTGAAATTCTCCATCGATAACCAGGAGATGGGAAGCTGGTCTGGCAACCAGGATTGGACTCAATTCTCCTATCCCGTCACAGCCGGAAACAGAACCTTCAAGTGGACCTATTCCAAGGACGTGTCATATTCCAGCGGCAGTGACTGCGCCTGGATCGATGATATCATCTTCCCGATGTCCGGCAGCAGTGATGTGGCCATGCTCTATCTTCCCGTCACCGAGCTGGCTTATGGAGATGTCCCAGCCGGTCAGACCGTGACCCGTGATTTCTCCCTGCGCAACCTTGGTAATATCGCCGTTACGGGCAGCATCGCCAGCCCCGCCGGCTTCACTCTCGGACACATGGGATCAATCCTCCCCTCAAATTACAACTACAGCCTGGCACCCGGAGAGAGCAAGATCTTCAGCCTGTCCTACGATGCCACAGAGCCCACACAGATCAACGAGACCATCGTGATCACATCCAACGATCTCAGCAACCCTGTGCAGACCATCGCCATCAGCCTGCAGGTCGTGGATAACGATGATCCCTCCGCAAACCCTGTCATCACCAAGCTCGTGGGCAACTACCCCAACCCCTTCAATCCTGAGACCAGCATTCGCTTCTCACTCAAAGAAGCCGGCAATGTGAGCCTCAGAATCTACAACCTGAGAGGACAGCTTGTCCGCACTCTTGTGAATGGAAGTTACCAATCCGGCAACCACACAGTGGTTTGGAACGGTCGGGATAACAACGGCAACAGCGTTTCCAGCGGTGTCTATATGTACCGCATGGAAAGCCCCGGCTACAACAAAACCATGCGCATGATGCTGGTGAAATAAACCCCTTATGCTTTCGGGCTTGCCCCACCGGGCAGGCCCGGAGCTTTTTTGGATATTCTGAATGAGTTATGTGTCCTTGCTTTTCCGGCCATAGCTCATCCAAAAGATCCAAAGAATAAGATTAAGTAATACTGGAGGATACAATGAAGCGATTTAGCTTTTTGTTTGCCCTGATGGTTCTGCTGATAGCGAACCTTATGGCAGAAGACGTGAATGTAAGCCCCTATCAGAATGATGTGCGCTTACTTCAATCCAGCCATACAAACATGACCCTGGAGCTCAGTCTCGGTAATTTCAGCCGGGAAGCTATTCAGATAAATGGAGAAACCTGGTATGATGTCTCTCTGAAAAAGGAAGGACTCACTCTGGAAGCAGGTCTTCCCCAGGTTCCCACCATCTCACGCAGCCTGATCATCCCCGGCACAGCCGCCATGCAGGTAAGCGTGATCAATAGCGAATATGTGGATATTGCCATGAAGGTCGCTCCTTCCAAGGGAAATCTGACCCGTAATGTAGATCCCGCCACAGTTCCATACAGCTTTGACAGCTTCTACAGCGGCACTGGCAGCTATCCTGCCGAACTGGCGGAGCTCTCCGAGCCCTTTATCCTACGGGATTACCGTGGCATCACAGTTCATTTCCAACCCTTTGTATACTTCCCCGCCACTCAAACTCTGCGGGTCTATACCAAAGTGCAGGTAAGCGTGGCAGCTATGGGAACAGATATGACCAATGCCCTCGTTAGCGCCAAGAATTCCTATAGCAGACAGTTTGAAGAGATATACAGAGGCATGTTCCTCAATTTCCAGGATGCCAAGTATCCCATGATCGGAGAGGATGGCAGAATCCTGGTGATCAAGAACTCCATGTTTGATACTGCCATTATGCCCTATGTGAATTGGAAAAGACAGAACGGCTATCAAGTGGATGTGGTGGATTTGAGCGTTGCCGGCCCCACCGCCAACCAGATCAAAACCTATATTCAAAACCAATATGACCTCAACAACGGATTGATGTTTGTCCAGCTTATGGGTGATGCTCCGCAGATTCCGACCCTTTCCTCCGGGGGGGGCGGCTCAGATCCCTCCTTTGCCCTGGTTGCCGGAACAGATAGCTATCCTGATATCTACATCGGCAGATTCTCTGCCCAAACCGTAGCAGAGATGGAGACCCAGGTCTTCAGAACCGTTCAGTATGAAAGAGATCTCCAGCCTGGAGCCGATTGGCTGCAAAGAGGCATGGGCATCGCTTCCAACGAAGGTGGCGGTTCTCAGGGCGATATGGGTGAAAGCGATCAGGCTCACATGGAGCTGATTCGTACCGATCTTTTGGGCTACGGATACACTTCCGTGGACCAGATGTATCAGAATATGGGAGCCACTGCTGCCCAAGTGGGTGCCAATATCAATGCGGGACGCGGCTTCATCAATTACGTCGGTCACGGATCAGACACATCTTGGGTCACTACCGGCTTCAACAACACAAATGTAAATAATCTTGTAAACGACAGCATGCTGCCCTTCATAGTCTCTGTGGCTTGCGTCAACGGTAACTTTGTAAGCCAGACCTGCTTTGCAGAAGCCTGGCTGCGTGCCACCAACGGTGCCAATCCCACCGGTGCGGTTGCCATGTATGCCTCCACCGTGAACCAGGGCTGGAATCCTCCCATGAGAGGTCAGGACGAAGTGACAGATCTTCTCATCGCCGAGACCCGGCACACCATCGGAGGTCTCTATTTCCATGGCTCTGCCAAGATGATCGAAGTCTATGGCACCAGCGGAATCAGCGAATATAAGAACTGGACAATCTTTGGAGACGCCTCCTTGATGGTGCGCACCAAGGATCCCATGGCCATGAATCCCAGCTTTACTCCTATTCTGATGATCGGCATGAATAGCTTTGCCGTTCAGGCTGCTCCTTATGCCAGAGTTACCCTGATGGCAGGAGACGTGATCTATGGAACCACCGTGGCAGATGCCACTGGTGCTGCTACTCTGGTGATGACCAATCCTCCTCTGGAACCCATGGATCTCACTCTTACCATTACTGCCTTCAATTATGCCACCTATATCGGCACTGTTCAGGTTCTTCCCGCCCAGGGACCCTATATTGTGGTTGATTCCATCAGCTTGAACGGCGGTGCGACTTCTGCCACATTTGGCCAGATCGTAAACGTCAATATGGTTCTGAACAATGTTGGCGCTGATGAGGCAATCGGGGTTACTATTACCGGAAGCACCACCGATCCTTACCTCACCCTCATTTCAGGTCAGGAGAATGTGGCCAATATCGCTTCCCATACCACCCAATCCACCGTGAATGGCTTCAGCTTCCAGGTTTCCTCCAATGCACCCGATCAGCATCAGGCTACTTTCACAATCGATATCAGCCTCAGCACCGGCCAAACCTACCAGTATGAGAGAAGCTTCCTGATCGATGCTCCGAACTTCAATTGGGGCGCTCTGCAGGTTTCTGAAGTCAGTGGCAATGGTAATGGCCGCATCGATGCCGGCGAAGTGATCACGATCACAATTCCCGTTTCCAACAATGGCCATGCTGCAGCAACAGATCTGAACGTGGAAGTCATGGTGACCAATGTGAATCATCTGATCGAACCCATTCTCACAAACGTTACCGAACTTCCCGCCGGTGGTGATGCTATCTACATCTATCAGATCAGCTTCAGCTCTCAGATCCCGGTCGGAACAGTGGCTCAGATTGCAGCCATGCTCTATAGTGGAGATTACACTGCCGCCAATACTTACAACGTTACTATCGGGCTGATGCAAGAGGATTTTGAAGCAGGATACAATGGTTATCCCTGGAGCTTTACCGGCGGAAACTGGACTATTGCTGCCGAATCCTATAACAACTCCTCTTCCTCCCGCTCCGCTACAATTACGCACAATGGCGCTACTTCCATGAGCGTGAGTATGAACGTTGCCGAAGCCGGTAATATCTCTTTCTGGAAGAAAGTATCCTCCGAACAGAACTATGACTTTCTGAAGTTCTATATCAACGGCATTATGAAGAACCAATGGTCCGGCACCAGTGATAACTGGAGCCAGGTAACCTATGCCGTGCAGGCTGGCCAGAACATCTTCAAATGGGAATACATGAAAGACAGCATGGTCTCCAGTGGCAGTGACTGCGCATGGATCGATGATGTCATCTTCCCCGGCGTGGGCGGAGCCATCGGAACCCCGATCCTGGAATGCACAATCACTGATTATGATTTTGAAGTTAGCTTTCCAGGATTGGAACAGGAACTGATCATTCCCATCCAAAATACCGGAACTGCCTCCATGCTGGTGCAGATCAATTCCGTTCTGCCCTTCAGAATCAGTCCCAATGAACAGCAAAGTATCAATCTGGTACTTAACCCCGGCGAAAGCTATGAGCTTGTAGTCAAAGCTGCTTACGAAGATATGAGCCCGGGAATGGAGTATAATGATACCTTGGTGATCACCACCGATTCTCCCACCACTCCCGTTCATGAAGTCACTCTCTATGTGGCAGCCGCCATCGTCGACAACGATGATAACCTCAATCCCATGGTCACAACTCTGAAGGGTAACTACCCGAACCCCTTCAATCCCAGCACAACCATTGCTTTCAGCCTGAAAGAAGCCTCTCCCGTCCGGATTGAGATCTTCAATATCCACGGTCAGGTGGTGCGTACCCTGGTGAACAACCAAATGAACGCCGGACATCACAGCGTGGAATGGAACGGTAGAGACAATAGCGGTCGTGGCGTGGCCAGCGGCGTCTATTTCTACCGCATGAGAGCCGGCAGCTACAGCGATACCCGCAAGATGATGCTGGTGAAGTAAAACACACAACCAATAAAGTAATAATAAAACCCCGGGAAACCGGGGTTTTTGTTTAGTGACGAGTAACGAGGAACCAGTGACGAGTGCTGCTTCGCTCCCTGGGTCGAGAGAACGGAGCAGGCTCCTTTTTTATTCAACAAAGAGGAAAGGAGTAAAAGAGAGATGGTCAGTATCTTACTGGGTTGCTACTCCCCTTAGCGTTCAAGGCGGTTATCTCACCTTTGCTTTTTTCCCTCAGCCCAATACCGCCTTGGACTACAACCAGCAGGCAGCGAAGCGTATCTACCAATGCTACCGCAACCACTGCCTGAAGTCCACGCTGGATATGTAGCCTGTTGTCTATGTATAGCTTAGCTAGCTGGCATGAACTTTGTAGTTGCTGCTCTGCAACAGCTCTCGTCACTGGTTACTCGTCACTTGTCACTCCCCAACCTCTCCCGGACTCTTCGCCGTGTCTTGCAGGACTCTTCCCGAGCACTTTGTTCGGGAAGAGTCGGCCAAGACTCGGTGAAGAGTCGGCGAGGAATAGGAAATGCTCGAATAGTGGAAGCGACATCTTGTCGCTTTATTGTGATAATAGGGCTAACGGATCGTTATTGGCTTCAATTACATGGTGTCGAAGGCTTCAATTTTTATAGAATCCGGACTCTTCGAGCCCGTGCAGACGGGGACGTCTGCAATCGTGCGCCTGTGCGCATTGCATATCAGATCGGTGCAAGTCCGATCCAGGGTATCGTCAAGCCCTGTAGCTGAAGGTAACTGCGTCACCGCGAGGTGGGGTGGGGAGCAACCTGAAGCGAACGACCAGTCCGTAGGATAA
>JAKPXC010000148.1 GCA_029567705.1 Candidatus Cloacimonadota bacterium
CATGAGGGAGATGCTGCGGCTTAGCAGGGAGATGCAACTGGGGATCACGCCGGATGGCCCCAAAGGTCCCAGTAAAAGCATCCAGCCGGGAGTGCTGTATATCGCTCTGCTGGCAGGGATTCCCATTATCCCCATGCAGGCGGAGATTGAGCATGAATGGGTCTTCAATTCCTGGGATCGCTTCCGGGTACCCAAACCCTTTTCCCGCGTCAGAATCAAGTATGGCAGCCCTCACTGGGTGAAGTCCAAAGAGGATTTCGAACCAGTTCTAGCCAGCCTGAAAGCGGAGATGGATGCCCTCGAAACCGAACTGTGTTTTCACTGAGGAGTCTGATCTTTCCATAGGGTTTACGAATTGTTAAATACCGATGAAGCGTATTTAACAGATTGTTGGGGATTTGTTAGGTTACAATAGATCAAAGAACAGATTATATCCGTGCTATTCACGTTCTATTCCTATCAAGATTGACCAGATTGGGGCGTATGCTATCCTGCTATGCCCCGCTCCTTTGTCCCGGAGTCTTCGCCGACTCTTGCAGGACTCTTCCCGAACAAAGTGCTCGGGAAGAGTCCTGCAAGAGTCGACGAAGACTCGGCGACGCATTGGGAAGATATGGGATCTATATATGGCACTCCGCCAAGGCTGAGTTTCTCCACAAAGGTTATAAATTGTAGGCAGTTCAAGACGTCAGGTTATTCTGTTCAATTCTATTCTTTTCAGCTTGACCACAAGCGGTCATTCTAGCGTGGACGTCCAATACCCGATCGTATAATCAGTGTAAATCAGGCCAATCAGCGTTTTCAGCGTTCTATCTTGTCGATCCCGTTATCTGCGATCTATCATCTCTTTGAATGAGACAACTAACCGCTTAGAATTGGAAATAGATAAAAGGCTGGATATCGGCAGAGCGGAATTGAAAAACCAGCCAGATCAGGCAGGAGAGTACGGCAGCCTGAACCACCACTGGCGTTTTAACCAATACTTTCTCAATCCCTTGGTCAAACTTTTGTGGTATCCAGTGGATCAGATAGCCAATGGCAATCAACCAGGCTACCAGGCTGTATTCGCTGAGCCATTGGGTGAAGATGGGAGCTTTGAACTCCGTAAAGATGCGTCCCAGAACCGTCCAGGCATCCTCGAAACTGCGAGCCCGGAAGAAGATCCAGGCAAAGCTGACAAAGTTGAAGGTCACAAAGGTGCTGATGACCTTCATAAAACGGTTTTTGGATATCTTGAGCGATAGCCAGAGTTTGTCGAATGTGAGGCCTATTCCATGCAAAGCCCCCCAGAACACAAAGTTCCAGGAAGCTCCGTGCCAAAGCCCGCCCAAGACCATGGTGATCAGGAGGTTAATATATTGCCGGGCTTTGCCTTTGCGGTTTCCACCCAAGGGTATATAGAGATAATCACGCAGCCAGGTGGAAAGCGAGATGTGCCAGCGTCTCCAGAAATCCGTGATGGAGCTGGCTGTGTAGGGCACATTGAAGTTCGCAGCCAGTTCGAAGCCCATCAGATACGCCAAACCTATGGCAATGTCCGAATAACCGCTGAAGTCGCAATATATCTGCAATCCATAGGCATAGACTCCGATCAGGTTTTCCACTCCGGAAAAGAGCGCCGGACTCTCAAAGATACGGTCCACGAAGTTTATGCTGATATAATCTGCG
>JAKPXC010000166.1 GCA_029567705.1 Candidatus Cloacimonadota bacterium
CTGGTACGAAGACAACATTGAAGAAATGGATATGTCCATATCCGCTCTAAAAGGGTATCGCATCGCTGCGTAATGAGATACACACAGTTCCATGCAAAGAGACCCTCCATTTTCCAAGCACTTAGGTGTAGGAAAGATTAGCAGATTAGTTTTTTGATGGTTACACTAAAGCCCTGAGGTTCAGGATTAATCAGTGATTTGGTAGCTTTACGGACGTCTGTCCGGTATCAGGTTATTACAAGGGAAGCTTATGATTTTTGAAACTTTTAAGGGCATGATTTACAATGCAGCCCTGTTATTGGCATTGGGAATTGTGTTTGAATCTGTGGTTCTTAGCCGTTACCAGAATAAGCTTTGGACTAAGATACTTACTGGCTTGTGCTTGGGAGCTATAACCCTGGCAATTATGATCAATCCTTTTACACTTACTCCGGGTATCGTCTTTGATACCAGAACCATCCTCTTAAGCCTTTCCACATTGTTCCTGGGCTTGGTACCCGGGCTGATTGCGGCTGCTTTTGGCTTGCTTCTCAGAATCAATCAGGGTGGTGTAGGAGTGTATACCGGCTGCTCAACCATTATCACTGCCGTGATGTGGGGTTTCGTTTGGAGAGTTATCTATAGAAAGAGAGCCAATAACTACGGATTCAAGCAGCTATATTCCTTGGGTTTGGTCACTCATATCACCATGCTTCTATTGATGTTTTTACTTCCATCCAAATTGTGGTGGCCTACTCTGAAGGTTATCTCGCTCCCAGTGCTGATAATCTATCCCTTGGCAACGGTAGTTTTGGGAAGGATTCTTACATCACGGGCAATCAAGCAGGAAGAGAAAGAACTCCTGAAGAAAAGTGAGGAACAGTTTCGTAATCTCTATTTCCAGGCTCCCATAGCTTTTCAATCCCTGGATGCCAGTGGCAATTTCCTCACAGTAAACAGATTCTGGCTGGATTCGTTGGGTTATAGATTGGATGAGATAGTGGGTAGAAACTTTGCAGAGATACTTGATCCGCTCTATGCTCAGAAGTTCCGCACTACTTTCCCATTCTTCATTTCCCAGGGGCATATCGAGGGAGTGGAGTTCATCCTGCGAAAAAAAGATGGGAGCAAAATCCTGGTTAACTTCAATGGTAAGATCCTTCGGGACGTGAACGGAGAATTCGTCAGTACTCAGTGTGTCTTTACCGATATAACCGAGAAGCGCAAACATGAGGCAGAGCTCAAGAGTATTGAGTGGATGCTGAGCAAGACGGATGATGGCTCTATGCTGGATGCAACTTATGGAGATCTGTCTTCCGTGAATTCGGAAAGATTGATCTTGGATTCGGTAGGCAAAGAAACCCTTGCTCAGTTGGTGAGTGACTATCTCTCCCTCTTAGACACATCCAGTGCAGTTTATGAGAAGAATGGCGACTACGCCTCCGGGTTCTACAGCTCAGGCTGGTGTCAGTATCTGGATTCTGTATCCAGAAAGCTCTGCCAAACTGAAGACAATCAGGAAGCCCTTGCTGCCGGGAAATGGATTTGCCATGAGTCCTGGAAGTCAATGGCTCTGGAAGTGATAAGTTCCGGTCTTGTGGTAGACAGGATATGCAGTGGTGGCATTCATCTCTATGTAGTACCCATCACCAATTCCAGTGGAGTGATCGGTGCTATAGCCCTGGGCTATGGTTCTCCCCCGGAAGATAATGAGAGTCTTCAAGAAATTGCAGATAGATATGGGCTCACGGTGGCTGATCTGAGAGAAAAAGCTGCAGCTTACAGAGCCCGACCACCCTTCGTGATCGAACAAGCCAAGAGGAAGCTGCGAACCGCTGCCAAGATAATCGGTGAAATTGTGGAACGTAAACAGGCGGAAGAGCAAAGGAACCGCTATGCCTCGCGCCTGGAAATCCTCCGGACTATAGACAGCATCGTACTGGAGACACTCTCCGTTGATTCCATCTGTGATACTGCGGTGACGAACCTGCAAAAGCTTATCCCCTTTAAAGTACTTACAGTAAACGTGCTAAAGGGATCTTCCCTGGAATTGATAGCCTTGAATACCAACAGTTATGATATGCCGTATCTGCAGAAGAATCGCCATTACTCTCCGGACAGCAGCTTCCTGGAGGAAATTAAGACTAAACCTTGCATCTTCAGAACTGATCTTACACCCGATGATATATCCGGGGAGATGCCGATAGCCGCCGGTATGATCAAAGACGGTATGAAAAGCTTTATGTACAATGCCATTGCTGTGAAAGGAGAATTGTATGGCTTCCTGTGGTTTGCCTCAGATCAGCCGGATTTCTTTAGCGGGGAATACAGCGAGATAGGCCGCGAATTTGCCGATCAACTGGCTGTTGTGCTTCAACACTTGAAGATGGTGGAAACCATTAAAGATCACGCCAATCTCTTGGAACTGAAAGTGGAAGAGCGAACTGCCCAGCTCAAGACAGCAAATGCAGAACTGGAAGCTTTCTCCTACACTGCTGCACACGACCTGCGTTCACCCCTACGGGTGATAGACGGTTATTGCAAGGTTTTGGAAGAGGACTATGGCGACATCCTGAAACAGGATGCAATGGATGCTTTACAGACAATTATCAAAACCACTCACCGCATGGACTTGCTGATCAACGAACTGCTTCAGCTTGCCAAGTTGTCTCACGAAAAGATACAGAAAGCCCCAATAGATATGAAAGAAGTGGCGACAGACCTGGTGGCTCAGATCAAAGAAGCAAAGTCTTACACAGGATATCAAGTGGAGATAGGAGATTTACCTCTCTGCCAGGCAGATCCATCCCTGATTCGACAAGTGTGGCAGAACCTGATAGAGAATGCCTTTAAGTTCAGCTCTCAAGAACAGGATAAACGCATCCAAATTGGCTTCGTCGATGAAGCTTGGGAATACGTCTATTTTGTAAAGGACAACGGCGTGGGGCTTCAGAAGGAAAACCTGGATCAAATCTTTGAGCCTTTCCGCAGATTCCATAAGGCTTCCGATTTCGAAGGAACCGGCATAGGTCTGGCAACAGTAAAGAAGATTATCCTGAGCCATAATGGCAGAGTCTGGGCTGATAGCGCCCCCGGAGAGGGAGCTACAGTGTTCTTCAGTATACCCAAGGTTAGCTGAACTATCACCCTTTTATCAGTATTTGAGCCTGCTCCGGATGCCCTGCCAGATCCCAAGTGGCAGGTTTGAACTTGTACTTCGGAGCCTTCGGGCTTGAGCTGTGGGGTTGACATAATCCTGCCATTTTCTTGAGTGGAACCCATGGATAAATCAAAGCTCCAATTGATGGAATCAGCCCCAATCTACACAGCTATACTCAAGCTGGCAGTCCCTACTGTACTCAGTATGGTAGTCCAGGTATTATACAACCTCACCGATACGTTCTTCATTGGACAATTGAATGATCCCATACAGGTTGCGGGAGTTACAGTGGCACTACCCATCACTATGATGCAGATGGCACTGGCGGGAATCTTTGGCAATGGTGGTGGATCCTATGTATCCCGCTTGCTGGGAGCCAAACGCCTGGAGGAAGCCCGTTCAACTGTCTCCACTTCACTTGCAACTAGCTTCATGATTTCCATTCTGGTAGCTGTTGTTGGAACCATTCTGGCTCCCCAATTGATCTCTTTGAGCGGAGCGAGCTCTGCCAGTTACAAGTATGCTTTACACTACGTGCAGATACTTCTGATCTGCAGTCCCATACCCATGCTGAACTTTGCCCTGTCTCAGTTGCTTCGCTCTGAAGGTGCGGCTAAGGCTGCCATGAATGGTATGATAGTGGGCACTATCGTGAATATAGTTCTTGATCCTCTCTTTATCTTCGTGTTCAAGATGGGTGTCAGCGGTGCTGCTGTTGCCACAGTCCTGGGAAATGCCGTGGGCGTTCTGATGTATTTGATGCACTACACCAAGGGTATCAGTCCGGTACGTCCGGCTATCCGCTACATAAGCCTGAAGAAAGACATCTATCTGGAAATCTTCAAGATCGGAATTCCCTCTTCAGTTAGCCAAATCACGATGAGCTTAGGAAGCAGCTTCGCCTACAAACTTGCCTCTTCTTATAGTGATAATGCCGTTGCGGCCATGGGAGTCAGCATGCGGATATTCAGCATTCCCACCTTTGTGTTTCTGGGAGTAGCCATCGGCATCCAGGCCCTGGTTGGCTATAACTATGGAGCCAGGCTGTTTCATCGAATGCGGGAGACTATTTACAAAGCCCTGTTGATCAATCTGAGTCTCTCGGCCTTGGGAATACTCCTCTTCACTCTTTTCCCAGGAGCGTTGATCAGGATATTTATCTCAGACGCTGAAGTGGTATCGCTTGGCACTATGATCCTGCGTTCATACATCTGGGCAATCCCCTTTGCAGCAACAGGCATGATACTCATGATGACTCTGCAGGCTACCGGTAAATCTTTCCCTTCTTTGATCGTAGCATTATCAAGACAGGGAATAGTTTTCATCCCCGCCTTGATAATCCTGAATTCGCTGTTTGGCTTCAAAGGCTTGGTCTTTGCCCTTCCGGTGGCGGATGCCGTCACTGTAGCTATCTCCAGTAGTTTTGTGGCAGCCCTTATCACAAAAACCAAAGGGCGTTACTAGAACCTGATTCTTGCCCCGATCATAGCATAATGAAAGAGCGAGAAAGTGTAAACTTCGTCGTTATCTGCCCCGCCTTCCAGGATCCTATAACCCCCGTAGAGACTGTAATCATCGTTAATCCGGTAATCCAAGGCCAGGATCACGTCCTCAGCTCTGCCGTAGGGTGAAGCAAGAGCTTCCCCTTTCATTACAAGATCAAGATCTTCCCGAAAAGCATAACCAAATTCGAAGCCAATCAACGGCACGACGCCGGTATTGGGTTTGGAAGCCTTGGTGGAAGAATTCTCCAGTGTGATCTCTGCATCTCTCAGCTTGAGGCTCACTCCCAGAGCACGAACAATCCCGCGTTGATTGGGAAAACGGTAAAGATACTGCATTCTGTAGCTATCAAACCTATACTTGGCCTCGATCTCATCCCCTGCAGAGAAGGTCTCTCCCTGGTAACGGATATCCCTATCTACAGTACCTTTGGCATTGATGGTGAGGGGAGCATAGAGCAAGGAAAACTCGTGACGGGTATGGGGACGGTAATGCAGATTTATCCGGCTGGTCCAAACCACAGGGGAATCCAGCTCTTCAGAGAGTGAGAGATCGCTGGATACTGCATCATTGGGTATCCGCAGATCATTGTAGCCGGAAAAATTCAACCCTGTTTCCAAATCCATACTGAACTGCCCAAACAGCGAAAGGCCTGCCAGATACATGATTACAATGATAAGATATCGTTTCATTTATTACTCCATTTTATGTTCTTTATAGCAACAAGATAAACAGATATGATCCATTAAGCAAGTCCGCCTTCTCTGAATCATCCTTTTTCATTGCAGGCTATCTTACCTACTGCAAGACAGTAACAGGCAAATCTGATAAGCCAGAATAATGGTTGCAGCAAGATAAGTTTAAATCTTTCAGGATTTTTCACAAATTTCTTGACTGAATTATATGAGTTCAGATTATGCGCCCAGACAGAGTTTGAGGTACGGAAATGATATTTACGTTAAGTGATGGAAGATCCTTTGATACGAAAGACGTTCGGGATATCTCCGCCATTAAGGATTATGGTCAGGAAAAGAGCTCGATAGAGCTTAGCAGATTAGCTTTCTCAGTCTATTTTAAGACGGGAAAATCAATACAGATATCGGATTACTATCATTTTTCGGATTGGGCTGCAGCTAAGAAAAGACTATCTCAAATACGGGAGCAAATCATTCTACTCCGAGAGGCAGAAACCAAGCCGGAAGCAAAGGAAGAAAGCTAGGGCTTAAGATTCAGTGGCCAGACATAAGCATCCGTAGGCCATGGCTTCTCTCCCAGCGGCATCCCGTGTAACCACAGAATATTTCAAGGCTTCAGTAGCAAAGCATTAACTATCAACTGATAGCCTGTAACTGAATGAGAGTTTCTGCCAAATCGGAGTTTGGCAGACTAGAGATATCAGCGCAGTTCACATCTATCACTTATCACTCACCCATTTCTCCCGGAGTCTTCGCCGAGTCTTGCAGGACTCTTCCCGAGCAAAGTGTTCGGGAAGAGTCCTGCAAGACTCGGCGAAGACTCCGGGAGAAGTTGGAAATCAATCAGCAAGCCTGGAATCTATCACCTCTCTTAGAGAAATCTTGTCTATCGAAAACAAAAGTGGAGTGCCGGGGCACTCCACTTTTCTATTCTATTGAGTTGATTAACTATCTGCTTAGTACGATTCTTCCACTAAGGCTCTTATCCAGACCGGTTAATCTGTAGAGATATATACCGCTCTGAACTCTTCTTCCGGAATTATCGGTGCCATTCCAAGTGAGATTGAGTTCTCCTCTGGAATCGATCATAGAATCCATAGACTTCACAAGCTGTCCACGGGTATTGAAGAGCTGGATGGTAATTGCTTGTCCAGCCTTGCCACGAACATTCATGGTGGTCTGTGTGTGGAAGGGATTGGGGCTAACGGATACACTCTCCACAACGGGAGTCACATCTTCTTCATTGGAGGTAGGTCCAATCTCCACAGTGACTGCATTGGAGGGATCGGACACGACCATGGGATCATTGAAGAGCGACACAGCATGATAGGTGTATGTACCATTCATCAGATAAGTATCCACGAAGGTAGTGTTGTTGGGATTGGTTATTGTATTTACCAGAAGGCCATTACGATACACTCTGTATCCCACAAAGCCTCTTCCTTCGAAGTGCAGGGGACGTTCCCAGGTGCAGGTAACCGTTTCAGGAGCAGACACCACGGCATTGAAGTTTCGGGGAACAGGAAGAGCTTCGATGGGACCAATAGCTGTGCTATAGGCTACAGCACCGGCCATGCCATGTTGATCGACAGGTGTTACTCCAAAGACTATGATCTGTCCCAGATCGCCGACTTGAAGCTTGTATTCATCCAGCGTAGCTCCTGCGATCGGCACAGGATTGCCACCTTCCATTTTGTACCATTGCAATTGGCTGGCTTGTTCTGTATTGCCGTCTGCATCATAGAAGGTATAACCCCCATGCAGATACTGATAGATCACGGGAGGCCCGGTGACTACCAAGTCTTGAGCAACCGGTGCAGTATTCAGGAAACCTGTTCCGCTCAGATTGATCTGAATGACGGGATGGTTCTGGAGATTGCTGTTGATAACCAGGACGCCATTGTAGGCCTGAGCAGCAGTGGGGTTAAAACCAACGTTTACGACCAAGTTCTGTCCACCATTGAGAGTGAAGTTTGAATTGGCTACAGTAAAGGCCGGATTGGTGATATTGATGGTTCCAGTTACCTGGGCATCAAAGAAATTGGTGATCGTGAAGGGTAAAGTGGCAGAACCGGTTACATAAGTATCCGGAAAACTGAGATTGGTGGTGGAAACAGGAATTGCTCCCGTGAGCCCGGCCAGAGGATACTTCTTAGCTTGCAGAATCTCTTTTGTGGAGGTGTTTTGCAAGAAGAGAACCAGCTCCAGCTTAGCTACATTCCAAGAGGCCTGAGTAGCGAAATTGAGATTGATGGTGGTGCTTTCTCCAGTGCCAAGATTCACTGCCGTACCGTTTTGATTTGGAACCATCAGACGGTTAACGTTATCCACATGGGTCTGATTGAACCAGACTTGAGGAATATCTGTTTCAGTAATCACGGCATGAAGTACTACGTTGGTGTTTGTGTCTGCTTCGGGTTTGGCGACATTGACGGCCAGAGTGTAGTTGAGACCGTCATTGGTTCCGGTGGCAGAAATGGTGTACTTGGAGGGAATGGCCAAACGGGCATTCACTCTGGGTAAGTAGTTATTGTACATCGAGGCTGTTCCGCTACCACCAACATATGGGTTTTGCCCGTCAAAATTGGCAGTAGGATACCCGGAAATAGCATAATAACTGTTCCGGGCATTGGAATAAGTATTGGCATAGGAATCGCCATTGTGGTTCTTTACAACTGCAACAGCATGTCCATTTTCCAATAGGTCATGACAACCCATGGCTGCACCCGGACAGTATCCGCACCAAGTTCCGGTGCCTACCTCAACAACGACCAGTTCCCGGGGAACTGCGAAGACAACTGACACCAAGGCTAAAAGGGTCAGTATCAGTAATGAGCATTTAGGCATTTCTTTACCTCCCATTCGGTAATTCTCATGTTAATTGGATGAGTTAGAACCTGTAACTCTTTCAGAATTTGCCAGGCTTCATATTATAACGTCAAGCAATTATAATTCCAAATCTATCCCACGTGATGAAGAAAGTATCGATTTATCTATTCTCAGGTGGGATTGTATCCAAAAATAAGCCGGATTTCTCTTTTGGCGTGTTCAGGTGAATCGGAGGCATGCACGGCATTCTCTGTGATCCCTTCGGCAAAGCGGTAGCGGATGGTTTCTGTTTTCCTTTTGGCCGGATCAGTATCTCCTACCAATTCCCGCAGAGAACTTACCGCATCATGCTTCTCCAATAGGAGAGCAATGGTGGGGCCGGAACACATGAAAGCTAACAGGCGATCGTAAAACTCCTTCCCTTTATGCTCCAGGTAAAAACTTGCTGCCAGCTCCTGAGTGAATTTGAGAATCTTGATATCTCTCAGAACGAAGGCTTGGGATTCAACCATAGAAATGATTTCTCCCGCATGCTTATGCATTATCGCGTTTGGTTTGATGAGAAGCAGAGTCTTATCGCTCATCTGCCAGCATAGACCGTCTCAATATAATCCAGAGCTGCCACTTTGATAGCTATATCCCGGTTTAAGACACGGCTCATCTTGATTTTATGGAAGAGAATCTCGATCCAGATATCGAATACTTCGCTGGGTTTGAACTCTATCCCGGTGTATTGTTTCAGCATCTCGGGGTAAAATTCATCCCGGTCGGCATCCACTCTGCCGATCACCAGCTTGTAGTTGTCACTACAGACATCATAATCTTTAAAACGGACATCTATGACCGCATAACCCAGTTTTAACAGGTTCTCGAAATTGATTTGAAGGTCATTCACTGCTAGCATTTCTATACTCCATTGTTTATTTACTCGACAAAATCCCAGCCTCGCTGAGACTGTATCCAAAATGTGAGCTTTTACACAGACGTCAAGAAGAATATTGGATATCAGAATCCCGAGGAATACCTGGAACCGGGATATCAGAAATCGAGATGGCTTAAGCCCTTCTCATAAGTATATAAACCACTAAACGGGGATTGAGAAATGGCAGATTTTAAACTTGTATCAGAATACAAACCTGGTGGAGATCAACCGCAAGCTATAAGTGAATTGGTGAAAGGCTTGCAGGAAAACAAGCAGCACCAGGTGTTACTGGGCGTAACCGGCAGTGGTAAGACTTTCACGGTGGCAAACGTTATAGCAGAAGTGAACCGTCCTACTCTGGTGCTCTCTCACAATAAGACCTTGGCAGCTCAGCTTTATGGAGAGCTGAAGCAGCTCTTCCCCGATAATGCCGTGGAATACTTCATCAGCTACTACGATTATTATCAACCCGAAGCCTATATCCCCGGTAAAGATATCTACATAGAGAAAGATTCGGATATCAATGAACAGATAGAGAAGCTGCGTCTGCGAGCTACCATGAGCCTGATGGAACGCCGGGACGTGATCATTGTAGCTTCAGTGTCTTGTATTTATGGTTTGGGAGTTCCGGAAGAATATCGTGAAGCCCTGATCAGGGTAGAAACAGGAATGAAGCTGGATAGGGACGATCTGATCGCCAAACTGGTTAAAGCTCATTACAGCCGGAATGACATCGCTTTCGAACGTGGTTCTTTCCGGGTACGAGGTGATGTGGTGGATATCTATCCCGCCTATCTGGAACACTGTCTCAGAGTGGAGTTTTGGGGAGATGAAATAGTAAAGCTTGAGAAGCTGCATCCTATTTCCTACAACACCTTAGGAGAAGTCGAAGAATATCCGATCTATCCGGCTATACACTTCATTATGTCTGAAGATAAGCTGCATAGAGCTCTGCATTCCATAGAACAGGAAGCCGAAGAAAGGGTTAAATACTATCTGGATAATCAGCGTTATGTGGAAGCAGACCGGTTGAAGCAGCGAGTAGCTTTTGACCTGGAAATGCTGAGAGAGCTGGGCTTCTGCTCCGGGATAGAGAACTACTCCCGTCATCTCACCAATTCAGCCCCGGGAGAACCGCCAAGCTGTCTTCTGGATTACTTCCCGGAGGATTTCCTTTTTGTTATTGATGAATCTCACGTCACTATACCCCAAGTACACGGAATGTACGGTGGAGACTACACCAGAAAAAAGAATCTGGTGGAATACGGGTTCAGGCTGCCCTCTGCCTTCGATAACCGGCCACTTAGATTTGAGGAGTTTGAACGCTATATGCGCAGCGTGATCTTTGTTTCCGCCACTCCGGCAGATTATGAGCTGAGTCTGACTCAGGGAGAGATCGTGGAGCAGGTGATCCGTCCTACCGGACTGCTCGATCCCGAGATTGAGATAAAGCCCATCAAGCATCAGGTAGACGATCTGATTACCCAGATCAGGCTACGTGCAGAGAAAAAGCAAAAAGCCCTGGTTATGACCCTGACCAAGCGGATGTCTGAAGACCTGACCACCTATTTGGTAAATGCAGGAATCAGAGCTTGCTATCTTCACAGTGAGATAGATACGATAGAACGGGCCAAGATCATTCGTAGCTTAAGACTTGATGAGTATGATGTAATCGTGGGCGTCAACCTGTTGCGAGAAGGCCTTGATCTGCCGGAAGTATCGCTGGTCGCAATTCTTGATGCGGATAAGACCGGATTCCTGCGTTCAGCCCGTTCCCTCATCCAGATCTCCGGACGTGCTGCCAGAAACGTGGAAGGCAAAGTGGTTCTTTACGCGGATGAGATTACCGATGCCATCGCTAAAACAGTCTCTGAAACCAAGAGGAGAAGAGAAAAACAACTGCAGTTTAATCAAGACCATGACATCACACCGCAGACCATTCTCAAGACTCTGGAGCAGATCATGCAATCAACCGCCGTGGCAGAGGGTTATGATATGGAAACCAAGGCTGAGAAAACTGATGCCAAAGCCAAGAAACAGGAGTTTATGGATTATCTGGAGCTGGATAACAAGGATAAGATCATCGAACTCCTGACCAAAGAAATGCGTAAGGCTTCTGCCAAGCTGGATTTTGAGAAAGCTGCCGAGCTTCGGGATAGGATTATGGAATTACAGGGGAACTTCGAGACCAGCTAAGGGTTCCAGCATCCTCCATTGCCAGTTGCCCAGAGCAATGCCGGGAACGTTCATTCTGGCCTCAGCACCCAGCCCCAGTATATCTTGCATAGGGATTATCAATTGATGGCAAGGGGACATTTCGGCAATGCGGATCATAAGCTCTGCTGCCCGTGAGGGATTCAGCTCTTCATTCTCAGAGATAAGCTTATGCTCCCGGCAGAAGCCGTAGAAGTTTTTAGCGCTGTCACTCTCCGGATCGAGCTCTGTAAACCACTGGCTCGTAGTCTTGTTATCGTGGGTACCTGTATAGATCAATCTGGTCTCAGGATAGTTTTCCACCTTGGGGATGCTTTCTTCAAAGCAGAATTGCAGGATTATCATACCGGGAAATCCATGTGAATCGCGGATGCGGCAGACTTCTTCGTTCAAGACGCCGAGATCCTCAGCGATAAAGCGCTGTACCGGATACTTGGTAAGAAGTGTAGTGAAGAACTCCTCAGGGAGGGCTCTGACCCACTCACCTGATTTAGCAGACTGGGTATCTCCATCTATCTCCCAGTAATTCACATACCCAATGAAATGGTCAAGACGAAGTACCTCAAAAGTATCCAGAGCTTCTGAGATTCTGCTGACAAAGAACTCGAAACCGGATTCCTGCATCTTGATCCAATCATAGACCGGATTTCCCCAAAGCTGTCCTTCTTCACTAAAAGCATCGGGGGGAACTCCGGCTACCTTGAGCCTTTTACCGGCGGAATCCAGCTTGAAAAGCTCTTGATGAGCCCAAACTTCAGCGCTGTCGTAAGCAAGATAAAGCGGGATGTCTCCAATCAGGCGGATGCTCTTGCTTTCGGCATAATCCTTTAATTGCTTGAGTTGCTTGTGAGCCAGATGCTGAACCGTCACCTGTTGGAGCATATAATCACTGCATCTGTCCATAAGCTCCGCAAAGAGCTCTTCGCTGTATCGTTTATGCTTATCCGGCCACTCATACCAAGCAGGGGATTTATTGAGCTCTGTGAGGCAGATGAAGGCCAAATATGGCTTCAGATTGTGGGGTATGGAAGCGGCTATCTCATTCTTGCCCAAAGTATGGATCATTCTTTCACCGGCGAGCTTGAGCAGGGCGTTCTTACGGGTGATAACAGCCTCATAATCCACCTGTCCGGTGTTGGGAAGCTGAGCGCCGTTTAACTCCTTGATACTGATGAGACCTTCTCTCTCCAGAAGTTCGGGTGAGATGAGATAAGGATTGAGGGCAAAGGCAGAAAGAGGGTTGTAAGGTGAATTGCCATAACCGGGATGATTAAGAGGGAGTAACTGCCAGGAACTGAAACCTCCAGCCTTTAGTACATCCAGCATGGCATAAGCTTCCGGACCGAAATCACCTATACCATACTTGCCAGGGAGGCTGCTGATATGAAGCAGAAGACAAAGTTCTTGCATATCAGGCTTGGCAGATTTTGATCAGAGCAAGGCTAAGAAGTAGCCTGGGATCCGTACTGATGGATTTGATCTGGCTATCCAGCTCCAGCAGGACATCAAAGACAGTCTCTAGTGCTGCCTGGCTGTAGTTCTCGGCCATATTGGCATACTCCTGTCTTTGGTTCAAAAACAAGTCCATCAAGTGCCTTTGGATTATCTCAGCCTTACTGATGTGTTTGGCCCGGAGTATTCTGATCTTCCATAAGACCAAAAAGAAACGTTGGATCATGAACACTATGCTCAGCGGTTCCTGCTCCGAATCCAGCATCAGATTTACGGCATTCAGACAAGTATCCACCTTCCTGGTTCCCAAAGCACGAAAGAAATCTATCTGAGCTCCAACCCTGGAGCTGCCGATACTCATCTCTACTTCAGCCTCGCTTATGGTTTTTCTCTCTCCTACCAATAGGAAGAGCTTATCCAGCTCATTCTTGGCTGTGGCATAATCCAGTTCCACCCGGGTAGTGAAGCTTTCCAAAGCTCTTGGATTCATGGTTTTGCCCATGGCTCTGAGCTCTTGTTGCACCCAATCTTTTATTTGTCCGGTAAACTTGGGTTTATCACACTGGAAGAAATGACAGGATTCCTTCATCTTCTTCCAGTGACTGGTCCGGATGTCTACCTTTTCTGCCTGAATCACTAAAGTCTGGTTTTCCATAGGTGAGCTGAAGTATCCGGACAGTATCTTCAATTCTTTGATGTTCATAGCATCAGCATTCTTGATGATGATCAGCTTCAGATCCGCAAAGAGGCTCAAGCTATCTAGTTCGTCATTGAGCTGGGCGGCTTTCACTTCATCTCCATAAAGAATGCTGAGACTAACGTCTTTCTTTCTCAGAGCCTTGCGAACTGCCTCTGTGAAACTATCCTGCCAGTAGACATCGGGACCTACCAGAAGATAATTCTCGCCCATTCGGGCTTCTTTGAGGATTTTCTCGTAATTCTGTTGTTCAGGGATACTCATATCATTACGATAAACACTGTGATCAGAGCTATTAACCAACAGTAGTAGGAGAAGTATTTCAGCTTACTCTGCCTGATGATTCCAATCAGTAGTGATATAACTGCATAACCGGAGACGGCGGCACAGATAAAACCCACTAAATAGGGAAGTATCAGAGTGGGATGAAGTGAACTGAGAGCGCTTAACTCCTTAAGATTAGCGCCAAGTATGGCAGGGATACTGAGGAGAAAGCTGTAATGCGCAGCATCCTTCCTCTTGACTCCTGTCATCAATGATACAGCGATGGTGGTGCCGGAGCGTGATATTCCCGGAATGATTGCGACTCCCTGCCCCAATCCGATGATGATGCTACGCATTACACCCATGGATGAAGCCGGGATACGGCAATCTTTGATCTTGTCAGAGATAAAAACCAGAAGGCCAGTAATGCTGAGCATCAGGGCTATCAGCAGTGGATTAGGATTCTCAAACAAACGATCCAGAAAATCCTGGAAGACTAGATAGAATACACCGGTAATCAAAGTGGAGATACCAAGATAGAGTATCCAAAGGCGGTTGTGATAATGTACCTGGTTATCCAGGCTCTTTCTCCAACGAAAGAGAGATACCACCAGCGACCACAAGGTCTTCCTGAAGTAGATCAATACGGCAACAAGAGTGCCCAAGTGCAAAAAGATATCAAAAGCAGCTCCACCGCTTTCCTGAGTGTGGAGCAGAATCTGGGCAAGTTTTAAGTGGCCGGAACTGCTGATCGGCAAGAATTCGGCCAAACCCTGGACAATTCCTAATAATGCAGCTTTGAAGATACCCATAATTTTTTACCTCATAATATTGGGGGCAGGTCTGATTGCCCAAGGGCTGAAACAGGAACGAGATTGAAACCTTCTGCTTCCAGTCTTTGGATGAATCTGCGCAAATAGTTCAATTTATCCCTGTTGTGGCAGTGCGTGATGGCAATCAGATTGGGGTTAGTTTGAGACATATTGATTATCTGCTGGATCTTAGTGTTGAAAGTGGCATCTGAGATATCAGGAGCATCCAGGAATATCCGGTTTTGGAAAGCGGGGATATGTGCTTTCTGAGCGGTTTGGTAGGCCACTGATACATTGGTTGTCCTGCTATCCAGGAAGTACTTTCCCTTCTCTCTCAGGACCTTCATCACTCGCTCCATGGTCTGTTCATCAGAGGTTGCCAAGCTTCCCATGTGGTTATTTATCCCTTTGCAGTAAGGCAGTTGGTGGATGAAGCGATGCAGGATTCTTTCTATCTCAGCCTCTGTCATTCTCACAAGGATAGCTTCTGGCCCAGGATCCACTCCGGGATAGCCGATGGGTTCCATGGGAACGTGGATCAGAGCTTCTCTGCCCTGCTGTTGTGCCTTTTGCATGGTTAAAACGCTATGATTCTGACCGGGCATAATGGCAAAGCTAACAGCCCTATCGAGAGTAAAGAATCCATCCAGCAACTCTCCGTGGATGGTGCCAAAGTCGTCCACCACGATTGCTATGTTCT
This sequence comes from Candidatus Cloacimonadota bacterium, assembly GCA_029567705.1. Taxonomy (GTDB): domain Bacteria; phylum Cloacimonadota; class Cloacimonadia; order Cloacimonadales; family Cloacimonadaceae; genus PHBP01. Next base: position 15,228 of record JAKPXC010000166.1, read on the forward strand.
TCCCAGTAATTAGGTTCTGGTAAACCGTTGAATCGTAATAGAGCTCTACCTGACTGCGGCGTTCCACTTCGTTGTGTTTGAAGATCAATATCTGTTTATTGCCGGATTCTGTGCCCCTCACCAAGACCCCGCCCCTCAGCTCTACCTGACCTTTCACTATCATATTCGCAAAAGTAAGATCAGTTTCAGTTCTGTTCAGGGGAAGCTTGTAGATATCATATTCTTCTGTATGTGTCTTGCGCAGGGCGTTCTCTGGCACGTTTAAGCGGTGAGATGCTTCAATGATAGCAGTGTCCAGTAGATTGTCTCCCACTGGTTCGGGCTTACTCTCTTCAGGAGAATCTTGTGAAGCTTGCTCTTCCGGTGCTGCTTCGGTTGCGCTGCGTTGTGGGCTTTCCTTGGTGGCTATCCACCAGACTAAAGCCACCAGAGCCAAACCAATCAGGATCAATATCCAGAGCTTTGAGTTATGCTTCCTGGTTTTGCGTTTGCGGGTTTTCTTGGGCATTTCTAACCTTCAGTTTTATTGGGTGTATATGGTTTATCAGCATCTCGCCAAGCATGGTAAAAGGAGCAAAAAGCAGGTTTGAGATGAGGAAAGCAATAAGTATGTTAACAACGTTGAGCAGCACTTCCCCACTGTTTCTGGCTGAGATCATCTGCAGCAAGACGCCGTCCGGAACGATAGTGTTCAGGTATTCAATAATCAGGCTGATACCATTGAAAACCACCAATCGGTACAACAAAGTGCTACAGATCACTACCAGTATGATCACCCCTGTGAAGATCAGAAGTGTCCAAGGTGTACGCCTGCCGAATAGGATAACATAGTTTATGGATCTGTCTATGCTGTAGCCTCTTCTTCTAAAAGGTGCCGTCCAGACACTTTGGATATAGTAAAACATTATCAGAGTGAGAGAAATATACTGGAACAGGCTGGCGTATATGCGCCTAATCGGAAGCTTAATACCATAGAAGTAACTCAGGAATGAGCCCAGAACAAAGATCATAATGGCCACAAACAGAATAAGAAACAAGCCTTTATGGATATCCAGGGTATATCTCATCAGGTCTCTGTTCAAGCCCTTGCTTTCCGGATTAATACTGATGTAGCTGTAAAACTTGAAGAAGAGAAATCCTACGTAGAGAAATACCAATAGAAAGAGGGTCAGGGGCAGTTGATGCACCTGAGTGTTCAACAACCCGGAGAACCACTCCACCAAACTGGTCGAATCGAACCAATAAAAGATCAGCATCGGAAAGAAGAATATCTGAATTCCGTTCCATGAGCCAAACAACACTTTCAGGACGATTCTGGCAAAGCCTTTCATATCCTTTCTATCCTGCCTGCAGTTCTTATCATCGGTATTTCTCTCATCAAACCTGCAGCTCCAGTGCTTCTCTTATCCTGGATACACTCTCATCCTTACCTAGAATCTCCCAGATGGAGGGTAAATCCGGGCCGTGCTCCTGACGGATCAAAGCCAGACGCAAAGGCGTGTAGAACAGCTTGCCCTTAATACCCAGTTCCTGCATAGCAGCTTTGGGCAAATCTGTCAGGATCAAATTAACAAAATCTTCTTCAGGTGTGTCAAAGAGCTTCAGAAAATATGCCAGTACCTTGCGGGATTCTTCAGTGGCAAGAGCAGCTTTCATTTCCGCTGTCAGAGCAGCTCTGGATAGGAATATCTTGCAGTAATCCACCAACTCCGGTAAGAGGGTGCAGCGTTCCCTGGCAATCTCTATCATCTTGAGACTGGTGGCATTAACTTCCAAAGAGAAACCCTGGGCCACAAAATACGGCAAGGCTCGCTTCAGGACGTCCTCAAGTGTCAGGCTCCGCATATAGACACCATTCATCCAATCCAACTTGGTTAGATCAAAGACGGCCCCTGCTTTGTTGACACGTTCCAGGCTGAAGTACTTGCAAAGCTCTTCCAGACTGTATATCTCCTGGTCATCCGCAGAGTGCCAACCCAATAATGCAATGAAGTTTAGGATAGCTTCTTTAAAGTATCCCTTTTCCAGATAGGAATCCACTGAAACGTCGTTCATACGCTTGCTTAGTTTAGAGCGATCTTGATTGAGGATCAAGGGGAGGTGCACCCAAATTGGGGAGTGCCAGCCAAGACACTCGTTGAGCCAGATATGCTTGGGAGTGCTGGAAAGCCACTCTTCTCCGCGTATCACGTGACTGATCTCCATAAAATGATCATCCACAACCGCTGCCAAATGATAAGTGGGGAATCCATCGGACTTGATAATCACCTGATCGTCTGATTGTGAAGCATCCATTTCCAGATCTCCACGAATGAGATCCGTGAAAGCAAAGACCCTCTCGTCCGGCATCTTCAACCTGATTACATGCTGTTCACCCCGGGCCAGCTTCTCTTTCACCTCATCTTCGGAGAGAGAGAGACAGTGCCGGTCGTACTTAACGAATTCACCTCGCTGCTGTTGCTGCTCTCGCATTTGGTTCAAACGTTCTGCAGAACAGAAGCAGTGATAGGCATAACCACTATCCAGGAGCCTCTGAGCTTCATGGCGATAGATCTCCAGTCTTTCAGACTGAACGTATGGACCATAATCCCCGCCAATTCCGGGACCTTCGTCTATATCAATGCCCATCCGCTGCAGCGCACTGATGAGCTTCTCGGCAGCGTCTTCCACCAAACGGTTCCTATCTGTGTCCTCAATTCTGAGAATGAACTTCCCTCCGGTGGAACGGGCAAAGAGGTAGTCGTATAGTGCTGTTCTGAGCCCACCAATATGCAGGTAACCTGTAGGACTGGGAGCAAATCTAACTCGTATTTGTTTCATTTATATACACCTATATCTGTTTAAAGAAATCAAGCCTAAGCAGCTCCATGAGTTCATCCAGCTTGGTTACATGGATCAGGCGGTAATGTGGATCATAATTTTCCAGGTAGAGTGATGTGTGGTGAGGAATCCCCCCAATCCTGATCAAGTTCTGGATTAGAGCCAGCTCTCCAGCTCTATGTTCGGGAGAAACCCGACCCCTGCCAAACATATCTCTGTCACAGGCTTCAACGATCAGCTCCAGACGTGGCCAGAGCTCTTTCCAGCTTCTAGGGTCGATACAATCCAGCTGTTTCGATTCAAAAACCATTCTTGTGAACCTGTGTATCAGTTCATCGCTCAGCTCCACACCGGAATCGATAAAAGCTGATAGATATATGCGGTAAAAGCCTTTCCCAGCACCAATATCCTGCAACGCAGGCCCCTTTCTGGATGAGACCGCGGCAAGTTCCTCTTTCAAGAAATCC
>JAKPXC010000041.1 GCA_029567705.1 Candidatus Cloacimonadota bacterium
TGATCGGCACAATCGCACTCCAATTGCGCTTTTTCTAATTTCAAAGTTCAGTTTTTCCAACTGCTCTTTCCAAAGCCTGTCCAAACGCCTCGCTAATTTGCAGTAATAGTGTCAGCAAACAGTCCAAAAACGTCCAAATAAGCGCTTGGACATTTCCAAAGCCAGTCCATCGTATCTTGCCACCAATCAAAGCGTTATCCCCACTTTCCCCTTGTGTCACAACTTGCAGCTTTGGGTGTCAGTTTATAACGAGCATCGGACACCAAAGGTAACACATACTCTACCAGAGTGGTGAATATAAAGTAAACAGGAGGAAGACTTGGAGGTCATTCCTCGCCGACTCTTCGCCGAGTGTTCGCCGACTCTTCCCGAGCAAAGTGTTCGGGAAGAGTCCTGCAAGACACGGTGAAGAGTCGGCGACACATTATGAAGAAGTGAGGTTTTATTATGCAATCGAAGTTCAATGGCCAAAGACTAGCTGATAGGCGCAGATGGCAAAAGCCACACCCACATTTAGAGAATTTTTCCAGCCCTGCACAGGAAGCATCACAACCCGGTCGGTCTGCTCCAATACCTGCCTCTTAAGCCCCAGACTTTCGTTTCCCAAGATCAAGGCCAGAGGAACCTCCAGGGGCTGAGCGAAGACGGATTGAGCACCTGCGGCAGTCTCCAGCGCTACAATCTGATAGCCCTGCTGCCTGTAGTGAGAAATCGCTTCAAGGCTATCTGCAAAATGTTTCCATGGCACCTTGTCTTCCGTGCCCATAGCTGTTTGCAGGAGTTTGGGATGGGGTGGAACGGCTGTGATCCCGCAGAGGGCAAGTTCTCCCAAGCCCAGGCATTCAGCCGTGCGGAAGATGGAGCCCACATTGAAGGCAGAACGGAGGCCATCCAGAATCACTACAATCTTGCCGGCTCTGGACAGGCTGGCAGGATCGGCGAAGCGGAGGCCATCCCCGGTAAGCACTGCCATGTCGTAATCCCGCAGATCCTTCCGCTCAGAGCGCAATCGCATCACAGCCCTTAAGAAAAGCTCGTCCTCGGTGTCCAGGTTATTCCACAGAGTAGAGAATATGCTTCTCTCGGACTCCTCCAGCCAGGTGAGCAAGCTCCGGAGTTCCTCCCGCAGAGCTGTAAAGCGCGGAAGGTCGGCAGCGCTGCGTTCCAGGGCTTCCAATAGCTTTTCCACTGCTTTGATCTGTTTATCCGGCCCCAAGGCTCGGAACTTGTCCTCACTGAACTGATAGATTCTTTGGATAGGTCGCTCCAGATATTTTTGTGCCAGAATCTACGGGATGCAGCTTTTGGACAAGGTTTTTCTTGACTTTTTGCAGAGACTGCAAAGAAAGGTGTGGATGGCTTATATTTCGTAAGTACCTAATGACCGGACTATTTAAGGAAGAGAGAATGATATCCATATTTATAGACTACAAACTTGAGCGATTTGAGAAAGAGATAAAGCACTCCATGAGTTTTATCTTTGATAGCCTGGGCTATAGCCACACTTACATTACAGATCTAACCAAGCTGCGTAGTAACGACATCCTCTTCATCTACGCTTTTGCCGAGCCCTCGATCGATGATCTGCGCGCTTTGGCGAAGTATTACATCACCATGTTTATCCCTGCGGATGCGGAGCTTTACGATGCCAAAACCTACAGCACCGGCAAATTGAAGCGCAACCTCAAGGAAATCAAGCTCCTCTCTCCCACTCCCGTAATCTCTTCCCGCACATTCACCTATCCTGCCGAGAATTATTCCGAACTGGAAATCAATGCCGGAAAGTTCAATTTTGATATCGTAGCCAATGTTTTCTTCCATCTCTCGGCCATGGAAGAGCAGATAGATACACAACGCAACGACTTGGGATATTACCCGGAAGCAGCCAGTATTTTCTACAAATACAGGGAGCTGCCTTTTGTGGATAATATGCTCTGGCTGATGGACAGCATGATCCGGGAACACAGCAAATCCGGAGGCCGTTATATCGTGCAAAAGCTGAACTGGCCGGCGGGGCAGGATTCTGCTGCCGTTCTCTGCCATAGCGTGGATGACCTGCAGAAATGGGATCTGCAATCTCTGATCATCTCCATTGCAGACGATCTGCTGATGCTGGTGAGCTTCTCGTGGATGCAGTTTTGGCATCAACTGGCGGGAAAGTTCAAGTATATGTTCACCAATTACGAGCTGAACTGGAATTTCGATGAATTCACCCGGATGGAACGGGACGCAGGCTACAAAAGCACCTTCTTTGTGGCGTCCCAGGGTTGTGCGGAGATAGACTATAATCTGGACGATACAGACCTGCTGGAGGAAATCCGGGACTTGGTGAAGAGCGGAAATGAAGTGGGAATGCTGGTGACGCATGATAAAAAGAACCGGGATGAACTCAGCACCCGGAAGCAGATTCTGCAGCATCAGACCAAGCTGGAGGAGCTCGGCCTTAAAACTATTGATGCCCAGATAGATCCCGATTTCTTTGTGCTGCAAAGCAACCTTTCCCCTGCCTATACCATGAACACCTCACTTCAAGACCATCCCGGCTTCAAACATGGCATCTCGGTGCCCTACCGTCCCTGGCTCAAGAGCGGCAAAGCTTCCGCCTGGGAGATTCCCACCGTGCTGAGAGACCGTTTTCTGAAGCTGAAACGGCATAAACTGATGTCTTTGGACGATGCCAAGCACCTCTGCCGCAGGTATCTGGAAAAAGTGAACCGCAGCCATGGTGTGTTTGCCATGGATTTTAGAATAGCTTCCTACACAGATGTTTATTATGCGCCCAAGCTATATCCCTACATTCTGGCACTGCTCAAAGCCGGAAAAAGCTGGGTCTGCAAAGCTTCGGAGCTTTCTGCCTGGTGGGAAAAACGCAGCCGGGTGCTTATTGATGAGAGTGATTATGAATTCAGCGTGAGCTTCCGGGATGATATCGATACTCTCTGCCTGCAGATCAATGGAGACGTGAAGGTGGTAGAGATAGACGGAGCGACTGCCGCTGTCGATGGCAACAAAATCCGGTTCTCCGGCGTTAAGGCAGATACGATAGCCGTGATCAGGCTAGACCATCGGAAATGAAGAAACTCCTTCACGTTCAGGCGCTGCCACTCCTGACCGGAGTGCAGAACTTCAGCCTGCACCTGTTGGATGGGCTGCCTGCAGATGAGTTTATCCAAGTGCTGGCCTCTGCCCCGGGGGGAGACCTAGTGGAAGCCTGCAAAGACCGGGGAATCCGTCATATCCCGATCACTCACATGAAGCGCAGTATAGGCTTGTGGGATGCATTGGCGCTATGGCAGCTCATCAGGGCTATCAAACGAGACAGGTTTGACATTGTGCACACAAACACTTCGAAGGCGGGGTTTTTAGGACGTCTGGCTGCCAGATTGTGCCGGGTGCCGTATGTAATACACACGTCTCACGGCATGCCTTTTCAGGAGGGTCAAGCCCCCGCCGAATACCGGCTCTACACGTTTCTCGAGGGCTTGGGCAACCGGCTTTGTGACACGGTGGTCTTCGTGAACGATTCGGACCGGGTGCGGAGCCTAAAGCTAGGCTTGGTGATGCCTTCCAAAGCCTGTACTATCTACAACGCCATCCCTCCCGGCCTGGAACGTAAGCTTTCTCAGATAGCCGATGAGCGAGGGGCCTCTCCGGGAGAAGATGTCCGCATAGGTTCCACTCTGCGTTTCTCTCCTCAGAAGAATACCGTGGAGCTTACCACTGCTCTGATCAAAGCCTGCAAGCTGGAGCCGAGGCTGAGCTTTGAACTGCTGGGCGAGGGGGAGAATCTGGAGCTTTGCCGCAGCATGGTGAGAAGCCACAAACTGGAGGAAAGAATCCTGCTGCCGGGCTGGACTGCTGATGTCATTCCTCGTTTAGCTGCCTGGGATGTTTTTATCCTTTATTCACGCTGGGAAGCTATGCCTTTCAGCATCATCGAAGCCATGCATGCCGGACTTCCGGTAATAGGCAGCGATATTCCCTCCATCCAGGAGCTGGTAAATCCGGAGAATGGCTACATAGTACCGCTTGCCAACCCTGAGGCGTTGGTCTCGCTCTTGGCCGGACTGCCGGAAATCAAGGCAGAACTGAGCGCTAAAGGTAAGCAAGCCAGAAGCTTCATTCAGAGCAAAACCAGCTATCAGGCTATGGTAGAGCATTACCTGAAGCTTTACCGCAGGGGAGCTTGAGTTGACTCTATATATCATTCTATCCGCCCTCTTTGTGCTGATTAGCTGCCTGCTTCTGGTGCCCTTGAATATAAGAATATCCAACCGTCTGAAGATACAAGCGCATCCCGATCCCCGTAAGATTCACAGAGAGCAGACGCCCGAGGCTGGAGGACTCTCTTTTGGCCTTCCAATCCTGCTGGCTCAGGCAGTTCTGGGCATTGTGTGGTACAAGGATTACGGAGTGCTCCTGCCCGGATTGGCAGTGACTGGACTGCTGGCCCTGATCTTTGGAGTGCTGGACGACCGTTTTGAGCTTAAGCCCTGGCCCAAGCTAGGGGGCTACCTGGTACTCTGCGTTGTCCTCTATGCCTTGGGTTACAAAGTAACCTATCTCACCAATCCCTTTGGGACTGAGCTGTATCTGGGCTGGTTCTCCTTCCCGGTGTCCATTCTTTGGTTTCTGGCTATCATCAACGCCATCAACCTGATAGATGGCATCGACGGCCTGGCGGCAGGCATCACGGTGATAGTCTGCGGGGTGCTTACCTACGTAGGCATCCGGTTCCATAATATCCTGGTGGTCTCAATAGCAACGATGCTGCTGGCAGGAAACCTGAGCTTCCTCAAATACAACTTTGCTCCTGCCAAAATCTTCATGGGAGATACCGGTGCCACATTCATAGGTTTGAATCTGGCTGCCATCACCACGGCAGGAGAATCTCAATACAAAGGCATCACTTCCATGACTTTGATGATACCTCTGGCAGTGATGGCAGTTCCTCTGCTGGATGTAGTGCTGGCGGTCTTTCGTCGGCTCAGAAGGGGTGGAGTCTTCACTGCCGACAAGGCTCATATTCATCACGCCATGCTTGGAATGGGTTTATCACATCGTACAATCTCGATTATCGTGTATATAGTGACTCTATTGTTTGGCCTCATAGCCATTGGCTTTTCTTTCACCGGGAAGCAGGTGCTGTTTCTCCTCTTACTGAGTTTACTGTCTCTGATGGTAATTCTAGCTTACATATTGATGCGTCAGGAGCTTAAGAATGAAAAGGATTCATCTTTGCCTAGCGATTCTCGTCCTAAGCCTTAGCCTGAGTGCAGGGCTTTGGGAAACTCACACCAACACCAGCCATATCTACGATCTCCAGGTCTCTGATGCCAAAGTGCTCTATGGCTCATGGGGTGGAGCTCTGGAACTCGATCCCCATAATTCCGGCCAGGATTACGAACAATCCGCCATCTGGACCACCGGAAACGGCTTGGCTTCCAATGATCTGCGCAGTGTTGCCAGGATTGGGGATAATCTCTGGCTGGGAAGTTCAGACAAGGGCATCAGTATCGTAAACCAACTTGGGATACAGATACTGGATCAAAGCCTGGGATTGCCTTCACTGAAGATTAATGCTATTCTGGAGCTTGATAACCGCATTTTGGTGGCTACTCCTGCTGGTCTGGCTGAATACTATTATCTTCCCGGAGTGAGCTTTCCGCTCATTCTGCATCAATACACCAGTGATAACATCTCTGGAGGACTGGGCTCCAGCAACATTACGGATTTGGAGCTGATGGGAGACTACGTGTATGTGGGCACCGATGCCGGGCTCAGCTATGTGCACCGGGATTCCCTGAGTGTCGATGCTGCTTGGAACCGCTGGATCAATCCCTTCCAGGGCAATGAGCTCAAGCTGGAAGCAAATGGCAATAAGCTCCTAGTGGCTTATGGTTCTCAGCTAGTTCGCAGTAATTTTACCAGTCCTGCCAACGATTGGCAGACCCTCAGCTATGCCGGAATGCCCACTATTGCAGGGATCGGGATCGATGACTCCGGAAATGCCTGGGTCTCCTATGGTACCTGGGATGAAGACCTGAGCGCTTTTACCACAGAGGGAAACGTACTTTTCTCCGTCTTCGACTCCACGGGAAACCGTACCGATTACCTGAAGGGACAGGATGGCTTGGGACTCAAGACCATCACGGATTTCGCCTTTGAAGGCAGCGATGTGTATCTGGGTTCCTGGGGCAATGGCTTTTACAAGAAACTGGGGCAAACCTGGGTCTCGTTTATCAGCAATTCGGTTGGCTTCCCCAAGATTTCCGAGATAGCCACGGATCAGAACCAAAGGATGTGGTTCACCAGCGGATACATTAACCCCAATCCCACCAAAAAAGGCAGCTTGGGCGTTAGCTTCCTGGAGGGAGAAGAGTGGCACACCGTCACCATGGCCAATAGCCCTCTGCACAACGATTCTGCTCATTGCCTGGTAGTGGATAGCATGAACCGGGTCTGGTTTGGAGCTTGGGATACCTCCAGCGAACATCCCTTGGGCTGGAAAAACGGCATAACCATCTATGACCGGGATGAAGATAAATGGTGGAAGCTCAATTCTAACGGCTTAATGGAGTGGCAAACAGCGTCTGAGACTTGGAGCGCTCCCCTTCCCGGAATGGCCAGCCTGGTGAGTAATACCATTGGGGGACTGGATATGGATCAGCAAGGCAGAATCCTGGTTTCAGGCTATGATCACGGCATCACGGTGATCAATCCGGATCTGACTCTGCACAGTCGTTTCACTCTGCCAAACAGCACCTACCAAAGAATATTCTACTCTTATCACAACGGTCATCAATACTTCTTTGGCACGAACAACGACAATGGCCTGGTGATCTGGAACCATCCTTCCGTGCCGGTTACGGATGGCGAACACTGGGTCATTCCCGCACCGGCGGAGATCGCAACCTGCATAGTCTATGGCGTGGCAACCGTGGAGACTCCCTATCAGGGCAAGCAACACTGGCTGATCCTGAGCAGCGGTGTCTTTATGTGGGACGAGCAGTATTGGTATAAATACGACACTTCCATCAAGCGTTACCGTTACAACAACGGAACTTGGGAAAACAATCAACTTTATTACGTGGATGAAGAGCGTCTTTTTGGCAGCGTGAGAACTCTGCCGAATTCCATGTATCTGGATCCTTTTGGCAGAATCTGGATCGGTTCGGTTGACAACGGCATCTCCATGTATAATCCTCGTACGGATAGATTTACCAATTATTACCTACCCAAAGATCCCATGCTGGCCAATAAAATTACCGCCATCGGGTATGAACCTGTGAATGGTCTACTATGGATCGGCACAACCGAGGGCTTGAACACTCTGAAAGTGGGCAGATACGTTAAACCCGATACAGACTTTGTGGAGCTGAAAGCCTTCCCAAATCCATTCCGTCCGGAGCAGGATGGTACCGTGCTGATCTCCAATTTTCCGGAAGACAGCATGCCCCAAGGCGAGAATCACTGCCGCATCTATGATAGCAGCGGAGCCGTGATCATCGAGCTGGAAGAAGATGAATTTGCCCGCTTTAGCTGGGATGGACGCTCTAGTGGAGGCTCACCGGTCTCCAGCGGAATCTACTTCTTTGTGGTCACCAATGCAGATGGCTCCAGTGCCAGAGGCAAGCTAGCTCTGATCCGCTAGACTGATAGGATAGTCCATTATTGTGGGGGAGAAGCTCATTCTCCTCCACTTTTTATTTCCAGGATCGTCATTCCGGATTCCCCATTTCTCCCCGACTCTTCACCGAGTCTTGCAGGACTCTTCCCGAGCAAAGTGTTCGGGAAGAGTCCTGCAAGACTCGGCGAAGACTCGGCAACGCATTAGGAACTAATCTTTCCTACACCTAAGTGCTTGGAAAATGGAGGGTCTCTTTGCATGGAACTGTGTGTATCTCATTACGCAGCGATGCGATACCCTTTTAGAGCGGATATGGACATATCCATTTCTTCAATGTTGTCTTCGTACC
>JAKPXC010000192.1 GCA_029567705.1 Candidatus Cloacimonadota bacterium
CGGATTACAGGGTAAAGAGTCACCCAAATCCGCATATGAATCTCTCTAAGAAGCCAGGCAAGCCCACCGGAATCGAGACCAGGACTGTAGGGCAGTTCCCTCCCTCCGGGAAACAGCTTCAGTTTACGGCAAGTGCCGGCATCAGTTTTGTCTGATGCCGGAAAGCTTTTGTTGCAGTCTTATTTGGGTAGCGGGTTCTCTCCCCTCAAGAGCTTTTCAATCCTTTGTTGATGGGGAGATTTGGTGTTCCAATGGTATTCTTCATAGCGATATGAACTGATGAACCAGACCACTCCACCGTTGGTTCTTTGGTAGTTGCTGGCTTCCAGGTATACATCAAAGTCTTCATCCGGTTGATAATCGCTCCAGAGGCTTTTGTTGAAACTATGGGTTCTTTTGGTGGGCTTTAGCACAAATCCATAATTGTAATAGTAACTCCTATCGGTGTCCTCCAGGGATAATGAGATGCTCTGAGCCTGGGGATCGTCTGCCAGAGTCCAGTCCACCTCATAATTTTGGGCGGGATCAAAGGAGGGTGGATTGAGTACATATTCTGCTGGCATCACCAGGCTTCCGGTTACTGTCTTACCTTCCAGCTTGATCTGGTAGACAATCTCTTCGTTAAAAGCCGAAGGCAGAGCTCCATTCAGATAATCCAGATTGATGTCATACCAATAGTAGCCTGTGAGATTGTTGTAATTCATGTAATCAGGATTGACTCTATCGGTATTTATCCAGAGTTCTTCCAGCTTCTTGTTTGTGAGCAGAGAGCAATCAACATCGGTGTCATCCCTGTTCAGGTCTTTACCGTATTCCAGGATTAGGTAGAAGTCTTCGTCTGGATCCAATACTACTTCGGCAAGGGTTGGCACGCCACTGTCACCATCCCGCTTGTCACAGGAAATGATGCTCAGAGCCATAATCACGAGCATCAGTAAAATCACTATGCGCTTCATCTTTCCTCCTGTATTTTTGCTGCTTCAACGCAGCTTAATTGATATGTTAACTATATTTGTCAAAATATCCAAGCTTTGCTTTCTTGTCAAGCAGGAATGCTCAAAGCAGCAGCAGATGCTGATCTGCCACTATGTTTTTCACCCCCAGATTCTTGCCTTCTTGTAGTTCGTACGCCTCCGATACACCGGTCATACACCGGTCATACAAAGCTATCACCATTGTTCGACCGGCTCATTACTTGCGTATCACCCAAAAGAAGGTAAGCGGTAGGTAGCGCCCCAATAAAAACCGTCTCAAATGAAAACAAAGCCCTTCCCTTCAATGAAGCCCGGGCACTATTTGTAAACAAGTAGTATGGGCTTTGGGGGAGGGGCTTTGAATAAGCAGGGCGGTTTCTTTACTAGAAATAGCGCATCAGGATATATGCCGTACTGATCACAATTGCCAGCAGGGCGAAGATGCCGCCGATCTTGGTATATTCCTTGAAGGAGATATGGTAGCCGTTGCGGTTGGCGATGCCGACAGCTACGATATTGGCAGACGCGCCGATGAGGGTTCCATTTCCACCCAGACAGGTACCCAGGGCCAGTGCCCACCAGATTGGGTGCATGGTATCCGGGTTGTTTATCAGAGTGCCCAGTTGTTTGATCACTGGGATCATGGCTGCCACAAAGGGCACGTTGTCGATGAAGGCGCTAAAGATACCCGATATCCAGAGAATGACCATGGATGTGGCCTTGGGTTCGCCGTGGGTCACTTTCATCACAGATTCAGCGATCATGCTGATAAAGCCTGTTTCCACCAGGGATTCCACAATCATGAAAAGCCCCATGAAGAAGAAGATGGTCACCCAGTCAATATCATTGGAGAGGATATGCTCCACTCTTTTCCGATCGGAGATCACCAGCAGGAAAAGACCAGCCGTCATGGCGATGGTGGCAGTTTCGATCATGATAACGCTTTGCAGGGCCAGGGCGATGAGCATCAGCACCAGCACAATGCCACAGATGATGAGTAGTTTCCTATTCTTGATCAGGTTCTTCTCGTTGTAACTCATCAGTTTCGCGCGGTTCTCGTTTGAGACATGCATGCCTTTGCGGTATAG
>JAKPXC010000200.1 GCA_029567705.1 Candidatus Cloacimonadota bacterium
ACTGACGACTCTTACCATCCAAAACAACACTTCCGAAAGCTATATCTTCCGGATGAAACTAACCGTGAAGTGGAATGATACCCAGCTTACCACAGCGGAGTTCCGTTCCAAGGAAGCTATTGCTGCCAATGGAATCTTCTATCCACTTACCAATAGAGACCTGATCACCACCAGTGCAAGTACTCATTTTAACGAGATCGGCGTGGGTGGCATTTCTCTTAACGATGTGATCGAAAACAGTCCGGTTCTGCGCCGGGCAGTTCTGGCAGGTTTTTTCCCGGATGGAACAGTGAAGCTGGAAGTGCAGGTAAGGCCGGACGACGCAAGCTCTGTCTATGGAACACCGGCGGTCTTTAACATTGTGGTGCGTAATGCCGGCACCATTAGCCTGGTCTCTCCCGGAGTGCCTTTGGGTGAGCAAGCTCCAGTTCTCACTACTAACCCGATGAGCTTCTTCTGGAATGCCATCAATACAAGCTTTAACCAGTATTATATCAATATCCTGGAGTTCCCTCCCAACGTAGTGCCCACGGTCAACAACGTTGAAGCCATGGGACAGCACTTCTGGCCGCTAAATCCCACTCCCGTAAGTGGAGGAGTATATTCGGAATACATCCCCTTTGTTCCGGGCAATTACTATGCCTGGCAGATCAGTACTTCTCTTTACACAGAGACAAATCCTTACACCAGAGAAAGAGATCAGAGCAGCCTGAAGAGTAACTGGTATGTCTTCCGTTTTGCTCCGCAGGATCAAAGCGCTCCCATCACCATCAATGAGCTGCAGGCAGCATTGAGTTCGCTTGGTAATCCTGCCATCGAGGCGATATTCAGTGGCGGTTTTGCCCCCATTGGTGTGATCCAATCCGATGGCCAGAGCCTGAGCGGTGAAGAAGCCATCAACCTGATTCGCAGCCTGGTTGGCCGTAACGTAGTCATAGATATTCGGAACTAAGGAGTTGGAGAAATGAAACGAGTTATATTCCTAAGCATATTGCTTTGCCTTGCTATCGGCCTTTCTGCTCAGAACGCAGTGGCTTATCTTTCTGCCAATCGGGGCAGAGTGGAAATGTTCCGCCAAAACCGGCAGGTTAGGTTCCGGGCGGGAGAGATGCTCCAACACGAGGATCAGATTCGCACCGGTAATGATTCCTATGCTGCATACAGATTTATCGATGGCTCTTCCCAGGTGAGGATCTTTGCGAATTCCAATGTCCGCATCAGAGCTGCTGTATCCAATGGCACTCTGGCCAAGAATACCACCGTCACCCGCGGCAGGGTTCACAGCAACGTGAGCCGGAACACTGGCAGCTACCGGGTGGAAACTGCCACAACCGTGGCTTCCGTGCGGGGCACAGAATTCCTGACGGACGTCGATGAAGAAGACAACAGCAGATTCATAGTGGTCGACGGTACCGTGGCTGTAACAATCAAAGCTACGGGTGAAACACAGATGGTTGGCAGGGGAAAGACAGCCGTTGTGGATAAAGATGGTAACGTGGAAGTTGGCAACAGCAGCGAAGAAGATCTTGAGATGTTGGCAGCGGCAGCGGATGCAGCAGGCTCTCAGCCTTCCATGCGCACCATAATGGTACCAGTACAAAATGAAGCCGGCCAGATCAAATACATCGAGATCAGATACTAGTATCTGCCTGCTTTGAACCAAGACTTTGTGAGGTATATATGAAAAGAATACTGGCAGTTATAGCCTTTATAGTGTTGTTAACGAGCCTTGCATCTGTATCTATTGATCACTTTTCTCCAGGAGTATACGTCTTTGGCACCGATGTGGAGATCAGGGTAAATGCGATATATGGTGCCGAAGAGATCAGCAGCATCACACTCAAGTGGAAACGGGTGAACGAGGAAGCCTGGCGTGAAGAAGATATGACCCTTGAAGCCACAGGCTCTTTCTGGTATGTGGCACAACTGCGTGCCAGAGACCTGCAGGATTATGATGTGGACTACTACTTTGAAGTGCTTCTTACCAACGGCAACGTTGAAAACATCCCCACTTTGGATGGCTTGGAACCCCTTTACCATCTCAGCCCCGGTTCGGTGATCGGTACCCGTGCGGATGAGTTTATTCTCCTGAGTGATGAGTTCAACCCCGGCCAGGGTTCTGAATTTATCCTGGCTGTATCCTACTTTGATCTGATGGGCAGGATAGACCTCAGTTCCATCCGTGTCTGGGTAGGTGGCAGAGATGTAACCCGCCATGCCACCATCACGGAGAATGCCCTGATCTACCGTGATGCCAACCCCAATCCCGGAAGCCGCCGTTCTCAGATTACAGCGCTTGTGGATGGCCAACAGGTATATTCTCCCATTTGGACTACAGAAGTGGCGGCAGGTGCCCATCGTCCCTTCCTCCCACTCAATATCAGGGGAAACTTCAACCTTGCCACCAACGTCTACAGCCTCAGTGCCGAAGGTGATACGGATTCTTTTTTGGAACGGGATGACGATGCCACTGCCATGCTGGATCTTTACAGCACTTATGGCATCCTGAATACCCAGGCCAATTTCCTGGTCTCCACCATGGAGGATTCCAAACAGCAGGCCGTAAACCGCTACACCTTTGGTCTGCAGATTCCTTCCCTGGATATATGGCTGGGAGATTCCAGCCCCAATCTCAGCAGCTTCACCATGGCAAACCGCAACGTACGCGGTATCTGGGGCAAGCTCCACAGCCGGTTCCTCAGCCTTGAAGTTGCTCATGGTGAGATGCTCCGCGCCACCAAGACAAGTTTTCTGGATGGCACCAATACAGAACGGAGCCTGGGAACCTTCAAGCAGGAAGCCATCGGCGCTAGATTCCAGATGGGCAATAAAGAAAGGATGCTCCTGGGTATCACAGCCACGCGCAATAGAGACATCATCAGTTCCCTGAAACCTGAGGATTACTCTTACCAGGATGGGCTTTTTACCAATAAACCCAAAGATAATGCTGTGGTAGCCGTGGATCTGCGCCTTAATCTCCCGGAGCAGCTCTTCACCGCCGGAGGCGAGATCGCAGGCAGCCTGTTGAACAACAACACTCTGGATCCTGCCCTCACACAGGAAGAAATAGAAGAATACCTGCCGGATGATTTACCCATAGATATCAACCCGGCAGATTATGCCGAATACTTTATTATCAACCGCAACATGGAGCCACTGATTCCCAGCAGGGAAAACCTGGCCTGGACAGCTTATGTGCGGATGCACTTCCTAAAGAACTATATTGATTTTCGCTACACTGAAGTAGGCCCTTCTTTCAATGCCCTCAGTACCTACTACCAACAGAATGATACCAAGATGGTCTCGGTTTCCGATCAGCTCAATATCAAGAACCTGCTCATCTTGAGTGCCGGTGCAAACCTCCTGGCAGATAACCTCTCTGAATCCAAGCAGGAGACAGCGGAAACCCTTTCCTGGAACGCTCAGATGGCGCTTCGTATTCCCAAGTGGCCCTATCTGAAGGCAGCATACTTCTCAAACAACACCAGCAACGAACGCAACCCCAGCATTGTGGATAATGACTATGTGTATGTGCCTTATGAAAGAACTTCCGGGCTCTTGAGCTTTGGTATTGGCTATGATATCCAGCAATTGACCTTTGTACCCACTCTCATAGATTTTACCTATAGGATGGGAAACGACGACAATACCACAAACGCCAGCCAACTCTATGAGAACCTGAACAACTCCTTCAACGTCTCCATCAACAACCGCTGGTCTACCATTCCCCTACGGACTCAGATCGTCTTTGCTTACCAGCAGAACAAGCGCGAAGACAGCCAGGATGCCCTCACCTACCCGCTCTTTGACAACAACAATACAAATCTCTTCCTGAGCGCAGATTACAGCTTCTTCAACCGTAAACTGCGTCCTTTCGTGCAGTATAAACTGCTGAACTTGGGCGGAGATCAGGATAAACAGGGCTTCAACTACTTCACACTCGGGCTGGAAGCCACGCCTCTCAGAGATATGACCGTGGGAACCCAGCTCAATATCCAGGATTATGGCAACGATGCAGATTCCAGCTTGGATTACAACAATCTGACCTGGCGTTTCACCCTTAACCAACGTTTCTAAGATAACACGAATGGGGAAGACAGAGATGTTTTCCCCATTTTTATAGCCTGGCTATCAGCACCATGCCCCCGGACAGACCAGCTCAAACCCAGCACCCGGGGCTTCAGTTTACACAGGAGTTCACATGAAAAAATACCGCTTCCTCATTTATCCTGCCTTGGTTCTAATCTTTATCCAGATAATCTTTTCCATCGGCGTCTTTGAAAACCTGGAGCATAAGGCCCAAGATAGCCTTTTTCGCCTGAGAGGGGTTCAGAGCATCACGGATAGCGTGGTGATAGTAGCTCTGGACGATGAAACCTTCAATGCCCGTCTCACCAGTTGGCCTTTTCCCCGCGCAGATCATGCCAAGCTGATCGAAAACCTCACCGAAGCCGGAGCCCGGCAGATTATCTTTGATATTGAATTCACCGAGGAAGGCGATCCTGAGAACGACCAGATTCTGGCTGATGCTGGAGCTGCTTACAACAACACCATCTTTGCCGGGAAGCTCATCCGCCAGGCCGATAACTATGATCATGTGCAATTCTATCCCCCGATTCCCGCCATACAGGAGCGGGGTACGGTTTGGGGAATAGTCAATATGCCTCAGGATAAAGACGCCTATATCCGCAGTTATGGCGTCTTTGAACCTTTTGATGAGGTCGAGAACTTCTATCCTCTGGGCGTGGCCTCCATTGCCAATCTCAGGTATTATCAGAGCGATTGGCGGGATCACATCCGGGTGGAAGGCGGCAAAGTGAAGGTGGCGGGCAAATCCATTCCCCTGGATAAAGGCAACCTGTCTCTGATCAATTACTTCGGCCCGGCCAGAACTTTTACGACCATTCCCTATTCTCAGGTGATAGATGATTCACTCACCACCATGCCGGGCTACCAGGGTGCAGAATCGGACGATTTTTATGAACTTCGGGACAAGGGCGTCTTCGACGGGAAGATAGTGCTGGTGGGCGCCACAATCGACGAGATGCACGACAAGTTTCTCACTCCCTTTGGCGGAGAATTGACTCCCGGTGTGGAGATTCACGCCAATTTTATCGAGATGGTGCTGCAAGGGAAGTATCTACGTCACCTGAACCACTATCTCTATCTGGGGATCGAACTGCTGCTGCTGATGGGTCTCTGGCTACTCTTCAAGTTCCTCAAGCCACAATTCTCCGCGCTTGGCCTGGCCCTGCTGATCGTGATTCAATATCTGGCCGCCTTCCTGCTCTTCAAATCCACCGGTCTCTTGATCCCCATTGCCCAGACAGCTCTGGCTTTTTTGGTGATCTACGGGGTTTCTCTGGTCTCCCACTATCTGGATACCCAGAAAGAGAAACGCTTTATCCGCAATGCCTTCCAGCAGTACATGGCTCCCCAATTGGTTAAAGAACTGCTGGAAAAACCCGGCAGCCTCACCTACGGCGGTTCTCTGCAGGAGATCAGCGTGCTCTTCTCTGATATCCGCTCCTTCACCACCTATTCGGAGAACCACAAGCCTGAAGAAACGGTGCAAATCCTCAAGGAATACCTCACTGAAATGGTGAATACCATTATCGCCAACCAGGGAATAGTCGATAAGTTCGTGGGTGACGAGATTATGGCACTCTATGGAACACCTGTCAAGCTGGAAAACCACGCTCTGGCTGCCTGCAAGACCGCCATTATGATGCGGGAACGCCTCACAGCCCTGCAGGAACGCTGGCGCAGCGAAGGTCGGGAAGACTTTGACATCGGTATCGGCATCAACACCGGTACGGCGGTCATCGGTAACCTGGGCAGCGAACAGATCTTTGACTACACTGCCATTGGCGATACCATCAATCTGGGTGCCCGACTGGAAGGGATCAACAAGGAGTATCAGACCACCAATAAGATCATCTTTAGTGAGTTTACCCTGGAGAAAGTGCAAGACTTGGTGGAATACCGCTATCTCGATGAAGTGAAGGTGAAAGGCAAGAACAAATCCGTCAAGATCTACGAACTGATAGCCATCAAGTGAGGTGGGATTTTTTACCAGAGGACGTAGAGAACAGCAGAGGTTTGTTTTCTAAAACAGAGTAAAGAAGTAAAAGAGGCTCTATACCACGAGTCTAGTGGAGTTGTCCATATTGTCCATGCCGTCCATCTATTCAGAAACCATCACAAGGAGTAAATGAGTAAGGCGAAGATAAGGAGATAGAAGATGAATGGGCACCTACTTTTGGGGTGCCAATCACCATATTGGCACAGTGGCCGAGGTTTGTTCTCGTTGGAGTTCATTGCGGCTTCGCTGACTACTCATATATCTCCCGGCCCAAAGCCGCAATGGACTTCAACCAGCACACAACGAAGCGAAGCTTTTTTTTTAACCTGCTACTGAACTCACTGCTTGAAGTCCATGCTGGCCGCGTAGTCTGCTGTAAATGTGTAGCTTAGATATCCAGCATGAACTCCAAAGGATACATACATGGCGGCAGCAGCGCAGCTCTTGTTACTTGTTACTCGTCACTCGTTACTCCCCAATACGCTGCCGACTCTTCGCCGTGTCTTGCAGGACTCTTCCCGAGCAAAGTGTTCGGGAAGAGTCCTGCAAGACACGGTGAAAGCTCGTGGAGAAATTGAAGACGAACGAGAGACGGGTGTTAAATATAACATCGGTTCATAGTGATGCAGGCCGGGCAAAGATTAACCCGATTTATCGGGTTTACAGACAAGAGGCGGTGGTTTTAACCACCGCCTCTCGTCTGTAAACCCACTGGAGTTTGGACATTTTCACGTAGATAAATGTAATAAAGCTTGACATACATACCGGCATTCATAGAATGGCACCAAACTGATTAAAGGAGCATATCATGAATCACGATGATATTCGTCAAGCCATTCTAGAGATCGAAG
>JAKPXC010000201.1 GCA_029567705.1 Candidatus Cloacimonadota bacterium
GGTCGAGAGGTAATTATCTCTGACTTTTACATCGCAGAACACGAAACACGTTATGCTGATTTCAGCAGGTTTGTGGCAGACACCGGCTATGTAACAGAAGCAGAAGATGGTGCCGGGTCTTATATTTACACTGATCAATCCTTATTGGGGCTCTTCAGGACAGGCGGTACTTGGCACGCAGATACCGCATCTTGGAGGAATAATTTCATTAAGAAGCAGACAGATCAATGCCCAGTGGTATGCGTTTCCTTCAAGGATGCTGCGACCTTCTGCAACTGGTTGAGTTTCCTAGAGGGGTATGATCCATGTTATACGATCACAGGAAATAAGGTGACTTGTAATTGGGACGCCAATGGATATAGGTTACCCACCGAAGCAGAGTGGGAGTATGCAGCTTCCGGTGGTAAGCATTCAAAGAATTATCAATACGCAGGCTCGAATAAGGCAGACAAAGTAGCCTGGCATCCAGGAAATGCAAAATATCGAATCCATCCAGTAAAGCGGAAAAAGCCAAATGAGCTTGGAATTTATGACCTCAGTGGCAATGTCTGCGAAATGTGTTGGGACTACTACCAAGAAGACCCACCAAGCCCTGGAACAAAGGATCCTCACGGCCCGAAAACTGGTAAATATAGATGTCTCAGAGGCGGCTCTTGGCTATATAGGAATGGCTTGGTTTATACGAAAAGGGTATGCAACAGTTTTGAAGATAAGCCCTTACAGAGCGCATCAAATGTCGGTTTTAGGGTGGTGAGGAGGATGCAGAGCGATACCGATTCCTGAATTCTGCTATTGATCGGCAATGATGCCGGGCAGTTTGTCGCCTAATATAACTCCGTCCTGCGTCCGCAATCAGGACACTTTGCTGGAAGCTCGTTGCTATCGACATACTTGGTTTCCGAACCGCAGCCGGGACACAGATAGACCGATTGACGGGCGATGACCTCCCCGGAGGAGTCGTGCAGTTCCGGCAACTTGATCTCCACCAGATATTCCTCGTTGGCCAAGACCAGATGCTGGCCGTTCTCAATCATGGTTCTGGATTTCACCGGCAGCCCGTCCAGAAAGGTTCCGTTTGGTGTTTCCAGGTCACTAATAAAGAATCCAGCGTCTGTGTAGTCGATATTGCAGTGTTTTCGGCTTATTGTCCGGTTTTGGAAGATCTCCTTCCCATACCTTTCCCGCCCCAAGGTTTTCGTCTCTCCGGCCTCCAGGCTGATCTTGGCACCGGTAGAAAGCTGAGTGATCCACAAGACGGGTTTTTCCGAGGTCGCAGGTTCAGATGAAGCATCTACTTGAACATCCCAACCACAAACAGGGCAAGTGAGTGTATCTGAGCTCGACTCTTCTCTGCTTATTTGCAGCTCATATCCACATAATTCACATTTTATCATTTCACGATTCTTCTTTCGCTTTTGTTAATACCATGCTATACCACGTTGGGCTAACAGTTCTTTCAAATTGGCAACATCCCCTGCTTTGGGGATGCCGCTGAGGATTGCCTTGGTGTCCAGATTGACAGACCAGGCAATCCCATTGGCTAGGGTAGGCAATTCCACCACTTCGCCAGCGGAAAATTGATATATCCTCTGGTTTGCAGATCCCCGGATATTATCTTCCGCTGGTACGTTGCTCATGTACTGGCCATCGATAAGGTAATCAAAA
>JAKPXC010000020.1 GCA_029567705.1 Candidatus Cloacimonadota bacterium
GCCTTACTACGGGTAAGCCGTAGCCTTTAACCTTAAACTTATCTATCCGCCTACCTGCACTTTACGCCTAGTAATTCCGGACAACGCTTGCAACCCCCGTGTTACCGCGGCTGCTGGCACGGAGTTAGCCGTTGCTTATTCTTATGCTTAATTCCCTCCCCTTATACTATTCATATAAAGGGCACTACTCACATATAAAAGAACTTTACACCCCGAAGGGCTTCTTCGTTCACGCGGCGTCGCACTATCAGTCTTTCGACCATTGTAGACTATTCTCGACTGCTGCCTCCCGTAGGAGTCTGGGCCGTATCTCAATCCCAGTGTGGGCGACCACCCGTTAAGGCCGCCTACCTATCATCGCCTTGGTAAGCCATTACCTTACCAACTAACTAATGGGACGCAGGCTCATCCTCAAACAACAGCTTTCGCCATCTTTTAAACATCCGAAGATGCTCTCATTCGGTATTAGCCCAAGTTTCCCTGGGTTGTCCCCAATTTGAGGGTAGATAACCTACGCGTTACTCACCCGTTCGCCACTCTCAAGTGCCCGAAAGCACTCTACCGTTCGACTTGCATGCCTAATCCACGCCGCCAGCGTTCGTCCTGAGCCAGGATCAAACTCTCCATCATTAATATTTATAATGATATCGAATCATTTCTGAATTGATTTGGACTCGCTCTTCTCTTGCATTTCCACTCTATAAACTGATTTAAAGATCTGGGTTCACCTGAAAATTGCTATGTTCAAGCGAACGTTTAGCCACTCTCCAAAAGCCTGATTTTTTGTCAATAAGAATTTTCGAACTTTCTTGTAGAAGACTGACAATCCTCAAGGCTATCAGGCTAAGATGCAGGATGATAAGCGCACAGGAAAATTCTTTCGAATCACAGTTCATTTGGCAGATATGTATAGACGCGGAGTAGATTCCCGAGCCCAGATCAGCACATCTCCTGGATATAAAGAGAGTAGCTCCCCCACGGAGGGAGAGCTACTTCATAGCCTGTAAAGAAGTGGGGATTAGAGCCCCAATTTCTCCATGATCTTATCTTTTTGAACCAAGCCGACCAGTTGATTCACCACTTCGCCGTCCTTGAAGAACAGAAGAGTGGGGATCGACATGATTGAGTAGCGGGTGGAGATGTCCGGGGATTCGTCGATATTGACTTTTACGATCTTGACGCGTCCCGCCACCTCAGCCTCCACTTTTTCCAAAATGGGGTTGAGAGCTTTGCAGGGACCGCACCAAGGCGCCCAGAAATCCACCAATACCGGGAGATCGGACTTCAGAACTTCAGCTTCGAAGCTCTGGCTGTTAACCATGCTGGCCATAACTCTTACTCAACGATAGCGAGGATATCGCTTTTGGAGAGAATGAGGTACTTTTCGCTTTCAATCTCAATCTCTGTTCCGGCATACTTTCCGTAAAGGACGGTATCGCCCACTTTGACTATCTTCTGCAGGTCCTCATCGGTACCAACAGCCACAACTTCAGCCATCTGAGGTTTTTCTTTGGCGGTATCCGGAATGATAATTCCTCCCACCACTTTCTCTTCATTACTGCGGTTAAGTTTAACCACCACATGATCTTCGATAGGTCTAAGTTTCATCTTGTAACCTCCATATTAAATTATGATCTTGCTTTACTTAGTATAATCGGAAACCGATTTCTTAGCAAACACTAATTCTGAGTGCTTATTTTTCGTCAAGTCTTATCTTGTACTTTCTAAGGTAGGGTCAAGGTTCGGCCGCCGGCATGGGTTTAACATAAAAGATAGAACGCAGATAACAGGGTAGACGGGATTGGCCGGATAATAGAGCGCTGATGAAACTGATTGAACTGATTTACACTGATTATCTCATGTAGAGACACTTACCCTCGTGCCAATACAGGCGAAAGTTTGGGTATATCCACTATTCTTATGGATCCCAGCCCTCGAGACAGAGTGATAAGTCTCCGGATAGTCCCATTAGTGACTCTTTTTCTGAAACCCAGTCTTTTCACGCAGTCTCCTTCGCTGGGATGACGATACCCACTCAGTTTGAACTTGAGACGTATTTATACCAAGACTGTTAAGGCACTTTACAAAAAGCAGCGGAGCTTCGGAAAGCTCCGCTACATATATGTTTGTTAGTTACTTCTTCACCGGTACCCAGATCTCGAAGACGGACTCCGGATTGCCCACCTGGAAGCGTTCGTCATAGACTTCCAGAGAATCGGCATCCACCATCTGATATCCGCTATCGGGCAGCCAGACTGCGAAGATATACTCGTAGGTTTTATGCAGTGTATCCAAAAGACCCTTATGCTCAAAGATGGCATAATGAGCTTCTTGCACCTTATGGCTCAGCATGCCTTCAGGCACTGTGGAAACATCCTTAACCTCCATGCCGGCTATGAAGGTGTATTCTTCCTTTTCAGGATTCGCATCTTCAAATACGCAGACTTGATAGGCTTTGCTCTGATCCAGAATATTGGGTATTTCCTGCACTCGGGCGCTGAAATCGTTCCAGAGCTTGTGAAGGGATTCACTGGGGGTAGAGCGGCAGAACACTCCGATAACGTTGAAGGCTGCTTTGGTTGCAAAGCGTGGTTTCATTTTTGTAGCTCCTTGTCTTAAGAATTTGTAGCTCTTATCCAGGCTGATAGCCGGGAATACAAGCAGCGGAGCGATTTGTTTGCGAAACCTTCCCGGGCTGAGTTTCGTGATGGAACTGAAAGAGCGGGTGAAGGCCTCCTGGGACTCGAATTGGTATTCTCGGGCAATCTGACGGATCGGTTTGGCAGTGTAGAGCAGGGCACGGGATGCCTCGCTGAGCCTTCTCCGACGCAGATAATCGTTTACGCAGTAACCGGTTAAAACTCTGAATAAACGGTGAAAATACCACTGGGAGAGATTAGCCGCATCGGCAATATCTTCCAGAGTGATCCGAGAGCACAGGTTGTCTTCGATGAAGAGCAGAGCTCTTTCCACTGTTGACCTATCTTTCATTTCCATTCCTCGCTGGCTGCTTTTGATAGTCCTTGCTCTAGCTTGAAACGAAAAAAGGGTCAAGAAAAAAAACGATCATTGTGCATTTTCTGCTAGAGAGCATTGTGGCGATAGATGCTCACCAGAATGCTGATACCAAGCCTGAGCCAACTCAGGTTTTTCCCAATCCGCTCCTAATGCGTCGCCGACTCTTCACCGTGTCTTGCAGGACTCTTCCCGAGCAAAGTGTTCGGGAAGAGTCCTGCAAGACACGGCGAAGACTCCTACTCAAGTGAACAGTGATTAGGAGTGATATCTTATCGATAATGGAAACTAACCTGTGACGAGTAACAAGGGCAGCTTATTGAGCCGAGGCTTATCTACCGTCCTGATCCTTATGGACTATCTATGTAATATGACTTGGAAGCTCAGCTTCTATAATCAGCCCGGCTCTTGTACTACCCGATAACTCTACTTAAGCTCACGCATTTCTGCTGGCAGCAGAGAGTCCTGCCAGGTATCCCGTGGAAGCAGCAAGCTGGATGTTAAAGCCACCGGTGGGAGCGTGGTAATTGAGCATTTCACCGGTTATGTACAAACCGGGACAAGCGCGGGATTCCAGATTCCGGCTGTTGATTTCCTTGAGATCAATGCCTCCGGAACTGGCCATGCAAGTATCAAAGGACTCCACTTTCTTTACACTGAAGACCGCATTCTGCAGGAAGTTCGCCAGCAACTTGCGATCAGCCGCCTTTATTACGGCTAGCACCTGGCTGCCATCCAGACCCAACCTGTGCAGAATGGCCGAGATCAGGCAATCTGAGAGATTTAGCTGTTTCAGGGCATTATTGAGCTGCTTGCGAGGATCTCGCTTGATCAGATCACTCAAAGCCTCATGGGCATCCTCCACCAGAGCCAGGCCTATCCTGGTTCCACGGCTCATCAGATAGGAATTGTTCAGGATCACAGGGCCGCTCAGTCCCTTGTGAGTGAAGAGCAGATCCCCTTGATCGTGAATTCTGCCCTGATCTGTACACATGCAGATCTTGATGTTCTTCAGGGATAGTCCAGAGCACTCCCCAAGCCTGGTATTGAGGTCCAATTCCACTGAAGCCAGAGAGGGACGTGGATTGATTATTTTGTGCCCCAGAGACCGGGCAAAGCGGTAAGAACTGCCGTCCGAACCGGTCTGCGGCCAGCTTTGTCCACCGCCGGCCAGAATCAGCTTCTCGCATTCGTAGCTTTCATCCTCTGCCAGAATCTGGAATCCACCACTTCTGCGGCGGGTAACTTTAGTCACTTTCCTGCCATATTCAAAGCTTGCACCACGCTCCTTTGCTGCTTTCAACAGAGCATCCCGAACTGAAGCAGACTGTCTGGAAACGGGGAAGAGCTTGTGTTCATCTGCTTCTTCCCAGGAGCAATCATGCTGCTGCAGGAGCTGGCAAAAAGCCTGCTGGTCAAAAGCATAGAGAGCCGGTTTTAGGTAATGAGAGGCTTCCCGAAGCTCTTTCAGGAAGCTCTCCTTGGAGAGGCTGTTTGAAAAATTGCACTGTCCGGAGCCGGAGAGAAGTAGCTTCTTCCCGGCAAAGGGGTTGGACTCCAGCACCAGAGCTTTGGCTCCTGCTGCATACGCAGAGAGCAGGCCTGCCGGGCCTGCTCCGATAATGATAATCTCAGATGTCTTCAATTACTTAACTGGCTCCTTGTAAAAATTGAATCCGGGATGCGGATATCGAATTCTATACTTTCGACGATATACTCCGTTCCCCGGCCTTGTTTTAACTCATCTTTAAATAATACTCGAAAAGGGACCCAGCGGCTACCAATTTGTCTAAGATCAGAAGCACTAATTGTCTTAAGGAGCCTTCCGCTGCGGGCATACCATTTCTCCTGTAAAGGAATACTGCGTTGTTTATCCACATAAAAACGTTTGGTATGATAAGCTACCCGGCTGTTCTTTGCAGTGAGCAGCAGATCCCAGCAAGCCCTGCCCTCGTAAGTCACTTCGCCTTCCAGGCTGGCATTGTATTGAGAACTGAGGCTGCTTTCCTCCATGAAGTCTTCATAGGAGAGATCACTTCCCATCACAGATTGACGCAGCATATTCCCCGATATCTGCACAGTTCTGCGGGTGTTGGGATCAAAAATCCAGAGATTCGAACCAAGCTTTAGCATCTTAGTGCCTCTGTCTCTGGGTGGAGCAGTGTATTCTGTGAAAGCATCCGAGCTGCCCCGGGAGTAATTGATCGATGTAACAGTGCGTGAACTTCTCCTGCCACTTATAACCATTCTGGTGGTGGATCGGGAGGTTCCGGAGAGAACATTGCGATCTATAGCCCGAAGTATTTGCTGTGGATCGGGTCTCTGGGCATGCAGCCCCATAACCAAAGCAAGCAATCCAAGTATAAGTATCTTCTTCATTGCTCCAATTCCTTAAAGAGTTGTGAGGTTTGCCTCTTAAAGATCACGCTCCCCGCCAGGGCAGTGCCCAGAACAGAGGATAGTAATCCCGTCCAGAATCCATAGATAAAGATGTCTGGACTGAGCTTGGTGCGAATCACATTCTCGAAAACCAGGCTCGAAGTTTTACCATACTGAGACATATCCAATCCCCAAATCGAAAGAGGATAACTGGCAGCAAAGCCCAGAATCAAGCCCAGTAGAGAACCGATAATGCCAATGCAAACCGATTCCAGGATCAGGATCATATAGATATGCTTCTTTTCCTCGCCAATGGCCAGGCGCAGACCAAACTCACCATAACGCCTGATTCCGCTCATCAGTCCGGAGTTCCAAAGCACAATACCCAAGATAATCACAAATACCAGGCTCATCATCATAAAAGTAAAATCCATTATCCAAAGCATATAGCCCATATTGTTCTGGTCTGCCAGAGCCAGCATCACCGGACTGAACTCATCATCTTTAGTGTTCTTAGCATTAAAATCAGCTTTGGTGCTCTTGAACAGCTTCTCGTTATAATACCCGTCTTTGCTAAAGCCCAGAATCTCGCTGCAACCTCCCGGCATATCCAGAAAGTCCTGGGCATCACTCAGATTCATAATGATACCGCCCCGATCCAGAGCTTCATAGCCAAAGTTTACGGTTCCCACGATCTTCACCAAAGCGAAGCTCATAGAGCCTTCTGCAGTGGAACCCAGAAGCATCAGTGAATCTCCCAGGCTGATCTGCATTGCCTGAAAAGTCCGGTCTGAAACCAGAATCTCCCCCGCTACCTCAGGAAGCCTTCCCTGCACCAGAGTCTCTGCCAAGCGCAGATTCCTGATCTCAAAATCATCCTCCAGAAGCTCCAGGGCAAAACCCAGTACCTGACCCTGCCGGAGAGAATTCCCCAGCGAATCGGATTTATCCAGAATGGCTCCAAAGGTGATGCGTTGCACGAAGTCAAACTGCGGATATGAAGCCTTCCACTTCTCCAGATCTGCCTCAATATCCAATAAACCCAGGTCATAAGGCTTCTGAGCCAGAAGCTCGCTGTAGGCCTTTGTCACTATCTTGACGTGTCCGGTCTCAAAACGGGCATTCTGACGAATCATACTCTCCATGTAGCCATCCATGAAAGCCAAGAAAAACACCATCAGAAACACCCCGGCAGACATTATGATTATTGGAAAGAAGTATCGGCTGCGGTCCCGGAAAATCCCTTTAAGGATGAACTTCAACATAACTCAGAATCCCTTTCCCCGCAGGGCTTCAGTAGGTTTGAGCCGGGCTATCCGCAGCGTGGGAAGCCAGCTTGCCAGAGCTGTTGTGACAAACATCACGCCCAGAACCAACAAGATCAGCCAAGGTGGATACTTGAAATAAATCGTCTCGGTAAAGCCCACCATACCAAAATCACTGTAGCTTTCCGGCAGTACCCAGCCCTTGAGCCCAAACCAAAGAAAGAGCGGAAGTCCCAGCACAATACTGATGATAGTGGCATAGAAAAGATAGAGCAAACCTTCCACCGTAAATAGCCCGATAATCTGCCGCTCGGTCATCCCCAGTGCAGCCAGTGTGCCAATCTCCTTGCGGCGTTTGAAGAGTGCCAGAATCTGAGTATCAAAGATGGCCAGCATCGCCAAAAACAGAAAGAGTCCAAAGAGCAGGGATTGAGAAGCCAGCTCGGTCTTGAGCACATCGTTAAAGTCCTTCATCAGCTCAGTTCTGCTTTTGTATACCCACAGTCCCCCTGCCAGTTTCTGCAGAGCCGGATCCGCCAAGACAATCTGTGAGGCCATCTTGGGAGCAGACATCGCTTCCTGCAAAGCCTCCAAATCTACCCAGAGGGCTCCCCCATCCACAGCGGGAACAGGACTGCGCATCACTTTGGCCACATAGAGATCCATGGCATTGAAGACTCCGGAAGCATCCTTGAAGCGCACTGTGATGATATCCCCTTCTCCCAGCTTCATAGTCTTAGCCAGGCTGGTGCCGATCAGAGCAGGAACCATGCTTCCGCTGTCTTCATTTAACACTTGGGTGGGCAGCTTGAGCAAGCCTTGAGAAGCCGGAATGCCTTTGAGTAAAGTCGGCATCATCCGCCCCTGAGGATAGGCCACCGCTTGCGTGAGCAGAATTGGAATGGCCTCACCCTTTTCTATAGACATCTCCTGCTCCGGACTGATGGGTGCCAGGCTTTTCTCGAAGCTGAAGGCATCGAAAGGATCATAATCTTTGTGCCAAAGCATACCTTCGGCGTGTTCCCACTCCTTCATCTGTGTGCGGGAAAGATTGACCCAGCTATAGTACATGGACATCATCCACATCAGTCCCACCATCACGATAGTGAGAATCAACATGTTGATCAGGCTGCGCTTGCCGTTGCCTATGATGTTTCGGTTAGCCAGCTTGAGTATCATCACCTGCCACCATGCCATCCACCAGACGAATCACCCGGCGGAGGTAGTTTATCACTTTCTGGTCGTGAGTGGAAAAGATGAAGCTGGTACCGAGCTCCTGATTGAGCTTCTTCATCATATCCAGGATGTGCAGAGAGTTCTCTGTGTCCAGATTGGCAGTTGGCTCATCTGCCAGCACAAGAGAAGGTTCCTTCACCATTGCCCGGGCGATAGCCACGCGTTGGCACTGGCCTCCGGAGAGCTGAGCGGGACGGCTTTTCTGTTTGTCAGTGAGCCCTAGCCATTCCAAGGCCTGCATCACCATTTTGTGGCGTTTGTCCGGTGAGATTTTCAGTAGCAGGAGAGGGAATTCCACGTTCTCATAAACCGTATAGACTGGAAGCAGATTGTAGGTCTGAAAGATGAAGCCCAGATGCCGGCTGCGAAGCTCCGCAGATTCCTTGGCGGAGAGGCTTTTGATCTCTTTACCCAGCACTTCCACCTCGCCTGAGCTCTGAGTATCCAGGCTGCCGATTATATTGAGCATGGTAGTCTTGCCACTGCCGCTGGGGCCCACAATACCGGTGAACTCACCCTTGATGAAGCTGAGATTCACATCTTTCAAAGCCAGGAAATCACCTTCTCCGGTAGGGAAAGCTTTGCTCATATTGGTAATCTTGATCAGGACTTCAGTCATAACAGTATCCTTACTTACTAATCTTTCCCAGCAGCCCAAGTGCTTGAGAGGCAGAAAAATAACATAAAATAGATATTGACAAAAACACCTCGTATATTATTGTTGCATTTGCTATTACGCAACTAACAACAACGAGGTTTATAATGAATTATCTGAGAATAGCCCAAATCAGTCAAGTCAAAACTTCAAATCTTATAGAGAGCAATGCCCATTTTCTGTTTAAACGCTTCAAGTTGACGAGTATCCTGCGGCATTGCGGCATAGGTAAAGAGAAGGGCCATCCCATTGAGTACATGATGTATCTCATGCTGGTCATCATCCTCAATGGAT
>JAKPXC010000045.1 GCA_029567705.1 Candidatus Cloacimonadota bacterium
CTCCGCCGGAGCGAGATCTGTGGGCACCTTGAAGATGCTGCGGGGGGATGAGAGCGGCAGCTTTCCTATGATTGTGTTATCATCAATACGGACATTGTCTCCAATGCAGGAACCCGGATGGATTACCACATTAGAGCCGATCAGGCAGTTCTCCCCCACCCGGACATCATCCATGATCACGACGTTGTAAGCCAGCTTGGTTCCGGAACCGATCCTGGCACTTTCTGAAATGAATTGATTCATAAATCCTCCACTCGTAAAGCCAAGCTTTTTACATTGCAAGATTCAGGCAAGGAAAAAGTGAGGAAGGTTCTATGTAGTAGCAGAACTCGCCATTCCCAAGGATTTGAGGATTGGAAGAATTTATAGTATTGCTGGGGATTCAGATTCGTCAATGGAAGCGACAAGATGTCGCTTCTACGCTGCCGACTCTTCACCGACTCTTGCAGGACTCTTCCCGAGCAAAGTGTTCGGGAAGAGTCCTGCAAGACACGGTGAAGACTAGGCGAGAAATTGGAGAGAAACGAGAAACCAACCCATGAATAGAAACCCGTAATCTAAAAAAGCTGGTTTAATCCTTATCCCGGGAACGCGGATGAGCCCGGTGATATTCTGCTTTGATGTCTTCAATGGTCACGTGAGTGTAAACCTCTGTGGTAGAAAGCTTACTATGTCCAAGCATTTCCTGGATAGCACGGATATCAGCTCCCTTTTGCAGTAGATGAGTAGCAAAGCTATGCCTGAGAGTGTGCATGGTATAACCCTCTTGCTGGGCAATCAGATCCAGGTACTTTTGTAGCACCAGTCCCAGTTGCTTGGTATCCCAGGCTTTACCGGTTTTGGTCAAAAAAAGATGTTTGGCATCCTGCCTCTCGCCAAACTCATCTCGAATCTTCAGATACTCTTGAATCGCATCCAGAGCAGGCTTACCCACCGGTACAATCCGCTCCTTGCTGCCTTTTCCACGCAAGCGCACCAAAGCCCTTTTGAAATCAATATCACCCGGAGCCAGAGCTGCAAGTTCCATCAAGCGTAAGCCGGAGGAATAGACCAGCTCCAGCATAGCTTTATTTCTAATGCCATACTTATCTTCAGTATCCGGAATCTTGAGAAGCTGCTCCATTTCATCAATTGTGAAGAACTTGGGTAGTTTACGCTGAAACTTCGGCCGCTTGATTGTCTTCATGGGATTATCGATAATCAGATCCTCGGCTTTAAGCCAATTGAAGAATCCTCTCAGGGCACTGGTTTTACGTGCCAGACTGCGGTTCGAATCCTGCTTTTCATACAGCATCAGCATGAAACCACGGATATGTGGGGGTTTCAGTTCGGCCAGCTCAAGTTCCGGAGCCATTTCTGCCAGGTAGTGCAGCAGTTGCTCCAGATCAACCCGATAGGCATAGATGGTTTTGTCGGATTTGCCCTGCGTGCGCAGCAGATCCAGATAACGATCCACCAAAGCTTGGCCGGAACTTCTCACTTTAGTCTCCCAGATTTATCCCCAGGCCCCGTGCAGTCTGCACCAGGTCGCTATGCAGCTCTATCAGGTTATACTTGCGGATGGCTTCGATAATCGGAACAGAAACGATATTGGGATGTTTGTAGGAAACCATGTATCCCCACTTTTGCTGAAGCACCAGCTCAAAAGCCTTTACGCCAAATTGTGAAGCCAGCACACGGTCGAACGCACAGGGCCTGCCGCCCCGTTGCAGATGCCCCAGAATGGTTTCCCGGATATCAATGGAACAGCCGGCGTCTTTGAGTTCCTGGCTCAATCTCAGGCCAGCTCCTCCCAGTTTAATCCTCATGGCTCCGGGTTCCACACTCTCTGAATACTGCATCTCTCCCTCGAGTGGTTTGGCACCTTCGGCGATCACTATGATGGCAAAACCACTGCCATGGTGAATGCGGTTGTGCAAGGACTCCATAATCTTAGCTATGCTGTAAGGAATCTCCGGAATCAGGCAAACCTCTGCCCCACCGGCTATTGCAGCATGAAGAGCAATCCATCCTGCATATCGTCCCATCACTTCCAGCACCAGAATGCGGTGATGACTGGCAGCAGTGGTAACCAGCTTATCCACGGCATCTGTTGCCACATCGACCGCAGTTTGAAAACCGAAAGTAAAATCTGTTTTGGAAAGGTCGTTATCGATGGTTTTGGGAACTCCGATGATGGGACAGCCCTTTTCGAACAGACCTTGGGAGATCCTCTGCGAACCGTCTCCTCCGATATTTATCACGGCATCGATGTTCTGATATCTTAGCCGGGACATCAGATCATCACTGCGATCAATCAGAGTCCAGCTACCATCGGCATTCTTCACCGGCCACTCAAAGGGGCCACCCCTGTTCGTGGTGCCGATAATGGTTCCGCCTTTCACGTGAATTCCGGCCACCCGTTCTTCTGTAAGCTCCACCAAATGCATGGGATCCAGTAAAATACCATTGAAGGCATCGATACTGCCAAGCACTTCCCAGTTGTCTTCCTGGGCTGCTCTTTTCACTATAGCTCGAATCACGGCGTTGAGCCCTGGGCAATCTCCTCCCCCGGTGGTAACAAGTAAACGTTTCTTCATAGTTCTCTCCTATTTGTCGCTGATGATGGCAGAGATAATGCTCTTGTCATCCATTTGTTTGAGTATGATGTTGATGGCACTTGTGATCGGCACAGCAAAGATCATCCCCACCACGCCCCAGATATAGGCCCAAAGTACCAGAGAGATCAAGATCACCAGGGGACTCAGGTTCAGCCTGTCTCCCATAAAACGTGGTTCGAAGTAGTTGCCAAAAAACATCTGTGTACTGGTCAGCAGTATGGTCAAACCAACCGCCTTAAATCCAAATCCGTATTGCAATAGGCAGATACAGATGGGAAAGATGGTGGCGATGATGGAGCCGATATTGGGAATAAAATTCAACACAAAGGTCAGTAATCCTGCCACGATCACAAAATCCACTCCAAATATCCATATGAAGATCATGGCTACAATAGCCGTCATAATGCTGATGAACGATTTGTTTATGAAGTATTTCTGGATATGAGTCTGGATACGCTTCATGGTATCAACTGTCTGTTGCTTGTTCTCTGCCGTCATAACCTTTCGCAATCTCTCTTCCAGCTTACCTGCTTCCATCACAATAAACAGCAGGAAGAAGACACTCAGAAACATACCGCTGCCTAAGCTCATAAAGGTGTTCATCGTGTTGGAGAAAGCCTTTGTCAGTGAGAAATCCCCAGTCCCCAGCAAAGATGTGAGGTCAATATTGGGAAGCTTGGACATAGCCAGATCAAGTTGTGCCATTATCTCTAGAAGCTTGGTGTTACCATCCTGCAGCATCACAATCAGTCTTTCCTGATACTTGGGAACCTGTTGGATTATTGAGTTTACGGCAATGTAGAGCACTCCACTCACCAAACCAAAGAAGATAAGTATCACAAGCATCATCAGAGCAATAATCGCCCAAGTGGGAAACTTCTTCTTGCCCAGCCAGGTACGCATGGGCGCAAAAATGAAGCTCACAAACACAGCAAAGAGCAAGGGAATGAAAATACTCTGTAAGGTTTTTAGAATCAAAACCAGAACCGGTAGAGCTATCACAATAAGCAGGATCCGGATCCAACGTAATTCAAGTATATCCTGAGAACTTGTTTCCATGAGGCATCCTTATGAGCATTTTTCGCATTCTGCCCAGCTAAGTGTTTTATGTCAATCTATTCTTTGGGGATGTGAGCTTTGCAAGCGCTAGCAGTAGAAGCTACCACAAAACTCCCTATCGTCATTCCTGCGAAGGCAGGAATCCATAATTACATAACAGATTGTATTACTATGTTTTACCTTTCAATGAATTCCCGCCTTCGCGGGAATAACGCTGCGTTATGTACGGGATAGAACCCCAACATTCGCCTTGTATTGCCACATGTACAATAGTCTTTTATCTCAAATGCTTGATTTTATTATATCGTGGCAAGGGCATAGAACAGCTTGACTCCCGGCTCTATACAAGCAGGATCAGGATAGAACTTATCCGAATGCAAAGGATAATCACAACCGCTGCCAAGCCAGAAGAGCAACCCGGGATAAAGGTTGGTAAAGAAGCCAAAATCCTCACCTGTCATGGCAGGATCAGCAGGGAGATAGTTTAGTTTGAGAATTGCACATTGCTCTTGAAGCTTCTGCACCAGTAGTTCGTCGTTTACCACCGGATCATAACTGCAGAGCAAGTCATAAGAAGCTTCTGCTCCGGTCTGGCGGGACGCTTCTGCGGAGTTCTGTTTGATAAATTCATTCATGGCATCTCTGGAAGAGCGCTCCAGGCTGCGGTGAGTTCCTTCGATCCGGCACAAATCTGGAACCACATTGCGTACCGTACCGGATTCCAGCTTTCCAATGTGGAAGATCACCCTGTGCTCTGTCTTCAAATCTTCTATGTCTGTATTCATCAGCGCAATAAAGGTGAGAGCTGCATCCAGTGCATTAACACCTTGCTCCGGATATGCAGCGTGGGCGGCCTTCCCTTTGAAGACCACATCGAACTCCTGGGGTAAACCAAAGGAAACTCCTGCCCGGCTGGACACCGTTCCCACTGGCATTCCGCTGGCCACATGCAGAGCGTATACGCTTTCGATTGAGTAGCTTTGGATCAAGCCTTCAGCCAATACATACTCCGCTCCTCCTTTGCCTTCTTCAGCAGGTTGAAACAGGAAAAGCAGGTTCTTGGCAGGCTTTTCCGTACAAACTTGCTTTATCAAACCGATCAGGATGGTCATGTGAACATCGTGTCCGCAAGCGTGCATCATGCCGGGATGCCTGGATTGGCATGCCTTTCCGGTGTTTTCTGCTATCGGCAGGGCATCCATATCCGCCCGAAAGAGACGATATGCACCTTCTCCATGGCTATACTCCACCAGGATTCCGGTCGAGTTTTGGAATCGGTGAATCCTGATGCCTGGCAGTTCTTCGAGTTGCTTAATAATGTATCTTGAGCTTAAGCGCTCTTCAAAGGCAATCTCTGGGATTTGGTGAAGCTCTTCACGAATAGAGATCAGATCCTTTGGCATCAGAGAAGTCCATTCTGTTGGGCGTGAGATTTCAGGATTCTCACGGCATTGGCCGCAGCACCTATTCGAACGTTGTTTCCCACATTCCAGAAAGTCAGTGAGTGTTTATCCACACCATATCTGAGCCGTGAGACAAATGTATCGTTGGAAGAACCCAGATCCCTGGGAGTCATATAGCTGTAAGGATCGTATATCACAGAGGACATCTCTTTAAGGAGGGCTTCTGCTTCCTTTAACACAACTTCACTCTCAAACTCAGCATAAACTGAGACACTGTGCCCGTAGATCACCGGTACTCTCACACATGTGGCAGAGACCAACATATCTGTATTACGCAGTATCTTTCGGGCTTCATTATGCATCTTGGTCTCTTCCTGGGCATAACCGTCATCACCAAAAGCTCCAATCTGGGGAACCACGTTCAGATCAATGATCTCGGGATAGATACCCTTGTCCAGATCACCCCGGCGTTGGTTGATTAGAGTCTGAATCCCCTTGTTCCCGCTTCCGGAAACAGATTGATAGGTGGAAACAATCAGCTTCTTTAGGCCATAAGCTCTATCCAGGGC
>JAKPXC010000049.1 GCA_029567705.1 Candidatus Cloacimonadota bacterium
CAGCTCGACTTTTTGCACTGTTTCGCGGTCATTTTCACCTCTCTGGTTAGTTTTAACATGGTGCTAAGTACCTTGCATCCAATATCTTGGGAAGTCCTTTCTGCAGTCCAGCGGATTTTTCCGGCACTTTTCTGAAGGGTGTACAAAGTCTCACCCAAACCGTCAAATCGGTATCACGTGTCACAGTGGTCGTATTGGTTTATGAGGCAGAGAGATAGATAGGACTGGCTTTGGATTGTGTCACAGTGGTCTTTGGACGTTTCTGGACGTTTTTGTATCACGATTATTGCAAATTTGCGCTGGTTTTGGACTGGTTTCGGATGATCAGATTTTTGGGAGAGGTCATCAGATTTGTTAAGGCTTTTATTGTCACAGGGGTGGGTTGTGTGGGAGAACTGGTTCAAGTCTGAATCTGGTCTAAAGCGCTTTGGGAAAAGTCTTTATGCTGTTTGTATTGGGCTTTGAGCAGGGGTTTGCTTCACTGGTTCTTATGCTTCTGTCTGGTTCTTGGTGGATAAAAGAGGCAGGGCTTATCGATAAAAGATGGTCGAATCGCTAACCAGGATTAGGTCGGCTGATTTCTGGCATTTTCGGCGTATGTATAGCAGAAAGGACTTCCCAACTTATTGCAGTACAGGATAGTAGAACATACTATTATAATAAGGGAGGCGCTGATGAAAGCGACTTTTGAAGCTCATCGGCAGGGCGATTTATGGCAAGACCACTGTGACAAATTAAGCACTGTGACAACTGTCACAGTGGTTCAGGAAGAGCATGAAATGCCGGAGATGCTGAATGGGAGAGACTTTGAACGCTGTGACAATTTATCTCCCGAGAAATGTGTCACAGTGCCAAGTATTGATGAACCCAAAGTGGGTTTGTGCGGTGAACCAACTTTATCTCAGGATGGGCATCAAGATATCAATGCTGAAGAGAAAGATCATTCGGTAACGGAGTATCCTGATCTGAGCAAAGATGCCAACCTGCCTTTGCGCAGATTGGAAGAGGCAAAGCTGCTGGGGCATTTCTGCTCTGTTGTGCTGAACCGGCTGCGTGATTGTGAATCCAGGACTGAGGAATGGAAGCAGATAGTGCTTGATTACAACAACGGATTACTGGTACCGGAGCTGTATAAGATGCGGGATAAACGCTGTGAGCGGACTATCCGCGCCTGGATAGAGCAATATCTGCAATCAGACTACAACATGTTTGCTCTCGTCCACAGCAATTGGAATACCACCAGGAAACGCAAGGTATCAGAGCTTGAGAGCCAAATCCTGCTGAGCATGCTGTTGCATCCCAATCGGGTTAAGATCGGCTCTGCTATCAAACTGCTGAAAGCCCAAGCCCGGCTTGGCTACTTTGAGTCGAGGAGCAGCATTCCCACCCTGAGAAGGTGGTGTACAGACTTCAAGAATAACAATCCAGACATCTGGCAACAGGCACGCATGGGCAGCAAGTTTGTGGCAGAGCATATCATCAAGACCATCCACAGAGACAGCAGCTTGCTCAAGGTTGGCGATGTCTGGGTAGCGGATGGACACAAGCTTGCCTTTGATATCCTTGACCCCAGAACTGGAAAGGCAAAGCGGATGATGTTGATCCTGGTGCTGGACTGGGCAAGCCGTTATCCGGTGGGAGCTTCTCTTGCCTTTACCGAGGATAGCCAGCATATCCTGGCTGCCTTCCGCAACGGCTTTCTGAATACAGCCCAGTGGCAAGATAGGGATAGCAATACCAAT
>JAKPXC010000055.1 GCA_029567705.1 Candidatus Cloacimonadota bacterium
GCCATAAAAGAAAATACCGCACCGACCTTCCGAAATCGCTGCGGTTGTTTATGCTAATCAGCACAAAAATATGGGGTGGATGATGGGAGTCGAACCCACAACGCCCGGAACCACAATCCGGTGCTCTGCCATTGAACTACACCCACCACAGGTGTATATCACTATCTATACTGAGGGTAAATTTCATGGCACGCCAGAAGGGATTCGAACCCCTGACCCGCAGCTTAGAAGGCTGCTGCTCTATCCTACTGAGCTACTGGCGCCTAAAAAAACTGGTAGCGGCGCAGGGATTTGAACCCCGGACCTGCGGATTATGATTCCGACGCTCTAACCAGCTGAGCTACGCCGCCACAAACTATCGAAAAAAAAAGAGAGCTATCAGGCATCTCTTCTATAAAAAATGGTAGCGAGGGAAGGACTCGAACCTTCGACCTTCGGGTTATGAGCCCGACGAGCTACCAACTGCTCCACCTCGCGTCAAGGTTGAGCCATCTTTTTTTGAGGCCGCTTATCTGTCAAGATAAAAGCGCTAAAATTTGGAGAGGAAGCCATGACGCAAACTTGCTCCCTGTTTCTCCCGGACTCTTCGCCGTGTCTTGGCCGACTCTTCCCGAACACTTTGCTCGGGAAGAGTCCTGCAAGAGTCGGCGAAGAGTCGGCGACGCATTGGGGAGTAACGAGTGAGACAAAGTGACGCAGTGACAAGTTCTGCGCTGCTCGATTCTGGGGTTTGGGGGATTGGCAACGATGGGATATCTACCGGCTGCTCAGTTTATTCAAACGAACTTGTATCTGAAAATATCCCTTACCCTTAGGATCCTTGGGAAGAGCTTGAACGCAATGCTATCAAGTTCTCCTTCACCTCGGGTACCGAGTCGTAGAGCCAGCGAATTGATTCACAGGGCAGGTTACCGCACTCTGCACAGCTTTGGTAGCCTTTCTCCAGCACACAGGCCAGGATGGGGCATTTGAAGCACCAGGCAAATCTGGTGCCCTCGGAGAGGCAGCCTTCGCAATTGATCTGATCGGCGTTGATAGGCGAATTGTAGAGTTTGGACCACTCGGCAGCTATGCGGAGTTTGGCTTCGCGATCTCCACTTTTGGTAGCCAGATAGGCCTCACAGGCTGCGCAATCCAATCCGCAGCAGGATATCAGCTTGGACATAGTATCTCCTTTTCTTCCAGGTATTTATCAAGTGCTTCCAGGCTGCGCCCGGAATACAGTTCTTTCTTTAGTTTCTTGTCTCTGGGAGGGTTTTCCAAAGCCGGCAGAATGCCAAAATTGGCGTTCATGGGCTGAAATCCGTGTTCTCCCGGCTCGATCAGATGGCGCCAAAGTTGCCCCAGGATCGTCTCTTGAGGAAGCAGTTCCAATCCCTGATCCAGTATGTAGGCCAGCAGCGTTCCCGTGGCGATGGATTCCACATAACCTTCCACTCCACTAAGCTGTCCGGCTATGTATAGCTCCGGTT
Organism: Candidatus Cloacimonadota bacterium; assembly: GCA_029567705.1. Taxonomy (GTDB): domain Bacteria; phylum Cloacimonadota; class Cloacimonadia; order Cloacimonadales; family Cloacimonadaceae; genus PHBP01. Next base: position 1,473 of record JAKPXC010000055.1, read on the forward strand.
TAGTCTTTAAGCAAAGCCTGGGTGAAAGCACCTGCGGGCCGTTCAGATAGGCATTGCGGTGAATTGAGCCAAAGCGATGAAACTCTGCCTTTTCCAAGCCGGGAATCATCCTGAAAATGCGCTTTTGCTCAGGATAGCGCAGCATAGTTTGGCAGCCCACCAGATTGTAGCTGGTAAGTTCCCGGTTTTCCGGGCGTAACTGCAATACAGCAAAGGGCTTCTGCCCCGTTTTGGGATCTTCCAGCCCCATAGGTTTCATCACTCCGTGGCGTAGAGTGTCCTTACCGCGTCTGGCCAGCTCTTCAATGGGTATGCAGTTTTCGTAATAGGAGAACTTCAATCCCTGAAAGAACTGGTTTTCAAATTCGTGAGCTTCATGCCCTTCTCCGGAAAGCAGCGCTTCCACAAAGGCATAGTATTCATCTCTGCTAAAAGGGCAGTTCAGGTAGTCCGGCTCGCCTTTGTCATAACGGTCTTTACTGTATATCTTACCCCGATCCAGGCTGTCGGCATCCACGATGGGCGCAATGGCATCAAAGAAATAGAGATGGTTTTTGCCGATCTCTTCGCTCAAAGCCAGCATCAGACTATCTGAAATCAGGGGACCTGCAGCCAGGATGGTGAGTTCATCCGTGAATGCCGTAACTTCTTCCCGGATGATCTCGAGATTTGGCTCAGCCTCCAGAGCTGCCTGAACTTTCTGAGAAAACTGCTCACGATCCACAGCGAGGGCTTGTCCGGCGGGAACGGCACAGCTCTTGGCGATTCGTATTAGGGGAGAGCCAAGCCTGTCCAGCTCGGCCTTCAGCAAGCCTGCCGCCGTATCCAAACGTAAGGATTTGAGGGAGTTGCTGCAAACCAGTTCGGCAGGAAGCGCACTCTGATGAGCCGGAGTCATCACCTCAGGACGCATCTCATAAAGCCGAACCTTCCAGCCTTGGCGGGCCAGACATAGAGCAGCTTCTGAACCGGCCAAACCGGCACCTATGATCTTTATACTTTTATTCATGTTTTCACCTTTGTAGGGTGCTATTTTTGTGTCAATGCTTTCCCCCGCCGGTCATCTTGCTTTCTTGGGCGGAAGGCTTATATATATCTTTATAGAACAGCATCTGGAGATGAAGATGAAAGCCTTTAACTTTTTCAATCCCACCAGAATCCTATTTGGCAAGGATAAGGCAGAGAACTTGGGAGCAGAGCTGAAGAAAGACTGCATAGCTAAAGTCCTGATGATAGCCGGAGGTGGTTCCATCCGCCAAAACGGGGCTTATGCAGACTTTGTGAAAACCATGCAGGAACATAAGATAGATTTTGTAGAGAGCTGGGGGGTGCAAGCCAATCCCACTTTGGAGAAAGCCCGGGAACTGATAGAGCTGGCCAAGAGGGAAAATGTGCAAGCCATCGTTGCCATCGGAGGAGGCAGTGTGATCGATACCGCCAAAGCTGTGGCATCAGGATACTATCTGGAAGATATCTGGGCTGTGTATCAGAGAAAAGCTGTGATTCGTGAAGCGCTGCCGCTTTATACCATACTCACCATCTCTGCTACCGGTTCAGAGATGAATGGCAATACCGTGCTGACCAATACGGAAACCCTGCAGAAATGGGGCATCGGCTCAGAGAAGATTTATCCCCGCCTCAGTGTGATCGATCCCTCCTACCAAAGAACCCTTCCTGCGGCACAAACTGTGAATGGTGCATTGGATGCCATAGCTCACATTCTGGAATTCTACTTCATGGATCCGGATGCCTGTGTAACCTTGGGGATAAACGATTCATTGCAGTGCACCATCATTGAAATGACGGATAGGCTTTTAGCCGACCCACAGGACTTCAGCGCCCGAGCCAGCCTGGCCTGGGCAGCAACTCTTGCTCTGAATGGCCTTTCCGGAGTCGGGCTGGCCGGAGGAGATTGGGCTTGCCATCAGATCGAGCATTCTTTCTCTGCCCTGCATCCCAGGATTGCCCATGGAGCAGGGCTGGGCGTGATCTTCCCTGCCTGGATTGAGTTTATGGCAGAACGCCAGCCGGCAGTCTTTAACCGGTGGGCCAAAAACGTTTGGGGAGCTTCCGGCATATCGGAAGCCGTCATGCTTTTCCGTGATAAGATCAAGGCTTGGGGATCACCCACAAACCTGCGGGAACTGGGTATCTCCGAAAGCGATATTCCCCTCTTGGTGGAGAAATCCATGATCGCTCCACGCTTGGGTGCGCTCAGCCGCTTTACTGCTTCAGACGTGGAAGCGCTGCTGATGCTGGCGTTTTAATACAGGCAGATTCTCTTGGTAAGCTTGGGCAGGTCTCCCACGAAGACTTTCATGAGATAGACACCGCTGGCCAGACGTTGGCCGTGTTTATCCAAGCCATTCCAGTTGTAGAGCAGGTTACCATCTCCGGAAAGGCTTCCTTCGGATAGGCTGGCCACACGTTGTCCACGTATGTTGAAGATCTCTATCCTGTGCTCAGACAGTCCTTCGGCTTTGAGCTCCAGATGCACCGCTCCCCGGCTGGGATTGGGGTAGGCACGCAGTTCCAGGACGGGAGGAGTCACCACCGGATCATCGTTGTCTGAGGGCTGTAAAGTGGCTCTGGTGTGATAGATTTGGCTGGATGTCTCGCCATGGTAACTGATGAAGATATCCAGCACTGTTGCTGAAACCGGACGGATATAAAGCTTGCTCTGCAGTAAAGCCTCACTAAATGGAAGGTCTTCCAGCATCCATTGAGCGATCACAGGAGGTAAACCTGGTGCGTTCCAGTGATATACCTTCAAGCTATGGCTAGCAGAAGCGTAGCTGACAATCAATTGCCGTCCATCGGGCATAATGGCTATGTCGTTAAGCGTGCTAAGGGCAGGTTCGAAGACGCTTGCTTCAGCTTCCAAGGTGGAGAGATTCAGCTCATAAATGGCTTGATTGTTCTGTGTGCCATTCTCGGAGCAGTAGATCATGGCAAGGCTGTCGTCCATCGCAATAGCTTGAATGTCCAGCTTGGCGGCATTGATATAACTGAGATCATGCCAAGAGCCTTCTATCAGGCCCAGAAGCTTGTCGTTGTTGGCAAAAAGACGGTTGTTTCCCGCCCTGGCATAGACTTTACTGCGGGTCGGCTCCAATTGCATCAAACGCCTAATAGCCGTCTCCTCCGGATTGTCTTCATTCAAATCCAGCTCGCCCACCTTGATACCCAGGTTCCAAGTTATTACCGGTTGAAGGAGAGCCGGATCTGATATTATCTCAAAACTGCTTTGGAGGTTATGATGGTAGTTCTTATGATAGCCGACTCCTGAACCTGTGGCTCCGGGATAGTTAACGCAAGCCATTTGGATACCCAGAACGGGATCCGGGAAGTTCACCGCCGAAGTGCTTCCACAAAAGTCATTTTGTATGTCCCAAACTCCATTGGATGGCCATTCTGTATCATAAGCCGGTCTGTGTAGATAGCCATGTTTACACTGAATCACCGAGCCCCAAAGATTGATATCTCCCCGCTCCATGTATGGTTTTCTTTCAGGCCATAGCGGATTGTACCAAGGATAGTCTACGTTTCCCGGCCAGGGATTGGAGCTTGTCTGAGGATATCTTCTGCGATGTAGATCAATATTGTCCCAGTACATCCCTCCGGCAATAACACTCGGAACTGAGGGATGCGGATGCTGGTATTCAAAGGTGAAGACTCCGCTCCGGTAATCATCGTCCCCCAGAGCATAGATATCCGCATATATTTGGTTATAACCCACAGCACCGGTAGGGCTACAGAATGGATGGCATCTCAGACTGTCTTCAGGGTCCCTATAACCATACTTAATAAGTACACTCTTCTCTGAAATCAGAGAAACATGGTCACTGGTGTTTTCATCGGGACTATCCCCCACCGGTGTGTTCGCCAGCGTAATCTGACCAATAATCATGATTGTATCAGAGGAAGCCCAGACCTGATTACCACTGAACTCTCCTTTGATCCATAGCTTGTTGTTCACAAACAGGGAACGGTCGTAACAGGTTCCGCTCCCCAGAGGAGTCCACATAGTATCACATACAGTGTAAGTATTCTCATACAATGGTTCTCCCAGAGGAATAGCAGGATAAGGATCGTACACATAGGCATGTTCTACTCTGGGCTGTGAGATCGTACCCAACCAACCTGAGTAGGCTGATCCATTCACTTCCACCATCACTATATAATTGGGATTGTATGTTGCCGGCCCTACAATTATAAAATTATGCCTATCCGGCAAGGGCAGATCCAGCTTGGGAGCATGCTCGATAAAGCCACCCCGGAACACGTCGTCGATCGGAATCACGCCGGAAGCTGAGTTTATCTCCCCGGAGACAATCACCGGACCTAGGAAGGTAGGCCAACCGCCGTTGTTTCCACCTCCGGCACACTTGATCCAGATATCTGAATTGCTGCGAACCACTCCGGTGATCACATCAGGCCCCCAATAGTAGACTGGGGTATCGTTTGTGGAGATATCCTGATCAGTGATACTCTGCGGAAGGATAAACCTGTCCGGATTCTCTGGATCCAGAAAGTCCTCCTGAGAGCTCTGTGGATAGGGCAGCTCCAGTGAATAGGTGTAGTAGTTATCTCCATCCTTCTCGGTGTAAGGACTCAGCTCAAAGCTTCTGCCCACATTGGTATGCTGCCAGTTGGCCCCCAGATCCGTGGAAATGGCAATATACTTTTCATAACCATCCATGTATGTGATTGTAATCTGATTGTCCAGGAAGTGCATACTTGGTTTACAACCACCGTCAACGGCTTCTGCCAAGGTGGAACTCTGCCAGGTCTGTCCGGCATCAGTCGAAAACTTGAAGACAATTGCTCCCGGAGTATCGTGGACGGTACTGGTGTTGTACACAAAGCAGACATAATCTCCGGAAACGTAAGAAGCCATTTTCCCCTCGAATTGACCTGTAGCCAATTGTTGGAAGGGACCTATCTGCGCCAGAGCGAAGCCTAACGCAAGCGTGAAAGCCAAAGCAATAACTGCTGCCTTCATGATTCCTCCTTGACCAAGTAATTGTCCATAAAAAGCGCAACGAGATTCATTTGTTGCAATATCCATGCCAATAAATCAATAAACGAAATAGCAAGCTGCCCTACATTCCTGAATTCACTACTCTGTTGCCTGCCTATCCCAATCCTTTTAACCCCAGCACCACCATTCGATATGAACTGGATACCCCGGGAATTGCTCAGTTCACCATATTCAATACAAAAGGACAGTTGGTTACCACACACAGCCAAGCTCATGACAGAGCCGGCAGGTTTTCCTGGATTTTTGCCGGCGTGGACAGGGATGGAAGAGCATTGGCCAGTGGCATGTACATCTGCGTAATGAAGGTCGGGAAACAAAGCTATACAAGCAAGATGGTACTGGTTAAATAAGCCTTCAGGCAGAATGGACTTGACAAAAAAGCAGCCTCGTTTTTCAAGGGCAAGACTTAATTAGGGAGGATTAGTCCTAATTGGTAAGGCAGCGGTCTTGAAAACCGCCGGGTTATGCCCATGGGGGTTCGAATCCCTCATCCTCCGCCAGCAGTTTATAGAGTGATCTTAAAAAATATAGGAGAGGTGGCCGAGCCGGTTGAAGGCGCACGCCTGCTAAGCGTGTGTAGGTCAAAAGCCTACCGAGGGTTCGAATCCCTCCCTCTCCGCCAGCTTTGATGCTGGGCAGTCGCCAAGTGGTAAGGCAGCGGGTTTTGGTCCCGCCATCCGGGGGTTCGAATCCTCCCTGCCCAGCCAAGCCTTACATATTACACAATAGTTTATGCTGGGATGTCGTCTAATGGCAGGACAGCGGATTCTGGTTCCGTATGTGGGGGTTCAAATCCTCCCATCCCAGCCACAGCTTAGAGGGAAGCCGATCGTAATGATCGGCTTTTTTTATTCCCGGAGAAATCCTCCTCACTTCTGTGGGACTCTTCACCGTGTCTTGCAGGACTCTTCCCGAACACTTTGCTCGGGAAGAGTCGGCGAAGAGTCGACGAAGACTCGGCGAGCCATTGGGGACATATCTGCAAGAGATGGCCCAGGCAGAGGAGAATGCCAGCAATCAAAAATGGGTTTACAATTCGAAGATAACCAGGCCGTTACCTCCATTGGAATTTCCTCTTTTCCCTACACCACAACCTTCTACGTAATGAGGATCATCGGTTCTGGGAGGCAGGGCGTCGTAAGCAGAGCCATCAGATCCCGGAATCAGGCTGGAGCTCATGGAACCATTTGGACGAATGAAACCGCTTCCACCGCCACCTCCACGGGCATCATCAAAACCACCTTCACCACCAAAATATCCGGCTCCACCACCGCTGCCATCGCTGCGTCCACCCAATCTTTCTCCCGAGCCATTGCCCCCTTGCAGAGCAGCTCCGTCACCCCCGGCTGTACCAGTTCCACCGGTGGTTTGAGTTCCGGGTCTTCCACCCTGTCCGCCACCCGGGTTGCCTTCATAACCACCGCCGGCACCACCGCTCTGATAACCTCCGCCACCGCCTGAACCGGCAATAATAAGAGCATTCTCCCGGCTTACTGTGCCCAGGAAAACACCGGTCAATCCACCGCCTCCTCCACCGGAGGCATCTCCTTTGGTGCCATACCCACCATCTGGCCAACCTCCAACACCACCATCATCTGCTCCAAAAGCTCCCCCACTCCCCACTACAACTACCAGCTGGGCTCCCGGCTCGACTATGAGATAAGCTTCTGCATAACCTCCGGAACCGCCTGAACCATTGTCATAAGATCCCGTTCTGCCGGCTCCACCTGCTCCCCAGACCTTAATCTTGATCTGTTCGATTCCATCCGGAACCGTGAAGTATTGATGGCTGCCCGTGAAGGTAAAGCTTTGGATTCTATTCCTTTGGTTGGTGTTCACCTGAGGAACTTCATCCATGGTGTGAGGCCTGGTGTTGTAGGTTTCGTAACCGCTCACAGGGTAATTATACTCCATCACAGATACCACATAGGCACGTCCGGCAACCAGATTTGTCACAGAAGCACTGGTACCCGTTCCCTTATAAACGCAGAACCAGGCGGTATCATCGATACTATGCCCATAGCCGAATACACTATTTGCCTCATAGCTGTGTTGTTGGATTGGGTAGGCCGAACCAGTGGAAGCTTGCTTCATAAAAACGATCACGGCATCTCCATCTCCTCTGAGCCAGGAAATGGTTCCGCCTTCTCCTGCCAGACTGAGGCGCACCCGGCTTGCCTGACGCTCTGGAGGCATCAGGCTCTGTGCTTCCAGCACGCGATATCCTCTGCGCCAGGCACCGTAGTCTCGGGAACCTATTCCGTTACGCTCGATCCCCGTGTAGCGTTCACCTCCCGACACCACTTCGAAGGTTACCAGGGCTTTTTCATCTTCACCAATGATCCCGGAATGTACTGCAGCAGAAGCCAAGCCGCTATCATCCGTGTAATAGGGAGCGCTGTCGTTGGAGCCCCAAACCGACGCGTTACTGGTTCCGGTTATCAGATAAGTGAGGTGTTCGCCCACAGCCGCTGTAACACCTGTAAGGTTTTGTGGTGCAGGATTGTATTCATTTAATGCGCAGAGAAGCGCTATTGTGCTGAGTAAGACGAGAATTGATACTGTCTTTTTCATGTTAACTCCTTCAGATGAGTATGACAAATTGGTTTATACCTATTCCATCAGGCAGTTCTATACTTCAAAGAACGTGATTCATAGCTAAGTGCTATAGTGCATATTGTCAAGCCAAAATCACGCTTTGCTTTCATATACTGAGAGATAAACTGAGCTCTTCAAGGCTTCCATGCAGAAGCGAGCTCTTGACCCGCAGCCTGAGAGTGGTAGAGTGATAGTGCCAGAAGAGAGCCATCTGCATCAGCAGCTCATCACTGCTGCTCATCCCGAGAGGACTGAAGCCGTTATCAATACCCTGATCCCAGTAGTAAAGCTCTCTCACGGTCTGCCAGCTTAGCAGGGAGGCTTCACAGCCCCAGCTTCCAGGTTTGTAGGCCAGGGTCATGCGCCAATAGTGGGAGTTCTTTTCATAAGCACTAAGCTCTTCCACATGATAACGTACAAGAAGAGAAGCCTCCAGAGACTGGTTCAATTGCCTTTGCAGAGATGCTTCCAGACGGATATGATGAGGCCTGGTGCTGAGATAGCTGCTATCTGCCCAGCTTATCAGCTCTCGGTGAAGCGTTCTGAGGCCGAAACCTGCCCGGCTCAGGCTGTCTGCCCAGGCCAGATGTACCAAGTACTGGCTGAGATACTTGGATTCACTGAGCTCCCTGCTATCTTTCAAGGCTCCAGCCTGCAGCTTCAGCCGCAAGCCAGGGATAAGCGGATATTGAAGAGTTTCCCAAAATTCAGTAATATCCGAGCCAGAACGGAACTTGTGAGTGGTGCCGGCATAAGCGGGACGAATGTAATCTCTGCTGTGGCTGAAACCCAGCTCGGAACTGAGTCCAGATTGGTTAAAACGCCAGAGCCCCTTATGTGCAAATCCTTTGTTTTCAAAGGCAGACTCCAGATCTATCCTGTGGTGCGGAGTCTTCCATTTGGCAGCCAGGCTCAGAGCACTCAGCACGGGGAACTCCTCTTCGGCATCATAGTATTGTCTGTAGATCAGTGCTCCGAGGGTGAGAGAGCTGCTTTGATAGGCAAGGCTGAACCCGGCAAGAGTCTCATCGGTGCTGTTCAGGCTGGGATTTTTGGTT
>JAKPXC010000056.1 GCA_029567705.1 Candidatus Cloacimonadota bacterium
TTCGTTTTCCAATCTATCGCTCCATATGATTATTCACCGCAAGCGGCTTCTTCTATCAGATATACTAATGGATATTCCGCCGCGGACAATCAGCTTGTATTGAACCTGGACCCCAAGCCAGAGCTCATACAATCTCGTCATGTTTCAACGGGACGGAAGTTTAGGCCATCTTGAACGCTGCTACTGGCCATTCTGCCCCATCGTGATATATCATAGAAAAGCTGGCGTCAGAGTGGAAGCCTCTCCGCGATCCATTTGAGTTACCGTATAGAACCTGAAGTGTTGAGTAGCGCAACGGTATTGACCAAATTTTGGTGATAAAGCCAGATATCATCTACTTGAATTGTTCTCTGAACCAAATTACAGTATTCGCTGTTACTCTTTTATTATTCTAAGTTTTAAGCCCCTCGCTACCGAGAGTCTATAGTTGTATCGGCAGAATATATTGTAATAATTCTTGACAATATATCACCAGCCGCTTTTTCGTGTAACAGACAGTGTATTAGAGAAGCTCTTCATTTCACTAAACAATATCTATCTATAGAGGAAGCAACATGTTACAAGATCTATTTTCTGCTCCGGTCAGGCTGCGTGCCGGGATTTGTGCAGGCAGAACTGCTATGTTTTTGGTATTTTTCATTTTGGCTATCACGGGCACGGAACTTTGGGGAACCATCCAAACAGTAGTGTACAATGGCGGCAACATCCCTAGCACCTTTTGGGTGAATCCCTCCACCACTAAAAGAGCGGAACAACCAGGCTTACTATCCGTTTCCATACCAGTGGGCCAGAAGATAGCCAGCATGGATATTCAGTATTCCATGTCCACAGCCAACGGCAGCTGGATGAGCGAACAGAATTCTTTTTTGCTGTGCAGCACCAACGGCCTCACCGAAGAAGAAGTATATTCCGGAGAAGGCGATACCGGCGGAGTTTATACCTACAACAGACACGTGGAAGACATGGTGTATGGGCTCTACGGGGTGGTAGATTTTGAACTCCACGCCTTCCGCACCTGGGGAGGCGGCGGCTCCAATATGGATTACCAGTATGTGGTGAACGGTACCTGGCAATTGGTGCTCAACTTGGAAGACCGCGAGATTCTGGAGCACCCTACCGGATTGGCAGCCGGCAACATAGCTCATGATTCTGCCCTGCTGTCATGGACCGACAACTGCTATCCCAATGCCACATCCTGGGATATTATCTATGCGTGCAACGATTTCTACCCTTATGGCGATGAAGGGACCCTCATCAGCAATATCGATTCACCTTCTTTTCTGCTTTCCGGTCTGGAGGAGGACTACGAGAGATACTATTGGTATGTGCGCGCCAATAAAGGAGATCTTGGCGTGAGCAGCTGGTCTCGTGCCCACAGTTTTCTTACCCTGCCAGCGGATGCCCAAATCCTGGTGTATGACATGGGAAACATTCCCAGCACCTACAATACGGACGTTAGTACATCCAGCAGAGCTGATTCACCAGGTCTGCTGTCGGTAACTATCCCGCCCAACAAAGAGATAAAACACGTCGGTATCCAGTACTCCATGTCCACAGATAACGGCAGTTGGATGAGTGAACAGCGGTCTTTCCTGCTCTGCAGCACCAATGGTGCCACCGAATCCGAGGTCTGGGAGGGAGAGGGACAAAGAACTGGCATTTGTGACTATCGGCGCGACCATCTTAATCTGGCCAGGGGACTTTCCGGAGTAGTGGATTTCGAACTTCACGCTTTCCGCACCTGGGGAGGCAGTGGAACAGACACAGATTATCAGTATGTAATGAATGGTAGCTGGCAGCTCATCATTAGTTGGAAGAATATCCCGTTCTCGATTATCCCTCAGATCTGGAAGCCTTCGATGTGGGCCCTGGTTCTGCGGTCCTATCCTGGGAAGACAATTGCTATCCCAATGCCACAGAGTGGGATATCATGTATGAACCCTATTCTTATGAATTTGGGAGCAGCAGATCCCTGATCAGTAACGTCACTTCCAATCCCTATCTTCTCACCGGTCTGGTGAGCGGCCAGCAATATCTCTGGAGCGTCCGCGCGAACAAAGGAGACCTGGGAGTAAGCGACTGGGCAGACGATGAGTTCTTTACAACCCTCTGGGATACCGAAGCAATCACTTACACCCTCGGTAATATTCCCACTACGCTCGTGCACCCGGACAGCATCCATGTCACCAACCGGGCTTTGGAACCGGGCATCATGGAGGTGACAGTCCCGCCCGGTAAGATGATCTCCGGGGTGGATTTGGATTA
>JAKPXC010000089.1 GCA_029567705.1 Candidatus Cloacimonadota bacterium
GGAAAACGAGCCTGCGGATAAACCTGCCCGTAAACCTCGTCCTCGCCCCCGCCCCGAGCAAAGAACCGATGCTAAACCGGAAGCCAAACGGAGTACTAACAGCAAAGACTCCGAGCCGGATTCTGCCGATAAACCCAGAAAGCCCCGTCCGCGCAGACCCCGTCCTCCCCGCAGGGATGATGGTACACCCAGATCTGGGGACTAAGTGAAGCTTTTCAAAATCTACGCCGGGCATTATTGGTCGGATGGGGGAGCTCTGATGGGGGTTCTGCCATATGCGATCTGGAAGGATAAAATCGGCGTGGATGAGCGCAGACGGCAGAAGATGGATCTGAATCTACTGCTTATCGTTAGCGAAGAGCGGCGGATTATGGTCGATACGGGGCTGGGCAACCGTCTCAGTGACAAACAAAGGGAGATCTATCGTCCCAGTGACTTTAACCTGCCTCTTGCCCTCGGTGAGCTTGGATATAGAGATATCGACATCACCGACGTGATCATGACTCACCTCCATTTTGACCATGCTGGAGGGATAGTAACCAGTTTTGGAGACCGGGACGCGCTTACCTTTCCCCAGGCTACATATTGGATTCAGAAATCAGAATGGGAGATTGCAAAAGCCCCTGATGGTTTGAACCAGGCTGCCTACGCTTTTTCGCATCAGCTTTCACTATTGGAAGAGCAGGGGAAGGTAACCCTGATCGAGGGAGAAGTTCAAATAGCTCAGGGAGTTAGCTGCGTGCATTGCGGGGGACATACAATTGGCTCTCAGTTTGTACAGGTAGATGCCGATAACGGTCTGCACATATACGCCGGAGACATTATCCCCACCAAGTTTCACACATCGCCTGCCATCACGTCAGCCTATGATGTATCCAGGGCAGATACATTCAAGGCCAAAATGGACATCTACGGACGGTTGAAAGCGGCGAATGGTTATCTGTTTCTAGATCACGATACCCGAGAATGGGAGATACCCATCTCGTTACTCAGAGTGTAGATATTGTCCGGGCCGGTTTATGCCGGCCCGTTGTTTTATCACTATTTCTTTAGCTTATCTTGAATATCCCTGTACATCTGCTGCAATTGATCATCGGTAAATACCTCATCAAAGCCGCTTTCTTCTTCCTCAGGATCCAAGGATAGGGCTGTATCCAGAGCTGTCTTTGCATCCTGATAGCGTTCAAGCTTGTATAGTGCCTTCGCATACCAGATGTAAGCATCGTAGTGCTCCTCGTTGGTCTCTATTGCCATTTCCAGAGACTTTATCGCCGCCTGGTAATCCCCGGATTTGTAGAGGGCCTCACCTTTGTGACGCCAGGGGCAGGACCACTTTGGGCTTTCCTTGTTCAAAACATCATAGAGCTTGATCGCTTCGGTATACTTATCCATGCCCAGGAACATATTAGCTAAACTGAATCGTTCTGCCGGCTTGAGCTCTTTTTCCTGGCTCAGAGCCAGATCCATCAGGCGTTGAGTTTCATGATCGGCAATATAAGCCAGGTTTAGCTTTGCTTGCATGGAAGATGAGCTATCCTTGTCCATTTGAGTGAGGTATTGAACAGCAGCGCTGAAGGTATCAGTGCTGGGATTATCCAGATAGTCACGAACAGGATTGCTTTCCGCGGCATAGATCATAGCACAGGCGCAGGCAATAAGGATAAGCAGGTAGATACGTCTGAACATATCATTCACCTATTCGTAACGGCACAGGTAGGCTGTTTGCTCAGTTACTTTGAGCTGGAATTTGTTATTAGCAGGCACAATGAAGGTCTCATTGGCTTGATAGGTCTTCCATTGGGTAGCTCCCGGTAGCATCACGGTCAGAGCTCCCGAAACCACGGTCATATACTCCACTGTGGAAGTACCAAACTCATATGCACCGGTATCCATCACACCCACGGTTTGTTTACCCCTGGCATTGTTCAGTGCAATCGATTTCACTTTTCCGTCGAAGTATTCATTGGATTGTAACATGCTAAGTATCCTCTTCACTTTATATTTTGGATCTGGTGTCAGGCTAGAAGACCACGGGATGGGGGTCAAGCAGAATATTGTGGCAGATTGTACACAGCAACCCCACGGGACTGCATCGATACTTCAGAAAATGCTTGACAACGTGCTATGTTCAAATATACTTACATGCAGTATTGGAAAATTAGTGCTGTTTGGAAGCGATTGCATTTCGGCAATTCTACCTCGGGCACTGTTATAAATCTTTTTTTTTGATAACAAGGAGACATCATGAAGAGACTGCTTATCATTGCTCTCGGCCTTACACTCTTGCTTATGGCTGCATGTAAAGATGACGGCACCAATCTCACTCAGGTGGATGTGAGTGAATTGGAGATACCTGCAGATTTTAACTAC
>JAKPXC010000095.1 GCA_029567705.1 Candidatus Cloacimonadota bacterium
CACATGGGGATAATATACGCAGCCAATATCTGGAGGAGTTCCATCCGGATCAGTCAGTTCACCGTTTTCTCCGGGATACCCGGTATTGATGAGGGGACTCTTTTGAGTCTCATCCCATATGAGACTATATGTATGCGTAAACTCGCTGTAATCAATGAGTGGATCATCAGATATGCATGTTGCATCATCCACAATAAATCCAAACAAGTCCAATTGAGGAGTTTCGAACCAACTATTTCTAAGTACAACAGGAGTTGTGAATGATACTAATGCACTTTGACAGGGAACATAAATAGTCTTGAAGAAATTGTTTGACACATCTGGAAGCAAGATAGAGGAATCTATGGGATCCATATTCTCATCCCCATTAACTTGCAAAGCAATTCCATTCATCAGAAACGAGTTATTTCTCACAACTAGTGGGAGCTTTTCTTCGAGAATACTGAACTCAATAGCCCTTGGTGTAGCACCCCAGAAGGTGTTATACTCTACATTAACGGGGTCTTGAAGTACTGGATCAATCTCCCATGTTTGAATTCCCCAAACCTCAATGCCAGAGGAATTGGATGAAAGACCTGAACTTCGGATAAATTTATTGAATTTAACAACTGCTGAGCATCCAACATCAACACCTACATCTATAAATGTGTTACCTTCGATCTTGGTCTTCTCTTGAGCATCTGGCATATTCCGTCTTATATGGACTGGTTGTGGTGTACTATTATCAGTTTTAAAGCCATCGATATAGTTGTCGCTTATGATGATCTTGGGGTTCCTGTCGTGCCGATCATAATGACCAATATTAATTGTATTAAACGGAGAAGCTTGTATCCGATTACCTGTGATAGTAATCTCCCCGGCATAGTCCGTTCCCGATTGACTATTGCTAATTTGAGCAGTGAGTAAACCGCCACCCAGTACAACGTTATCCTTGAGGTTTACATCTAAAACACTATTAAAAAAAAACATCTCCACTGCTAACTGGGTATTCTCAAAGTGACAATTTTTAACAGTGAATGAGGAAAGCCCTCCCCATGCTTTGATCGCCTTACACCCCGTATATTGTTCATTGAAGTTAAATTTTACACCCTGAATTGTGACATTCTTTAGTTCACTTATCTCTCCTCGGATGTCCAAAATTTGTGTAGTTGATGTGTTTCCTTGTCCAGTAATGATTGCTGAGCCATATTCTTCTTTAGATTTGATAGTGAGGCTAGTAATATGTACATCATCAAACATATTCACTAGAATTGAATTACTCACCTCGTATACTCCGGGAGCTACACAGATCTGAACTTCATCATCATTGCTAATCACAAGCGCAGCATCTATCGCTGCTTGAATGCTGCCAAAAGCATAACCATCACCGACGTTGAGGATTGTTACACCAAGTACCCCAGTCCAGAGAAGACTTAGAAAAAACAGTGTAACAAAAAGGGCTTTGATTCTGTTACTAGGCCATAACTCTCGCCATGTTCCAGGCCAAATACAATAGTTCCGAACCATAAGAGACTCCTTGTAAGAATTTTTCATATTGTCCATTATTGTCATTATCGGTCAAGTGAAAATTGTCTCATTTCCAATAAATGCGGCTTAGCCGAGACTTTGCCTCTATGACAATACCCGAATAGGCATACAATATATAGCGAGTATCCTATTTGATACTTCTATAGTGATATATATCCATCTATCAGCTTACATTTGGTTCATTACAATCATTTTCACAGTCAATGTCCGAATCAACAGTAATCTTTTCTCGCTCATGAAAGATTCTGATAATAAAGACGTTGCGTGCCTGAGGAAAAGATTCCACACAAAACTGTCCGATTCTCAGCAAAACTGTCCACTATATAAAGGTGAGGGGATGTTTCTCGATGCAGTGAGTTCCCGGAAGAGATATGACTATAGCTCAAGCTTCTTACTGAGAAGTGATTTGACAAAAAAGCCAAGTGAAATAACTTGCACTCGTGGTAATGGAGCCTCTTCATGCCTATTGACTATGAAAAAAAAGATAAGAATCAAGGATAGACTATGCAAGAAATTCAAATTGATGGAAATAGCCTGAGCCTGGAAGAACTGGAGTTGGTTGCTTTAGGTCAGGCCAAGATCAGGCTGACCGATGCTGCCCGGGCTAAAGTGCAAAGCTGCCGCGCCTTTGTGGAGAAAGTGATAGAAGAAGGCCGGATCGTCTATGGTTTGACCACGGGTTTTGGGAAATTCAGCACCGTTACGATTCATCAGGATCACATTGCGGAATTGCAATTGAACCTGATCCGCAGCCACGCTGTGAGCGTGGGAGAGCCCTATGATATCCCCACGACCCGGGCAATCATGCTGCTGCGCATCAATGTATTGGCGAAAGGACACTCCGGTATTCGTCTTCTCACACTGGACACTCTGATAAATATGCTCAATGCACAAATTCACCCCATTATTCCCAAGCGCGGTTCAGTGGGAGCCAGCGGAGACCTCTCTCCCCTATCCCATCTGGCGCTTGTACTTCTGGGAGAAGGTGAAGCCGAGTATCAAGGGACCAGAATGAGTGGTGCTGAAGCCATGCAGAAAGCTGGGATCACTCCGGTGGTTCTGGCAGCCAAAGAAGGCCTGGCGCTTAATAATGGCACACAGGTGATGGCTGCCGTGGGAGCTCTGGCTCTCTTGGAGTCAGAACGGCTGTGTAAATCCGCCGATGCCATAGCCGCTATGTCCATCGATGCCCTGAAGGGAACCCCCAAAGCTTTTAGCGAATTGGTTCACAAGCTTCGTCCTCATGCGGGTCAGATGGCATCTGCGGCCAATATCCGGAATCTTCTGGAAAGGAGTTTGCTGCGCGAAAGCCATCGCAATTGCGGTAATGTGCAGGATGCTTACAGTCTGCGCTGCAGTCCCCAGGTACATGGAGCTGTGCGGGATGCCGTGTCCTATGCCCGCAGGGTTCTGGAAATAGAGCTTAATTCCGCCACAGATAATCCGCTTATCTTTGCTGAGGAAGAGGAAGTGATATCAGGCGGGAACTTCCATGGCGAACCTTTGGCTATTGCTTTGGATACCATGGCTATAGCTATCAGCGAATTGGCAAACATCTCGGAACGCCGCATCGAACAGATGCTCAATCCTGCTTTGAATCGTGGGCTGAGTCCTTTCCTGGCCAAGCGTCCGGGAATAGATTCCGGATACATGATCGCTCAGCTAACTGCTGCCTCCCTCATCTCTGAGAACAAGGTGCTGGCGCATCCTGCTTCGGTGGATTCAATACCCACTTCCGCCAATCAGGAAGATCACGTAAGTATGGGATCTGTTTCTGCGATCAAGCTGCAACAGGTCATTATCAATGTTCGTGTGGCCTTGGCAATTGAACTGATGGTAGCTGCATCAGCTCTGGATCAGCGCAATATAGCCAGCTCTCCCGCTTTGGAAAGTGTGAAAAGCGCATTGAGAGAACTGCTACCTGCTCTGCAAGAGGATAGAGTACTATATCCTGATATAAACGCCGCCACTGAGTTCCTGGCAGGGAACAGATTGCTGCAGGCCATATCAAAGAGTGGAATAAACCTGGAATAAATCAAAAGCACTAATGGAGCTGAGATGAGAAGACCCGAAGCTTTCCTGATCTTGTTGGTGATCCTGATGGCGGCAGCCTGTGGATTGAACAATACTATGTATAATGCCAGAAAGTATTTTAAATCCGCTCAGGAAAGGCCGCTCAATTCCAATGGCAGGCCCAGTCCGCAAGCTATCGAAGATTATACCAAAACGATTCAGAAGTGCGGCATCATCATCTCGATGAAGAAGGATAACAGGGAGACCGAGGAAGCGATCTTTCTGATGTCCAAAGCTCTTTACTTCAAGGGCAATAGTGCGTTTCAGGCAAAAGATCAATTTGAGAACCTCATCCGGCTCTATCCGGAAAGCCGTCACATACCCGAAGCCAATATCTTTCTGGCACGGATCTACCGGGAAATCAATCAGCCTGCCGAGGCAGAAAGCAGGCTGGAAGCTTTTATCCGCAATCCCGGCTTTGCCAGTCAACATCCCAGAGCCCTCCTGGTGCTGGCTGATTTTGAGATCCAAGACAAGGACTACCTGAGAGCCGAGTATTGGCTGGAACGGGTAGTGACAGAATTTGCCAACAGCCCGGAGGCCAGAGAAGCCATCTATCTAATTGGCAAGAACTATTATGTTCAAAAGAATTACCAATCCTCACTGGAACAATTCCAGAGGCTTCTGCGCCAGAGAAGGCTGGATAAGAACCTGCGGTTTGATGCCCTCTACTATCTGGCTTTAAATCAGCTTGAACTGAAAGACTACAACCAGGGCAGGGAGACTGTTGCCGAGCTGGTCAAGAAAGAGATGCGCACAGATAAACTGGGAATCGCCAGAGTTCTAAAAGCTAGATTATTGATGGCTGATGGTGAGCAGGAAGCCGGGCAACAGGTACTTGAGGCTGTTATACAGGATTATCCCAGATCTCCAGCTTCCGCAGCAGCAACCTACTGGTTGGGCGAAAACCACTTCTACCACCGGCAGGATCGTGCTTCGGCTTTGGCAAGCTACAACCGGGTGAGAACAGAATCTCCCAATAGTGAGTATGTTAACCCCGCTGCGGTAAAAGTAACAGCCATTCAGCAACTGGGGCAGAATACCAACCTGAATGCGGAGACCAATTTGCAGCAGTATCTGGACTATCAATATCAAGCTGCTGATAACTATTTTCGCCAGTTCAATCTGCCGGATTCCAGCTTTATGATCTACAACAGGATTGTGGCACAGAAAGACAGTCTACAAGCGCTAAGGGATTCTCTTGATCTGGATATGCTGAATCTGAACGCCAAGATAGATTCGCTCCAGATGCTGAAGCAAAATACCGGATTATCAGCTTTAACCCCGGGAGACAGCCTGGTAGTGCTGCAGGATTCCAGCGCTGTAGAGGTTGACACCCTTGCGATTAACCGCCAGATCGCCGGCTGGAACACTGAAAAACAAAGCCGGGAAAACCGGATCAGCAACCTGAATACCAGTATAGAACGTTTCAACACGGATATCATTCCTTTCGTAAAGTTTGTCGAAGCCAGCCTGAGGATGAAGCTGGGACAGAAGGATCCCCAGGTGGCAGAAATCCTGGAAAGCATGCAGAGAGACTACCCCGGTCATCGCTATACAAACGCCACCCGAATGCTATACAATGAGCAAAGAGTACGTGTGGTTGATCCCAGAGTGGAGGAAGCTGAACAGCGCTATGACTATGCCTTGGGGCTCTATGAAGCTGAGCCTGACTCCATGGTGATGATTCTGACAGAGCTTCTGGAAGGCCCCTCTCCCGAACTGGCGATGCAATCCCGCTTCCGTTTGGGTTGGCATTATGCGGTGGAACGCTCTGATACCTTGAGTGCCCGTCCCTATCTTGAAGAGCTGCTTCTGGCCACCGATACCGGCAGGTATGGAGAGCTGGCCCGAAGAATCTTTGACGGCAGAAATTTCCTGTTTGGTGATCAAGCCTTACCGATTTATTCTAGCAATGTGACAGACAGCACTTTGGTAAGCCCGGATAGTCTGAGAACTGTGGATACCCTTCCCTGGAATATACCGGAGAATATTGACGAACTGATGGGGCCTCAACCACAGATTGATGAATCAATTGGGATTGAAATGCCGGTTTATCCGGAACCAAGGGAAGAAGAACCACTCCCGGAGCAGAATCCGGAGAGTCCCGCAGAACCAAGCACACCGGCACAAGATCCGGATAGTTCACTTGAGCCAAACGCTCCGGAGCCCAGTCCAGAACCCCCTATGGAACCAAGCACTGAGGAATGAAGCTATCCACGGGCATCCTCTCCGAACAGAATCTCTGGCTCAAGCTGCTAATCTTCTCCGTAGCCTGCGTGCTGGGTTTTGATGCCAAAATCAGGCAATTGTTACTGCTTGTGGCCTTGTTTTTGGTCTATTATCTTTGTGAACCGGCGGTATTCTCCAAACTTCTAATGGCTATGCGGAGAATCATGCCCTTTGTGACTGCCTATTGGCTTTTTGCGACTCTCTTTGGTACGGAGTTTCCGGAGATGCTGCAGTTCAGCCTGCAGATTATCTACTTTCTGGTGATCTCCATTTACTGTTTGGGTACAACGGATACACGCCACTTTATGCTGGACACGCGCAAGATGCAGAGATACAGGTGGTTCAATCAGGTAACTTACGTGGTTTTAGCCACAGCGCTGTTCATTCGAAGTTACTTTGAGCTTTTGCAGCAACATAAGTTGAACCAGGCTGCCAGCCTAAGTTCTGTCTTCACATATTTCGCAGAGGTCATTAAACAGAACTACGCCTCTGCCAAGCAGGTGGAAACCGAGGTTGAGAGCAGTATCAGAGAAGAGCTGGTGCAGCGAGATTTCTTCGTGGGCCAGAACCTGGTTGCCTTTGGATTCCTGACTGCTTTGGTACTGGTGGGTTCAGTATAATGGAAACCAGAAGAGTGGTGCTGAAGATAGCATACGACGGCAGCGGCTTCTGCGGATGGCAGATTCAAGAACATTGCCGCTCCGTTCAGGAAACCATCGAACGTGCCCTGACCCGCATTGTGAAGAGTCCTGTGTCCTTGGTCTGTGCCGGACGAACCGATACCGGAGTGCATGCCACCAGTCAGTATGCCCACTTCGATTATCATGGAAGGATGCTGGAACAGGATTTCATCCGAGCCTTAAACCGGCATCTGAATCATGATATCAGGATACTGAATGCCCAGTTTGTCTCCATAGATTTTCATGCCAGATACAAGGCTTTTGAGCGGGGCTATCTGTATATCCTGGCCAAAGAGGTAGTGCCGTTTCATCGTTATTATCGGGGTTTTATCATCAATCAACATTTGGATCTGAGGAATCTGCAAGCTCTGGCTGAGCCGCTTCTTGGCAGGCATGATTTCTCTTCTTTTGCTCAGCAAAATCCGGAAGTGCCCAATCGTTTTTGTGAAGTCAAAGAGATCAGCATTTCCGAGACAGAGGATTGTTATCAGTTTAGAATCCGAGCTGATCGCTTCCTGCATAATATGGTGCGTAGAATCGTGGGAACGCTCTGCAATCTGTGCACTAAGAAAATGAGCCCAGAAGACATGCGCCGGATACTGATGGAAGCAGATCCGCGCCAGACTTTTGTGGTACCCGCCCCCGCTGCGGGGCTTTATCTCACGGATGTATTATATCCGGAACAATATGGAATAGAATAAAGAGGATAAAATGGCCTATACGATACCCAGAGGAACCTTTGATATCATACCGCCAGACTCAACCAAGTGGCAAGCGTTGAAAGAACGCTTCCAAGCCTTGGCTGCCAGCTTTGGTTACAAAGAGATCACCACTCCTATCTTCGAGCAGAGCGATCTCTTTGAACGTAGCTCCGGAGAGAGTTCGGACGTCGTTCAGAAAGAAATGTACCGTTTTACAGACAAGAAAGGCAGAGTCTTTGCCCTGCGTCCGGAAGGTACTGCTCCGGTGGTTAGAGCCTTTGTAGAACATAACCTGGCAGCATTGGGCAACCAAAAGCTCTATTACTGGGGACCGATGTTCCGCTATGATAGGCCCCAGGCTGGACGCTATCGCCAGTTTTATCAGTATGGCCTGGAGTTCATAGGTTCGAATAATCCCTATTGGGATGCTGAGCTGATCAGCTTTTTATGGCTCTTTATCAAAGGGCTGGGGCTTAATAAAATGCATCTCGAGATCAATAGTGTGGGCTGCCCAAATTGCTCAAGTATCTATGAACAAGCCTTAAGAGAGTTCTACAAGCCGCATCTGGAGAAGCTCTGTCCAGATTGTCAGAAACGCTTTGTGAGCAAACCGCGTCGTCTGCTGGATTGTAAAGTCCCAACCTGTAAAAACATTGCATCCGGAGCACCCTCCCAGCTTGATTATCTTGACGACGAATGCAGAGAACATTTCCAAGCGGTGCAGGATTATTTAGTCCGGATGGAGATCCCTTTTATGATCAATCCCAAGATAGTCCGAGGCTTGGATTACTACACCAATACTGCCTTTGAGATCATCTACGAAGGTTTGGGAGCACAAAACTCTATGGCTGGGGGAGGCAGATACAACGGCTTAATCGAGCAGATTGGCGGAAAACCTACTCCCGCCATAGGCTTTGCCGGAGGTTTAGAGAGGCTGCTAATTGCACTGGAAAACGAAGGGCTAGAGATCGGGAAAGAAGCCGTTCCAGACCTCTTTGTAGTTGCCATGGGAGATGAAGCCAGAGCCTTTATCCTTCCGGAAATCAACAAGCTGCGTCATGCTGGATTAGCTGTGGAGTTCGATCCGGACAAGGCGTCATTCAAAGCCCAGCTCAAGGCTGCCAATCACTGCAAGGCCAGATACGCGGCTATCATCGGAGAAGATGAGCTGCGTAACGGCACGGTTGCACTTAAAGACCTGAACTCCGGGGAGCAGGAAAGCGTAGCCTTGCCGGATTTGGCATCCAGACTGCTAAAACTAAAGACTGGAAACGATATATCTTGACACAAAATACCCTCTCCAAGACTTGGCAAAAAGCGAGTCAATAAAGCAATGGAGGAATAAATGCTGGTACTTGACGATTTACTCTACACCGAAAGCCATGAATGGATCAGAGTTGATGGCGATCTTGCCACCATCGGAATCACAGATTTTGCCCAACACGAACTGGGTGATATCGTTTTTGTAGAACTCCCTGAAGTTGGCACCAAGGTATCCGCCGGTCAACCCTGCGGCAATATCGAAGCCGTGAAAGCCGTGGAAGACCTCTTCTCCCCCGTCTCAGGTAAAGTAGAAGAAAAGAATACAGACCTGGAAGATAGTCCCGACCTGATCAACAAATCCCCCTTTGAAGACGGCTGGTTGGTCAAAGTTCGCCTGAGCAATCTGGATGAATTGGAAGATCTGCTTGCTGCAGTGGATTACAAGAAAC
The DNA here is from genome assembly GCA_029567705.1 of Candidatus Cloacimonadota bacterium. Lineage (GTDB taxonomy): Bacteria > Cloacimonadota > Cloacimonadia > Cloacimonadales > Cloacimonadaceae > PHBP01. Next base: position 8,926 of record JAKPXC010000095.1, read on the forward strand.
TGATCGAGGAATAAAGCCCCGTTGATAGAGAAAAGCAAGAGCTTCCTGATCATTCTGTCTGCACCCTCAGGTGGAGGGAAAAGCACGATCCTGAATGAAATCCTGAAGCTCACAGACGATATAGATTATTCAGTATCTTTCACCACCCGAAATCCGCGTGGTGAAGAGCAGGACGGCGTGCATTACCACTTCGTGGATGAAGCAGAGTTCATCCGAAGAATTGATAGCAAAGACTTCCTGGAGCATGCCAGAGTCTTCGGCAATTGGTATGGTACATCCATCAGTTATATCCAGAGTCGCTTGAAGCTTTCGCGTCATGTGATCATGGATATAGACGTTCAGGGAGCCGCCCAGATCAGTGCTACTGAGATTCCCTATATCAAAATCTTTATCATCCCGCCCTCGATGACCATCCTGAAGGAAAGACTGGTCCGCAGAGGCACAGACTCCCCTGAGGAGATTGAAAAACGCCTCAGTATTGCCACGGATGAGATAAAGTATATCTCGCATTATGACTATCTGGTGATTAACGATCAGCTACCCCGGGCTATAACCGAAGTTTTAGCCATTATCAGGGCGGAAGAAAACCGCGTGAGTAGATATCACGAACCTATTGAAGGCTTTATAAACGAGGAGAATGAATGAATACACCCAAAATTGAGAGTTTCCTGGAAAAGTCGGACATGAACTTTCTGTTCTGTCTGCTTAGTAAACTTGAGATCCAAAGAATAAACCAGTTACCTGTTCACGTGAAACAGAAGTTTCCAAAGAAGATCACAGTGATGGCGATGGAACACGTTGCCGAAAACGACGTGCCGGATTACATCACTGAGATTGCCGAAGCAGAACTGGCTATGGCAGAGGAATCCGCTCCGAACCAGGATGATGAGTTTGACTACGAAGAAGAATCCATCGATGATTCCGTGAAGTTCGTGGATGATCTCGAAGAAGACGAAGTCCTGGATAACGATTTTGACGACGATGATGACGAGGATGCCGAATAAGCTCCAATGGCTTCTCTCAAGGAACTGCGTCAACACCTTGAACTGCTGCAAAATCTGGGCATAAAGGAACTGTATAAGTACCAGTCCGACCATGCTCGGCTTTTAGCAGAGAAGGAAAGAGAGCACTCCACATGCCAGCTGTGTTCACTGGCAGAGGGTAGAATCAAGTTCGTATATGGCAGTGGTAATCCTGAAGCCATAGCCATGATCATCGGAGAAGCCCCCGGTGAACAGGAAAACCTGATGGGGAAGCCCTTTGTAGGGAAGGCTGGGGAGCTTTTGGATAAAATGCTTGCCGCAATTGCTCTCACACGAGAGGAAATCTATATTGCCAACATCGTGAAGTGCCGTCCCCCGGGTAATCGTAATCCCGAGAGCAACGAACGCTTGGCCTGCCTGCCCTACTTAATGGAACAGATTGCCATCATCAAGCCCAAGCTCTTTCTTTTTATGGGCTTGGTAGCAGCACAGACTCTTTTGGGAACAACCCAGAGCATGGGCATCCTGCGGCAAAGCGTTCACGAGTTTGAGGGTATCCCAGCATATGTCACTTATCACCCGGCCGCTCTTCTACGCAATCCGGATTGGAAGCGTCCCGCATGGGAAGACCTGCAGGAATTCCAAAAACACTACCTGAAGCTCCTCGAACCATGCGACGAAACTCCGTAGTCCTTTTGCTGCTAATATGGCTGTGCAGCGAATTTCTATGCGCAAAGATAGCCATTTATGGAGATACCCGTACTAATCACGAGGTTCATGCAAGGATTATATCTGAGATAGCCAACCATAGACCCAGCATCGCCTTTCATACCGGAGACCTAGTGCAGAGAGGTACTGCTGCAGAGTATGACTGCTGGTTTGAGATTTCCGCTCCCTTGCTGGAACTCTGCCCCATCTGGCCTGCCAAGGGTAATCACGAAAGAATCAGGGATATCTTTATCAGCCGGTTCCATTTGCCTGATGCCAGAAGCTACTACAACGTGGAGCATGATTCTATCAGATGGATTATCTTGGATAGTACACTGGAGCTCAATCCGGGTTCGGAGCAATACTCGTGGCTGGTGCAACAGCTAAATAGCTCCTCTCTTCCAGTTATCGTGATAATGCACCATCCCATCTTTAGCAGTGGTGAACATGGAAGTGAACTGGGTCTGGACTTATATCTACCGGAGCTCTTTGAGCGGACAGGTGTGCTGGCTGTGATCAGCGGACATGAGCACCAGTATGAACACCTGATTTACAACGGCAGCCATTATCTCATCTCCGGAGGTGGTGGAGCACCTATCCGAGAGTATGGAGAGCCAAGTCCATACAGCCGGGTCTTGGCCAAACAGCATCACTACATCATAGCAGAACGAAGCACTGAAGCCCTAAGTTTTACTGTCTTCGATCTAGATGGCGCAATTCTCGATAGCTTCAGTATAAGTCTGGTTCGATAAGCGAACTTGCCGGAAGAAACAATACGCTTAACTTCTCTAATAAAGACTTATGGAGCAGACCATGCATAAATATAGATATCTACTGCTTGTACTGATAATCCTTTCTGGTAAACTCATCGCCCAGATAAACGGAGAGCTGATCCAGATGGAAGAAAAGAAAATCCTGCACACCTGGGGCAATCACTACCAGAGAGGTTATGCCCAGGGCTACCTGCTGGCTGAAGAGATCAAGGATGTCTTCCTCAACTATTATTTTGTGATGCAAAGCTATTCAGATCCGCAGTTACATGCCTCAAACCTGAGCAGCATGAATAGCATCTTCGATTTCGAAAACCGGTTTGTGACAGAGTGTTCAGGGATCGCAGAAGGGATGGCAGATTCCCCTACAGGAGCCTTCTTTGCCGCTTTGGGTAGAAACCTTGATGCAGATGATATTCTGATGCTCAACGCATCCCTCGATATGAGTTTTCTCCAACCCTCCAAAATGCAATATGGCTGTGCCAGCCTGGCAAGCTGGGACATGACTACCCTTGGAGATGAAAGCCTGCTGGGCTCTGCGGTGATAACCCGCTTTCTGGACTGGACGCCAAATTCATCATTGATTGGCAACCCACTGCTGATTGTGCATCATCCCAGTGAACCTGATGAACAGAAGTGGCTCAACTTCACCTTTCCCGGCCTGATCGGAGCACTATCTGCGGTGAATGAAGCCGGCACTGCTGCCTTCATGAACACAGGAAACGATCACTACTATACAGTCACTCAGGAATTGAGCCCCATACTCTTCAGCATACGAAGCGGCTTGGAAAGGCTTGATGCCGATGGCAGCGGGAATTATAACGCCGATGATCTGTACTACGCACTCACTTCAACAACCAGTTTGGGTGGCTTTATCATCCAGAACTTGACC
>JAKPXC010000142.1 GCA_029567705.1 Candidatus Cloacimonadota bacterium
CAACAATTATTCCATTAATATAGATTCTGATGTAGCTGTCATCATAAGTGCCGGCTACATGTTGCCAAGTGTTCAGTAAAAGCACTCCCTCAGCAGACTCTGCAAGAGGGTTGTTCCAACCGGATTGTCCCACCAGAAAACTGATCTGGCCATTCCCTCCACAGCGCAAGATCAAGCCATGGCTATCACTGCCAGTTCGGCAGAAGATGGTGTTTGTGTAGGAACCGCCCGCTGTGAAGGCTGTAGGATAAATCCAGGCTCCAACACTGAATTGAGTGCTGGAATTCCATGCACTATCAAAGACGTCTACATAAGCACTGCTTTGAAAATCCAGGCAGTCACCGGATTGGGCAAGGACCCCTCCTGCCAAGAGCAGGAAAGCAAAAACACATAAGAGGGTCTTCTGCATGTTCATCATATTATCTCCTTGAAACTTCTTGTTTAGTAGCAAATCTATTGCCGGAATAGCAAATCGCCAATCCCGAGCGCTAATACAACAATCATTTAGTGAAGTCTATGAACGCAGTTCTAGTCGATATGGATAAGATAGAACATTGGTAAAACCTGACAAGAATTATTTATGTATAACCCGGTATATCCTGGTAGCTTCCCCGTCCCGTTCATAGCCGTCCTCTATCCGTTGCCAGCCGTATTTCTCGTAATAGCCGTCGTGATCGGTGCAGAGATAGAGAGCCGGGAAGCCCAGCTCTTTTGCCAGCTTTCTGCCGTGTTCCAGCAGGATTGCGCCCAGTCCTTGGCCCCTATGCTCTGCTTCGATGTAGTGACAGGCATACCAGGGCCAGAGATCGTGACGGCTGATAAAGTCGTTCACGATCAAAGCTCCGCAGCCCACAATCTCTCCGGCTTTGCACAGCACAAAGAAACGGGGTAGCTGCTTTCCATAGTTTAGGATGGCATCCCGGTAAAAGCTGTAATTCTGAGGGCGTCCCCATTTCCCGTGGATATAGCGGATCACTTCCTCCACTCCACCGGGGAAGCTGTGTGCATCTTGGATATAGTAATCTGTCATAATAACCTCAAGGGCAAGAAATATCTGCACTCTGAGTAGTCAATCGTTTTCCATTTCCTCCGAGCTGAAGCCCGGATTTTGGCCTTTGAGCTTGACAAATATCAGAGATCAGGAGAGCTTACGATAAAATAAGTAAGTGGAAGGATTATCTGGATGGAAAGCTTGGAAATATGTTCCTATCTCCGGCCTGAACGGGTGCTTTATCTTGATTCTGCTGATAAGAAGCAAGCAATGGAGCAGCTCTTGGAGCTTCTGTGCAGGGATGATTCTATCCTGGATCCCCAGAAGGTCCGGCAAGCTATCTGGGACAGGGAAAAGAGCATGAGCACCGGAATCGGAGAGGGAATAGCCATTCCTCATGCCCGGTCGAAAGCCGTGACGGATTTTGTGGTTGCTTTTGCCTTGGTTAAAAACGGCTTGGATTTCGAGGCTATTGACGGCAAGCCTGTGAAAGTAATCTTTATGATAGTGGCAAACGACACTCAGGACAAGAAATATGTGAGGCTGCTTTCCAGATTGATGCTGCGTATGAAGAACACGGAGCTGATCGATCAACTGTTGAACTGCCGGGATGCTTCAGAGCTTTACCGGGTTCTGGTTGAAAGCAAGTAATGCAGCAAATCCACCTGCTTTCCTTCCTGGGCATCTGCCTGCTTTTCTCTCTCCTAACCGGAAGAGGTGCCCATTTTGCCAAGCTTCCGGTGATTATCGCCTATATAGTCACTGGGGCGATACTCGGACCTGCTATTCTGGGTTACGTCGGCCTCAAAGAGCTTGATTCCCTTGGCTTCATCAACGTAATCACTCTTTCTCTGATCGGCTTCAACATCGGTTCAGAGCTCAGATTCCGCGAGTTGCGCAAGCTCGGCAAGAAGATACTGATCATCGTGATCTTTGAAGCCAGCCTGGCTTTTATTGTTACTGCTTTGGCTACAGCACTGCTCACAAAGAGCATACCTCTGGGTATCATCTATGGAGCTTTGGCGTGTGCGACCGCTCCAGCCGGCACAATAGACGTGATTCGTCAATATGCCGCCAAGGGAGAGCTGACTACCACGCTCTTTGCCGTGATGGGGCTTGATGATATCTATGCTCTGATTCTCTATTCCCTGGGGATTCCTCTGGCGGGTATTATGCTGGGTGCCAGTGATGTCAGTGTGGGTATGGCGATTTTGGAAGCCCTCAAAGACATCGCTCTGGAGATAATCTTCGGAGCCGCACTGGGTTATCTGTTGATCCATATTGGACGCTATATCCACGAACAATCCCTTTTCCTGCTTTACTCGCTGGGCTCTCTCTTTGTTATGTGCTCATTGGCACTGGTTTACGATATTTCTCCCATCCTGCTCACCATGAGTGCGGCAATAGTTATGACCAATCAGAACGGCATTATCACGAAGAAGTTTGCTCATGCCCTCACCCAATGGTCACCTCCGATATATCTGATGTTCTTCGTGCTTCTAGGCTCCAAGCTGGACTTTGGCATCATAGCCTCCTACTCTGTTTTGATACTGGTATACATAGTCTTCAGGTCTCTGGGAAAGTTTGGAGGTGCTTGGTGGGGAGCCAAGGTGGCAGGATCGAGTGCTGGGGTACGCAAGTATTTGGGTTACACCCTGCTTTCGCAGGCCGGAGTGGCTATCGGGCTCAGTTTGGGTGCTGCCAAGATACTAAATGATATGAATCTAACCACTCAGGCAACGCAAGTGATCAGCGTGATGACAGCCTCGACTTTTCTGATCATGCTGATCGGTCCGGTTCTGGTGAAGTATGGCTTGGGCAAAGCTGGAGAATTGAGGTTAAAGGATTGACAGAGGTAATATTATGTATATGATTCTGCACTTATACAGCGATAAATATCTGGATGATGTGATTCTGGCTCTCGCTGAGGCGGGCATTGAAGATACTATCGTTTTGGCGGGTGAAACCCTGGGGCAAAAGATGCTCTATGACATCCCTCTCTTTGCCTCTTTCAAAGATTCTCCGGATCTTCGCCAAGGCTATGGAAGCGTGATCATGGGTGTGGCGGAAAAAGAGGAAATCAGCTTCGCTTTGGAAGAACTGAAGAATTCCGGCCTGGACCTTCAAAAAAAGGGAATGATCAAGATTTTCCTGATTCCGGTGGAAGAAACCATCTCCTGATCTTGATGCCGGGAGAGCTTATTCAACCAGAACATCAGAAGTATCTTAGCAGTATGTAAGCTGTGGAGACTGCCAGCGAACTCAAGGTATAGATCACACCCAGCTTGGTAAAATCCCAGAAGCTCAGTTTATAGCCATTCTTATGCGCTATGCCCACAGAGACGATATTGGCGGAAGCGCCGATCAATGTGCCATTGCCACCCAAACATGCACCCAGAGACAACGACCACCAGACGGGATCCATCACATGGCCGGAATAATGGGATCCAATGTTCTGAATCATGGGGATCATGGTAGTAACGAAAGGTATATTATCGATTATAGCGGAGAAGATTCCGGATACCCACAGAACAATCATGGAAGTGGTCTTCAGGTCGTTATGAGACAACACGATGATTTGGTTTGAAACCAGAGAGATAAAGCCTGTCTGCTGCAGAGCTTCAACGATGATGAAGAGTCCGATGAAGAAGAAGATGGTAGACCAATCTATATCCTTGGTGAGCACGTGATCGACCTTCTTGCGATTGCTGAAGATCAGCAGAATCACAGCGGTCAGCATGGCAATCGTGGCAATCTTGAGATGCAGGCGGTCCTGCAGTATAAATGCAACCAGCATCAGAAACACCACCACCAGGCTGCTATACAATAACTTGCGGTTGGCTATCAGGTTATCTTCCCGGTAACTCATCAGCTTGGCACGAGCCGTATTATTTACTCTCATCCCTTTGCGAAACAGCAGCCAAGTGATTCCCAGGCTCACGGTGGTAATGATCACAATCACCGGGGAGAGATTAAAAATGAAATCCATAAAGGAATAATGAGTTGCACTGCCGATCAGGATATTGGGCGGGTCACCGATCATTGTGGCTGTACCGCCAATATTGGAAGCAATAGCCATGGTGATAATAAAGGGCACCGGCGTAATCTTGAGCTCATTGGCGATCAAAATGGCAATCGGCACCAGAATCATCACGGTGGTAACGTTATCCAGAAAAGCAGAGATCACAGCCGTGACGGCAAACATCATCAGCATGATCCGCAAGGGCCGGGCTTTGGCCAGCTTGGCAGTTTTTATGGCTATCCACTGGAAAACTCCGGTTTCCCGCAGGATACCCATCACGATCATCATGCCGATCAGCAGGAAGATTACGTTCCAATCCACAATCCGAAACGCGGAATCCTGATC